>NZ_JBIKJY010000008.1:0-91237 GCF_044360715.1 Flavobacterium sp.
CGAAATGACAATTATTACTTATTGTTTTTTTATCTTCAACAAAATACGGTACTTGTTAATTTCAAATTTAATAAAAAAAGCGTCAATAGCCTTGTAGAATGATTCCTACAAAACAAAAGCAACAGCACTTTTATTTCTTTTTAACCAGTAGTAAAAATCAACTACACCTTTTAATAATTTAAAAAGATGTACGACTTTCATTCAAAAGATGTACATCTTTTACCTAAAAGATGTATAACTTTATTCAAAAAGATGTACATCTTTTAATATATTTGTAAGGTTAAATTACTTTTTTTATCGTTACTAACTTATTTATATGTCCGTACAATTTAAAATGATACCTAAAAAAAACAGTTTGGTATCGCCTCCAGAAACAAAATACTACCCTTGTGCCGTAAGCAAAGGAGAAGTAAATTTAGATGATTTAGCCCGTATAGTGGCAAGCAGAACTACTATGAGTCGACCAGATTGCTTTGGTGTAATTATGGCTTTAAGCGATGTTATTGGCGAATCATTAGCAAATGGGAATATCGTTAGAATTGATAATTTAGGTACCTTTCAACTAAATTTAACTGGCACACCTGCGGATACAGAAGCAGCTTTAGGAAAATCGAATATTAAAGCGGCAAAAATTAATTACAAACCCTCAAAAGATTTAAAAACCAGAATGAAAAGAATTACTTATAAACGTATGCGATAATTCATTGTATTCTTACTCAATCCCAATTTGATGTTTCATACACTGAATTATTTTCTAATTTCTTAAAATTTTACACAATTTTTAAGAAAATTTACGTTTAACATATAGTAACTTGCACTTTTAAATCAGACATACGATGAACAATATAAAAATACTTTGGGTAGACGACGAAATTGACTTATTGAAGCCACATATCTTATTTTTAGAAAAGAAAAACTATACCGTGACTACGTGTAACAACGGACAAGACGCGATTGACTTATACAAAGAAACCGCCTTTGATGTGGTTTTTTTAGATGAAAATATGCCTGGACTTTCGGGTTTAGAAACGCTATCGGAAATGAAAGAATTTAAATCTTCCACTCCTGTAATTATGATTACAAAAAGTGAAGAAGAATACATTATGGAAGAAGCCATTGGTAGTAAAATTGCCGATTACTTAATAAAACCCGTAAATCCGAATCAGATTTTATTGAGTTTAAAGAAAAACTTAGACCATTCGCGTTTAATTTCTGAAAAAACTACGTTAGATTATCAGAAAGAATTTAGAAAAATTGCGATGGAAATGGCAATGGTAAACTCGTTTGATGAATGGGCGGAATTTTATAGAAAATTAGTGTATTGGGAAATTGAATTGGAAACCATAGAAGACCAAAACTTAATTCAAATATTAGAAAGCCAAAAAGCGGAAGCCAATTTGCAATTTGGAAAATTTATTGAACGTAATTACGAAGATTGGTTTGATGAAAAAGCAGACAAACCGATTTTATCTCATAAATTATTTGGCGAACTGGTAGCACCTGAAATTCGTAAGAAAGACAAACCTATTCTATTTGTAGTGATAGATAACTTGCGTTTGGATCAATGGAAAATTTTCGAAAACATTGTATTCAATCATTACAAACCTGAAAAGGAAGTGAACTACTACTCTATTTTACCAACCGCTACTCAATACGCCCGAAATGCTATTTTCGCAGGATTGTTGCCGTTAGAAATGGAAAAGAAATACCCACAATATTGGAAAAACGATACTGATGAAGGTGGAAAAAATATGCACGAAGCTGATTTTTTAAACGAACAACTAAAACGTTTGGGTTTAAATATTAAAAGCGAATACTATAAAATCACCAATTTACGTGATGGTAAGAAGTTAGTAGATAATTTTAAATCGTGTAAAAACAATGATTTAACTACTATTGTGTACAATTTTGTAGATATGTTATCGCACGCTAAAACCGAAATGGATGTGGTAAAAGAATTGGCGTCTAATGACAAAGCGTATCGTTCTTTAACGTTAAGTTGGTTTAAAAATTCGCCTTTGTTAGAAATGATTCAGCAAGCACAACAAATGGGTTTTAAACTTATTATTACTACCGACCACGGTACGATTAACTGCAAAAATCCATCGAAAGTGATTGGCGATAAAAACACCAGTTTAAATTTACGATACAAAACAGGTAGAAGTTTAACGTACGAAGACAAAGATGTGTACGCTGTAAAAGATCCTAAAAAAATAGGTTTACCCACCATAAATATGACCAGTTCGTATATATTTGCCAAAAGCGATTTCTTTTTAGCGTATGTAAACAACTTTAATCATTATGTAAGTTATTATAGGAATACGTATCAGCACGGTGGAATTTCATTAGAAGAAATGATTATTCCGTGTATTGTTTTAAATCCGAAGTAGAATAGGTAAAAGGTTTTGGGTATGAGGTAAAAGGCAAAAGGTATGAGGTAAAAGGTATAAGGTAAAACCGTATACCTTAAACCATAAACCCTGAACCCTAAACCTTTAACCCTAAACCTTTAACCCTAAACCCATAAAAATGACTGCAACATTCACATTAGAAGACATAAATAAAGTAGCTAAAGAAATTCTTGCTACACCGAGTTTAAAAAAAGTAATTACGTTTCACGCGACTATGGGTGTGGGTAAAACCACATTAATTAAGGAATTGGTTAAAGAATTAGGCGTTACAGGAAATTCAAGTAGTCCTACTTTTTCATTAGTTAACGAATACGAATCGGAAACGGGTGAACCTTTATATCATTTCGATTTGTATCGTATTAATGACGAATTAGAAGCGTATGATATGGGAATTGACGAGTATTTTTATTCTGGAAATTGGTGCTTTATTGAGTGGCCAGAAAAAATACCACATTTATTGCCTTTAGACCACGCCTCAATTGTAATTAGACAGTTACCTAATGGAAAAAGAGAATTGGTTTTGAAAAATGATTAAAATAGGGTTATTCTTGTAAAAAAGTTTCAAAATATTTTATTATTTTTGATTTAATAATGTGAAAAAAACTTTCGCCAATCTTTCCAATTTGGAATAAAAGTGGTTTTGAAATTTTCGCATATATACAAGTTAGTGGCAATTAAACCAAACACTACCTGAAAAGTCTAACCTGAAAATAATTTAAAGATATAATGAGACAGACTATTTTTATACTAACAATTTTATTTACGCTTCTTTCGTGTAACAAAGATGACAGTTCAACATCACCGGCTGACAGACCGAGTGAGCAAAAAACAGTAAACCTAACAGTTGACGGAAACGCAAGAAGTTTTATAGTATATCTTCCGACAGGTTACAACAACGCAGGAAAAATGCCTATGATTTTTGCTATTCACGGAGGAAGTGGAACACCAGAAGGAATGATAAACATTGCTAATTTCAAAACTATTGCCGACAGAGACAAAGTTGTTTTGGTTTATCCAGCAGGAATTCAAAATAATTGGAACGATGGAAGACCAACAACACCAAATCAATTAGGAATAAACGATGTTAGTTTTTTCAACCAAATGTGTGATTATATGATTGCAAATAATTCGGTTGACGGTACAAAAATCTATGCAACAGGGATTTCAAATGGTGGATTTATGTCTTCTCGTTTAGGTTGTGAATTAAGTAATAGAATAGCCGCTATCGCAGTGGACGCTGCAACAATAGAAGCGACAACAATAGCAACAAGTTGTAATCCAGGCAGACCAGTTCCTGCAATTTATATTCACGGAACAACTGACCCACTAGTTCCATTCACAGGTGGACAAATGACAGCAGGAGGAACAGCAGGAGGTACTGTTTTATCTCATTTTCAAGCCATAGACAAATGGGTAACAATTAATGGTTGTAATTCCACACCAACTATAACAGACTTACCAGACATAGCAAACGACGGAACAACAATTAAGCAACGAGTTTATTCAAATGTGACTAATGGAAGTGAAGTGGTGAGTTACGTTGTTTTAAATGGCGGACATACTTGGCCACAAGGTTATCAATATTTGAATGAAGCCATTATTGGAAAGACAAGCCAAGATATGAATGCTTGTGAAGTAATTTGGACTTTTTTCAAACGATTTAAACGACAATAAATTAACTGCCACTAACAGCGGTTTGCAAAAATGGCGGGTTTTGGGCTTAATTTAAAGTTGGTTTTGTACTTGCAAAGTCAGTGTTTAACCGAAAGTTTAGGCTTCCTTAATCCGCCACTTCTGCAAGCTGCGGAACGTTACCACCAATTATAAAAGACGACAGCAAAACAAATAACGAACAGATAAAAAGAAATGCCATTTACATTTTCACACCCAGCCATAGTTTTACCGTTGACATTTTTGCCTCGACAATGGTTCTCGTTGACTGGACTTGTAATCGGCAGTTTGACACCAGACTTTGAATACTTTTTAAGAATGAGAATTAAGAGCAATTACAGCCACACAATTGACGGACTTTTTTGGTTCGACTTACCTTTAGGACTGTTGCTTGCTTTCATTTTTCACAACATTGTTCGAGACAGTTTATTCGACAACTTGCCGACAATTTTAAAATCAAGATTTTCAGTATTTAGACAGTTTGACTGGAACGGACACTTTAAAAGAAACTGGTTCGTAGTGACAATTTCAATTCTAATCGGTGCGGCTTCACACATTTTTTGGGATAGTTTTACTCACGACCACGGTTATTTTGTGCAGACAATTCCAGCATTACAAAACTCGGTTGACTTTTTAGGCAGACAAATTCCAATCTTAAAAATATTGCAACATTCTTCGACTTTACTCGGTGGACTTGTAATTGCTTTTGCCATTTATAAACTGCCGACAAACAAGACTGAAAACGAAAATATACATTTAAAATATTGGGCAATTTTAGCAGGTCTAACTTTGACAATTATTTCGATAAGACTTTTAATCGGACTTGACTATAAACAATACGGAAACGTAATTGTGACAGCTATTTCCGCAGGACTAATTTCATTAACAATAACACCGTGGCTGACAAGGTCGAAAGAAAAATAACTGGTGGTAACAGGCGTTTGGCAAGATTGCGTATTTTGTAGTAAATACACGTTTATTTCTCGCAAGAAATTTTATCTTTGATAGAAAATAATCGGTTCCGAATCCTTGAACCTTGTGTAGCTGCGGAACCTTGTGGCAAGGCTACAAAAAATCGTTAAAAATTGAAACTTAATGTTTTTTATGTATTTTTTTTAAAATTAATAATTATATGAACTTAATTGAAAATCATAATAATGATATCTTAAATTTATGCAAAACACATAAAGTAAAATCTTTATATGCTTTTGGCTCTGTTTTAACCGACAAATTTAACAGCGAAAGTGATGTTGATTTAATTGTTGATTTTGAAAATCTGGATGTTTTAGATTATGGAGATAATTATTATAACTTAAAGTTTTCACTTGAAAACATTTTAGAAAGAAGTATTGATTTATTAGAAGAAAAAGCTATTAAAAACCCCTATTTTAGAAAGACATTAAATCAAAATAAAGTACTAATTTATGGATGATAATATGAAAATAATCGGTTCTGAAATTCGTAACTATGCCAAGCCACAAAACCTCACATTCTTAACTTGTTTCAGCATCTCAAACCATTGGTTTTCTATATTATTTAGCTGCTCGCTTGTAACTTAATAGAAAATTACTTAATTTGGCTACAAAATCAAAACACGTATGTCAATCTATACTCCATTTTCAGCCAAACAATTGCTTCCGCAAGAAGAAAAATTGGAAATTGGCAAACACAAAAGTGAATTGTTTATAGGGATTCCTAAAGAAACGTCTTACCAAGAACGTCGTATTTGTTTAACACCCGATGCGGTGAGTTCATTGGTAAGTCACGGACACCGTGTAATGATTGAAAGTGATGCGGGTAAAAATGCCAGTTTTTCTGATAAAGAATATGCAGATGCGGGCGCAGAAGTAACACAAGATACAAAAAAAGTATTTTCTTGTCCGATACTTTTAAAAGTAGAACCGCCTACTTTAGAAGAAATAGAAATGATGAATTTAGAAGCCATTCTGATTTCAGCCATTCAATTAAAAACACAGAAAAAAGAATATTTTGAAGCGCTTACCAAAAAGAAAATCACTTCATTAGCGTTCGAATTTATTAAAGATAGCGACGGTTCGTATCCAGCAGTAAAATCGTTAAGTGAAATTGCAGGAACGGCTTCGGTTTTAATTGCTGCCGAATTAATGATTAATAATAATGATGGTAAAGGATTGCTTTTTGGAAACATCACGGGCGTACCTCCTACTGAAGTTGTTATTTTAGGCGCAGGAACGGTTGCAGAATATGCCGTACGAACTGCATTAAGCTTAGGCGCTAACGTAAAAGTATTTGACAATTCTATTACGAAATTACGACGGTTACAAAATACATTAAACCAAAGAATATTTACCTCTACCATTCACGATAAAGCCCTTTTAAAAGCTTTACGAAGATGTGATGTGGCTATTGGCGCCTTAAAAGGGGAAAACAGAACACCCATTGTAGTTACAGAAACAATGGTAGAACATATGAAAAAAGGAGCCGTAATTGTTGATGTAAGTATTGATACGGGTGGTTGTTTTGAAACTTCAGAAATTACCACACACGAACACCCAACCTTTATAAAAAACAATGTCATTCATTATTGTGTGCCGAATATTCCTTCACGCTATTCTAAAACAGCAAGTATATCAATTAGTAATATTATCACGCCAACGTTAATAAACATTGCTGAAGATGGTGGTATTGAAACGGCTATTCGTTGCAATAAAGGATTGAAAAATGGTATTTATTTTTACCACGGAATTTTAACCAATAAATCCATCGCCGATTGGTTTCAATTGGAGCATAGAGACATCAATTTAATTGTTTTTTAATTCAATTACCCATTACAAAATGACATCTAAAAACATTTCTAATGCTTTACTTCGCACGCTGTTTATTCTTGCAGGCATAGTGTTTTTGGGCTATATTATTGGAGTAATTTCGTCGGTACTACTTTATGTTATTGTAGCGATTTTATTAAGTTTTGTGGCGCAACCCATTTCTGATTTTTTACAAAAAAAGTTACGCGTTCATCCTATTTTAGCTATTATCGTGTCATTAACGCTGTTTATTGTTTTAGCGTTTGGCATCTTGTTATTATTTGTGCCTTTAATAGTCAGTCAGAGTAAAAATTTAGCGTTACTTGATATGGTGGCGTTAGAAAAAAATTCTACGTTATTTATCAATCAAGTAGATGTTTGGTTGCAAACCTATGACATTCAGTATAAAAAATTAATAGACATTCAGAAGATTACACAATCGTTTAATTTTAATTTTATTACTGATATATTAAATTCGATAATTGGTTCCATAGGAAATTTTGGAATGGCTATTTTCTCGATATTTTTTATATGTTTCTTCTTATTGAAAGATCAAAAACTAATTACAACAAATTTACGAGCTGTTTTACCTGCGAACCACAGATGGCGCATTTTAGCTTCGCTTTTGCGTATAAAAAATATGCTATCTAAATACACCATTGGCTTATTAACACAGCTATTATTGGTATTTGTAATGTACTTAATTGTATTATTAATTTTTGGTGTAGAAAATGCGTTTATTATTGCGTTTTTAGGTGCCATTTTAAACATTATACCTTACATAGGTCCTATAATTGCTTTAGTAATGACGGCGTTTTTAACCATATTGGGGCACATTCACGAAGATTTTCAATTGGTAGTAATGCCCACCACATTATATGTTATTATTGGCTATTTTATTGTGCAACTTATTGATAATAATGTTAGTCAACCCATTATTTTTTCTAAAAGCACGAATTCGCATCCTTTAGAAATATTTTTGGTAACACTAATTTCAGGAACGCTATTAGGGATATTGGGAATGATTATTGCCATTCCTGTTTACACGGCTTTAAAAGTGGTACTGAAAGAGTTTTACCCTAAAAGCACATTTATTCAAATTGTAACCAAAGGTTTGTAATGCAGCTATCACTTCTCTCCGCCGAAATTCAAGAATTTATTAATTCGTCTTTACAAGCCAATATTTCAAAATTAGCGTTATCTAAAAACCCTTTTCCTGAAGTAGATTGGAAAGAAATTATCAATCAAATCGTATCTAAAAACAAATCGCAACATAAACTTCCAACTTGGTTTAACACGGATAACATTTACTATCCGCCAAGTATTTCCATAGAGCAAACGTCTTCTGAAATAACTGCCAAATACAAATCTGAATTAATTTCTGGTACCTCATTAATAGACTTAACCGGTGGTTTTGGCGTGGATGATTATTATTTTTCGAAAAAATTTGAGCGTGTTATTCATTGTGAAAGAAACGTGGCACTTTCAGAAATAGTGCAACATAATTATGGTGTATTGAATGTAACTAACATTACTTGTTTGGCACAAAACAGCACCGATGTTTTAATGCAATCGGACCGTACTTTTGATTGGATTTATATTGATCCAAGCAGACGAAGTGATGTAAAAGGAAAAGTGTTTTTACTTAAAGATTGTTTGCCAAATGTTCCTGAAAATTTGAGTTTGTATTTTTCTAAAAGTCAGTCTATTTTAATAAAAACTGCACCAATATTAGATATTACCGCAGGTTGTATGGAATTGGAAAACATAAAATCCATTCATATCGTAGCCATTGAAAACGAAGTAAAAGAGATTCTATGGCTTTTAGAAAAAGGATATGATGCTGAAATTGAACTTAATGCCGTAAACATTCAAAAGGAAAAAACAGATTGTACTACTTTTATTTTAGGTGAACATACGCCTGCACGCTTTAGTTTACCACAAGAATTTTTATATGAACCGAATGCGCCATTATTAAAATCTGGTGGTGTAGATTATTTGTGCGATGCGCTACATATTTCTAAATTACATCCGCATTCGCATTTATTTACCCATATTGAATTAATTGATTTTCCAGGAAGACGATTTATCATTAATGACGTCATTCCGTTTAAAAAAGAAAATCTTAAAAAGCACCTTGAAGGTAAGAAGATGAATATTACAACCCGTAATTTCCCTTTAACCGTTGAAGAAATTAGAAAAAAATATAAAATTGCAGATGGTGGCACTGTTTATGCTTTTTTTACCACCAACATAAATAACGAAAAAATTGTATTAATTTGCACAAAATTATAAATATGAAAACTTTAAAAATAACTGTTTTACTTTTTTTAACTCAATTTACGTTTTCACAAGACAAACCCTGCGAATATGAAATTGATGTTGCTACAGATACCAGTAACACACGTGTTTTGAAAGATAAAATTGTAGATGAAAGTGTTTTTGGAAATACTACATCATTTTTAACTTTTAAGCTTTTTAATGTGGATGGTTTTATAGGTTTGAATTTTCAATATTTACAAAAGAGTAAAGACTTCTTAACTCCAATATGCATAGACAAAAGCACGAAAATATATTTAGAAATGGCGAATGGCAAACAAGTGAAACTTATTAATTCTTTAGATACTGAAACGTGTAACGACTTGCAGTACGACGCTGTAGAAAAAAATAACCTGCGAATTTTATCTGGTTTCTTTTATTTCACACCTGAAAATTTTGAAGATTTAAAAACGTCAAAAGTGTATTTAATTAAAATTGCAGCAGCAACTGGTGATGTAAATTTTGTAATTAAACCAGAGTTAAAGTCGGAAATTTATAAAGACACTACTAATCCTGATACTTATTTTATAAATAACTTGAAGTGTTTGGGAATTTAATCAACGTTTAAGCTTCTTGTTGTTGATTTAAAGTTGTTTTTAAGAACAAAAAACCAACGATTCCTGCTATTAATGAGGAAAATACAATGATTAATTTCGTGTTATTAATTATTTCTGAGTTATCAAACGCTAAAAGTGTAATAAAAATAGACATTGTAAAGCCAATTCCGCCTAAAAACCCAACTCCTAAAATGGATTTCCAATTCATATCAATTGGAAGTTGGCACCAACCTATTTTTACCACAAGAAAAGTAAGAATAAAAATACCTAATGGTTTTCCTACAACCAAGCCCAACGCCACACCTAAACTGTAGTTTTCCGTAACAACTTCAGCTAAATTACCATTCATTACAATAGCGGTATTCGCTAAGGCAAAAATAGGCAAGATTAAAAACGCCACAGGTTTGTGTAAAATATGTTGTAAAATATAAGAAGTAGATTTATTTCCACCGCTTCCAAATGGAATAGCAAAAGCTAATAGCACACCTGTAATTGTGGCGTGTACACCAGAATGCAGCATAAAATACCACATAAAGACACCACCAATTAAATAAGGAAGTAGGTTTTTAACTTTAAAATATTTACCCAAAACATAAAGAAATACAAATATGCCTAAAGCGATGGCTAAATTGCTCCACAAAATGGTTTTCGTATAAAAAATAGCGATAATTAATATGGCACCTAAATCGTCAATAACGGCTAAAGCAGTTAAAAATATTTTTAATGACAAAGGCACACGATTTCCTAACAACGATAAAATTCCAATAGCAAAAGCAATATCAGTTGCCATAGGTATTCCTGCACCTGATTGCGTAACCGCACCAAAATTAAATGCTAAATAAATTCCCGCAGGAATCGCCATTCCACCAATAGCAGCAAATATGGGTAATAAGGCGTCTTTAATATTAGACAATTCGCCTTGATAAATTTCTCGTTCTAATTCTAACCCAATTAACAAGAAGAAAATGGTCATTAAGCCATCGTTAATCCAATATTCTAAAGGTTTGCCTGAAAATTCGGTTAACCAAAAATGGTGGTAACTTTCTCCAAAAGTAGAATTAGCTACTAGTAATGACGTTATGGTGCAAACCAATAATATCAAACCGCCCACTTTTTCGCTTTCAAAAAAATTATTAAATACTTGTGTGATTTTCATTCTTGCTATTTATACTACAAAAATACTGAATTTTAAGCTATTTTGTGCTGTAACCATTGAAAATTCGTATGATTAAAAAACAAAAAGCCCAAGTAACTTTCGCTACTCGGGCTTTTAAAACAAATTAACTTTTGCTAATATTATTAACTATTAGCCACGTGAAATTCTATTAATCCGTCTATTGGACGTCTTAATACATTCCCTATTTTGATTCCGTATTCATTTAAAACGGCTACTAATTCCTCTTTTAAATAAAAAGCAATAGAACCTACAAAATGAACAGGAATTTCTTTACAATTTTCAAACTGCATGATGTAATTTTCTACAAATGCAACCAATTCTTCTCTAATATATTTCTGACAGAATTCGGTGTTTTTATGCTTAATTAAAAATTTAGCATAGGTAGCCAAATACGCATTAGGATTTGGTTTTTTATATAAATTTTCTTTTACTGCATCTGGTTCTACATCAAATTCTTTTTCAAATTCTGAAGCCAAATTCGCAGGCATTTTATTAAAATAATAACCACGTAATAGATGACGACCAAAACGGTTTCCGCTACAATCATCCATAGCAATATAACCTAATGATTGTACTTTTTGATGTAAAACGTGCCCATCAAAATAACTACAATTTGAACCTGTTCCTAAAATACAAACAATGGCTTCTTGATTTTTTGGTGTAGTAGCAAAAACAGCAGCATAAGTATCTTCGTATACATTAACAGAAGCATTTTTAAAATAATCTTTAAATACGTCAGTTAAGAAGTTTTTCATACGATCTGTTCCACATCCTGCACCGTAAAAAAACAAATGAGCTGCTTTATCTTTATTATGTGAAATATCAAATTTATCATCCAAACGAGCAATTATTTCTTCTTTTGTTAGCACTTCAGGATTTAATCCTAATGATTGTGTGGTAAATAATACCTTCCCGTTAGTGTCTATGGCAATCCAATCTGCTTTAGTGGAACCACTATCTACAAGTAATTTCATGATTTTTAGAATATAGAGAAAAGAATATAGAATATAGAAACCAAATTTTTGATTTCTATATTCTATTTAATAATTTTATTTTAAAGAATTGATATGTAAAGCTAAATCAATTAATTTAGAAGAATATCCGTATTCATTATCGTACCAAGAAACCAATTTAAAGAAAGTTGAATTTAATCCAATTCCTGCATTAGCATCAACGATTGAAGTACGTGTATCTGATACGAAATCTTGAGAAACTACTAAATCTTCTGTGTATCCTAAAATACCTTTCATTGACGTTTCAGAAGCGTGTTTCAACACACTCATAATTTCTGCATAAGAAGTTTCTTTAGCTAATTTTACAGTTAAATCTACTACAGAAACATCAACCGTTGGTACACGCATAGACATTCCTGTTAATTTTCCATTTAAATCTGGAATTACTTGTCCTACTGCTTTTGCAGCACCAGTTGAAGATGGAATAATATTTACTGAAGCGGCACGACCACCTCTCCAATCTTTTCTTGAAGGACCATCAGCTACCATTTGAGTAGAAGTAGATGCGTGAACTGTTGTCATTAACCCTTCTACAATTCCGAAATTATCGTGAATTACTTTTGCTAAAGGCGCTAAACAGTTAGTTGTACACGAAGCATTAGAAACTACAGTATCTGCAGCTGTTGCTTTTTCGTGGTTTACTCCCATTACAAACATTGGTGCGTCTGCTGAAGGTGCTGAAATAATTACTTTTTTTGCACCACCTACAATATGAGCATTTGCTGTTTCTTTAGTTGTGAAAAAACCAGTACATTCTGCTACTACATCCGCATTAATACCCGCTTCATCCCATTTAATTTGAGCTGGATCTCTTTCTGCAGTTACACGAATGTATTTATCGTTAACGTATAATTTTCCGTCTTTAACTTCTACTTTACCAGCAAAACGACCGTGTACTGAATCGTATTTTAATAAATACGCCAAATGATCTACGTCTAATAAATCGTTAATGGCAACAACTTCTACATTGTCTCTGTTGTATGTTTCTCTAAAAACAATTCTACCAATTCTACCAAATCCGTTAATTCCTAATTTTACTGTTGACATAATTTTTAAATATTTGATTCCTCTGGAATCCTTTTGTTAATTGAGTTGAAAAGCACTCTTTACTTTTTTACTTTTGCCTTTTTACTTTTTACTTTTTACTTTTTACTTTTGCCTTTTATTATGAAGATACGATATCTGAAACTTTTACAAGTTCTAAATCAATTTCACTTTGTCCTTTAATGGCTTGTTCTAAAGGTGTTAGACAAATTTTGTCATATTGTATTCCAACCATATAGTTAGATTTGCCTTCTATTAAACTTTCTACTGCTTTTACTCCTAATCGAGAAGCTAAAACCCTGTCGAAACAAGAAGGTGATCCCCCTCGTTGCATATGCCCAAGTACCGAAACACGTACGTCATATTCTGGCATATTTTCTTCAACGAAATCTTTAAGTTCAAAAACGTTTTTACCTATTTTATCCCCTTCAGAAACCACTACTATACTTGATGTTTTCCCTGATTCTTTACTTTTTTTCAAAGAATCTACCAATCGGTCTAAACCAAAAGCTTCTTCTGGAATTAAAATTTCCTCTGCTCCTGCTCCAATTCCTGCGTTTAACGCAATATGTCCGGCATCTCTGCCCATTACTTCTACGAAGAATAAACGGTTGTGTGAATTGGCTGTATCTCTAATCTTATCAATACAATCCACAACTGTATTCAATGCGGTATCATATCCTAGAGTATGACTGGTTCCAAAAATATCATTATCAATTGTTCCTGGAATTCCAATTACTGAAAAACCAAATTCTTCATTAAACTTTTCAGCACCTGTAAATGTACCATCACCTCCAATAACAACAAGTGAATCTACTCCATTGGCTTTCAAATTATTGTATGCTGTTTTTCTTCCTTCAACAGTCATAAAATCCTTTGAACGTGCGGTTTTTAATATAGTTCCACCTTTATTAATGATGTTTTTTACATCACGAGGTCCCATAGGTTTAAAATCGCCTTCAATCATACCTTGATAACCACGGTATATTCCAACACACTCAATATTATAATAAGCACAAGCACGAACTACGGCTCTAATGGCTGCATTCATACCTGGCGAATCGCCACCTGAAGTTAAAACTCCAATTTTTTTAATTGCTGTTGACATATTTAATACTATATTATTTGTAAAATTAGTAAAGGAAATTACATATTATGCTAAAAAAAGACATATTTTTTGTCATAATGTTATTTTCAAACGTTTTCGTTAATAAATTTCTAAAAATTAACAAAAAAACTTGATTTAATGCACATCATTAATATCTGGAACTCGGTTCTTAGGTTCGACTTTTTTTTCTTCTTTAATTTGTCGTTTTCGAGTTTCTTCTATAAAGTTTATAAACTCTGGATTGGTTTCCGAATCATCTGATTCGTTAATAGGTTTGTTAACGTTATCTTTTTCGTTTTGAGATTTAAATAACTTGTGTAGCAACTCTTTAAAATCGTCAAAATCTACACGATACGACAATCCTAAACCTTGCGTATAACCTATATTTTGTCCGATTGTATTGGAATTTAAATCGTTTTCTCTATTAAATACGTGTGCGGTTAATGTTCCATCTGGATTTAAACGCATTTCAACTTCTACATTTCCAACAACATATGATTGATTGATACCACCCACTGGAACACCAACGTTTCCATTAATGCTAATTCTATCATTAATTTGAGTCGTTAAAGTAACAAGCGCTCTGTCTGAAATTTCTTGTTGTCGGTTTCCAATTTGATAATTTACACCCAGTTGTAATTTATTATCTCCGTCTGATAATACATCTCCAAATATACTACTCGCTTTTTCAAATAAAGAACCAAAGTAATTGGTGTTATTTGGTGCAAAAAATCCTCCAGTTGCTAATAATGCAAAAGCTTGTTGTTGCCTGAAATCTTTATCTTGTAATTTGTAATCCAAGTCACTTTTTAAAACAGAATTTACATTTGGGAAATTGATGTTAAAATCGGATTGTGGTGCGTTTAATTCACCAGTAATTAAAATACTAACTTCTGTTGGAATTTTTTTATTGAAAGCAGTATTCTCTAATAATACATTTGGATTTGCTTGTGAAGCGTACACTGCTTCTAAATTTAACTTCGCACCCAATGGATCGCCATCCCAACTAATTGTTCCTCCGTTTTTTACATTGAATTTTTTATCAATTAAACTCCCATATCTAAATAAATATTCTCCTTTGTTGACGATAAAGTCACCCGTCATTTGAAATTTACCTAAGGTATTGATATTCATAAACATCGATCCATTACCCGTTCCTTTCATAGAATGCCCAGTCTCACGATTTAAAATTACTTCAATTTCTGCATTTGGTGTAATGGCGAAATTAAAATTCAAATCGATTCCTCTGTAGGTTTTGGTTGGTTGTTTTATGGTGGTTTTTGTGCCAAATTTCTCTTCTTTTGTAGTAAAATGAACCAAACCATTATCGCTAACACTTTCTGAATCGTTTACTGGAATTTTAATTGATGTTCCTTTCGCACTTTCCCCTTCTGCATTAATAACTAATGCCTCTACAGGACCTTCGATTGTCGCAAAACCATCAAAATATGCTTTTCCAAAATAATAGGCGTCATCTCCATCTTTTGTATCTAAAACCAAAAGCTTATCCGATGCTATTTTTAAATCCATTTCCCAATTTCCAAACTTTTCGTGAGAAATGGTTCCGCTTAAAATTCCTTTGGTCTTCTCGTTTACATCGATAATATCAATATCTCTAAAAATAAATTTTTCTTGTGTTAAATCGATTTTTGAATTTTTATCGAAATCGTAATCTACATTTAAATATGGTACACGTAAACCTGCATTATTTAAATATAAAACACCATCTACATCTGGATTATCAATTGAACCAACAATATTGGTTTTACCAGAAGCCATACCTCGTATATTGTCTAAAATACCTGTTAAAAAGCCACCAATAGGTTTAATATTAAAGTTTTCAAAAACAGCCTCTAAATTTAAAACCGTCTGATTATTAACTATGTCTACTGTTCCTGTTGTTGAAAATGTTACTTCATCTTGATGAACAATCGATGCATCAACATTAAATGTTTTGAAATTTTCATCACCAAAGACTTTTAATTTCAGATTTCCTAAATCGTCATTATTTAATTGTAAACCGTCAATAGTTAAATCTGTAGATGGTTCATATACTAAATTATCTTGTTTGTATTTTAAGTTTCCATTTAGTTTCCCACCGAGACTTAAATTTTTGATATCAGGTGTGATTTTGGAAATATCTACATCATTAAACGTGAAATTAAAATCTTTGTATGTATTTCCATTCATTATTCCATTAAAATCAATAAACTGATCATTATGAGATAAGGTCAATTGATTGAAATTGAAGTTTTTAAACTGTTTATCAAAAATTATCGTATTTCCATCAGTTTCTTTTTCATTAATATACCATTGGAAATTTTTGAATGTAATGTCTGATTTTTTAAAACCTACAATCGACTGTTTGTCTTTATTAATGGTATGAAATAAATTTAAATCGAATTTATCTTCACCTTTATCACCGCCTTTAAATTCAGTTCTGGCAAATAATGTGTCGTTCAGGGTTAAGTTAATTAAACTAAATTCAGATATTTTATAGTTTTTAGTATTTAAACTATCTAATTCAATATAGGTGTTATAAAGTGGGTTTTTATTATCGATATCGATTTTTATACCATTAAATTTATTTTCAAAAGCATTGACAAATGGAGAATTAAAGTCAAATTGAAACAAACCTGCATCGGCATTAATTTTTCCTTTAAAGTGAGTATTTTCTGCAATAGAAACATCAGGATACAATACCTCCAATACTTTATTATAAAGTGTAAAATCGAAATCTAAAAATTGATTTTTCGATAATTTATGTGGCGAATAATTCGCATACAAACTACCAACAGCATTTTCAAGTATTTTTTTAATTTGTTTGGTTTGATATTTACCAACTACTTGCCCTTCAATAATATCATCCGAATGAAAAGAAACTGTTCTTATGTTTTGATTATCGAATGAAGACGTTACGGATGCAGCATCAAAATAATATTTATTTTTTGGATTGATGTAAGAAATATCATTCAAACTAAGTGTTCCGGCTAAGTCATCTAATGAATTTCCTTGCGCTTGCATAACAATAGAGCCTGCTAAAACAGAAGTAGCATCTTTGGTGTATAAATTTATTTTTTTAAGATTGGCGTATTCAATTTCAACATCAAAATCATATATTTTTTTTCTCTTACTTAAATCAACTAAACCATCGAATGTAAGCAATAAATTAGGGTCTTTACTATGCAAATGTCCTTTAAAATAAGGCATCTTCATCGTGCCATTGATATCAATATTTTTATATGTATAGCCATTATATTTAAACTGACTTACATTTCCTTTTAGTTTGGTATTCAAGTATTTTTTAGAAAATCCGGTTCCATCGACATCAACATTAACAGATGTACGCCCCAAGTCTTTTTCCTCTAAAAAAATACCTAAATCAAAATTATCTAACTGAAACTTCCCTACATAAGTGGAACGGTCAATGGTATCTATTTTATCCATTTTAAAATCGCCCATAGCACGACCCAATTTCGAAAACAAATCTACATCGGCAATAATCCATTTTTCAGTAAGCTCTACTTTCCCTTTCAATTCAACTTTACCCAGTTTTTGTAATTGTTTGGGTAAATTTTTCCCTAACAGATTTGGTAAGAGCTTACTAACACTTGCTTGGCTGGCTGATAATCTGTCGAAACTTCCTTTCAAATAAAACTTCTGGTCAGCTTTACCAAAAATATTTTTAAGCTGAAGATTTCCAACTACTTCATTGTCATTTAAATCATTGAACTTTAAGTTATTAAATTTCAAATCATTTAACGTTCCTAAAATATGTGAATCGATATAAAACTTCTGATTTTTTCCGAATTCAGGATAGAAGAAATTTAAGTCGTTACTCGAAATTTTACCTTCTTTAATATCTAAATCGAAAATTACTTTGTTATTAAAATCTTTAAAATCCTTTCTATCGTAACGTAGTTCTGTTTTTCCTTTAAAAGAAGAGTTTTCCGTTTCTAAAATTAATTCGTTTAATAAAATGTTCTTTTTGGTGTAGGTAAAATCTGAAGTTAAGTTTTTCATTATCAAACCTCTATGGTCTTTAAACGACATCTTGTATACATAAGCAAATACATTTGCACCTTTTACATAAAAATCGTCTAATTGTCCATTTAAATTAGAAAAATCTAATACTTTAGGCGTTTTTAAATTTTCATCAATATACCTAAATCGACTATTTTGTAGGGAAATAGAATTTATTTTTAATCTAAATTTTCCAGTAGAAGGTTTCGGAGGATTATCATCAAAAGCAGCTACAAACTTGTCCAAATTAGTGTCTTTTTCTCCTTTATATTGAATTATTTTCAGGTTTAATTCATCGGCTTGTAAGTCGCCCAAATAAGGATGCCCTTTTTCATATAATTTTTTATAGCTTAAAATGGAAGTATGAATTCGGTTAAAATGAAAAAGCGTATCGTTATGATGGTCTAAAGCCAAAACTCCCTTCAGCTTAACACCTCCAAACGGATTAATAGCCACTTTTTCAATAGTAATAGAAACACCAAAGTCTTTTTTCAGCTGATCTGTAGCGTATGCCCCTAATTTTGTTTGCACAACAGGTAAGGCCAATAGTATAGCTACTAAAAGCACAAAAAGTACCATTCCAATTAAGGAACGAACCGCTATTTTTTTTACTGATTTAATATTTTATTTATTTAATTTTGCAAAACAAATCTATTTTTATTTGCTAATAGCAACAAAAATAAGCAATTTTGTAAGACTTATACAATACTTTTATACCAAAATTCATGCCTAACCTAACAAATACGAAAAATATATATACTTTAGCAATTGAAAGCTCTTGCGACGATACCTCTGCAGCTGTTTTGTGCAATGACAAAGTGTTATCTAATATTGTGGCAGGACAAAAAGTTCATGAAGAATATGGCGGTGTGGTTCCCGAATTGGCATCAAGAGCGCATCAGCAAAATATTGTTCCGGTTGTGGAAATGGCAATTAAAAAAGCTGGAATTACAAAAGAAAATTTAAATTGCATTGCCTTTACTCAAGGCCCTGGTTTAATGGGTTCGCTTTTAGTTGGAGGAAGTTTTGCTAAATCGTTAAGTCTTGGTTTAAATATTCCTTTAGTGGCAATTAACCATATGAAAGCACATATTTTAGCCCACTTTATTGATGAAGAAGGCTACGAAAAACCAAGTTTTCCTTTTATTGCTTTAACCATTTCTGGAGGTCATACACAAATTGTAAAAGTTTCCAGTTTTTTTGAAATGGAAATTATAGGCGAAACTACAGATGATGCGGTTGGCGAAGCATTTGATAAAAGTGCTAAAATCTTAGGCCTTCCCTATCCTGGCGGACCTTTGATAGATAAGTATGCACAATTAGGCAATCCGAAAGCATTTGTTTTTACCAAGCCAAAAGTACCAGGTTTGGATTTTAGTTTTAGTGGTTTAAAAACGCAAATTTTATATTTTATTCAGAAAAAATTAGCAGAAAATGAACATTTTATCACTGAAAATTTAAATGATATTTGTGCTTCTATACAACATACTATCATCGAAATTTTGATGGATAAGTTAAAATTAGCTGTATCAGAAACTGGTATTACACAAATTACTATTGGTGGTGGGGTTTCGGCAAATTCAGGTATAAGAAATACTTTAAAAGAAGCGGAATCAAAATACGGTTGGAAAACGTATATTCCAAAATTTGAATACACAACAGACAACGCTGCAATGATTGGAATTGTTGGTTATTATAACTTTTTAGAAGAAAATTTCAGTACAGCTGACGTCGTTTCTAAAGCAAGAATTGAATTTTAAAATTATGCAATTATTCTATAATTCCGAAATAAAATCCGGTGATAAAACGTTTACTTTTGATAAAGAAGAAAGCAAACATATTATTAAAGTATTACGAAAACAAGAAGGTCATAAAATACATATTACTAATGGTTTAGGGTATTTATTTATTTCTGAAATAATTTTAGGATTAGAAAAAAAATGTGAAGTAAAAATTGTTGAAGAACACTTTTTTAAACCCACTAATTTTTACACACATATTGCTGTAGCTCCAACCAAAATGCTCGACAGAATTGAATGGTTTTTAGAGAAAGCTACCGAGATTGGTATTCACGAAATTACGCCAATTATTTGCGAACATTCAGAACGAAAAATATATAAAACAGATAGGGCTGAAAAAATCATTCAATCTGCTACAAAACAATCCAATCAGTATTATTTACCAAAAATAAACGAAGCCATTACGCTGTCTGAATTTCTTAAAAAAAATCATTCTGGTCAAAAATTTATTGCCCATTGTGAAGAAGCTGATAAAAAATCTTTTGCTAAAGAAATTATAAAAGACAATCCAATTACAATATTAATTGGACCTGAAGGTGATTTTTCTTCAAAAGAAATCAAATTAGCTATTGAAAATGAATTTATTCCTGTAACTTTGGGAAACACAAGATTAAGAACGGAAACTGCAGCTTTAGTGGCTTGCCATACAATTGTAATTCAAAATGAATAAATTTATAACTTTTGGAATTTTACTATTCTGGAACTTGGGATTATCTCAAGATATTGCTGTTTTAAAATATTCTGGCGGAGGCGATTGGTATGCCAATCCTACTTCATTGCCTAATTTAGTGAAATTTTGCAATCAAAATATTAAAACAAAATTAAACCCTAAAGTCAATTCCGTTGATGTAGGAAGTGCAGAATTGTTCTTATATCCTTTTGTACATATGACGGGTCACGGAAATGTAGTTTTCAGTAATAACGACATTCAAAATCTTCAAAATTATTTAAATTCAGGTGGTTTCTTACATATTGATGACAATTATGGAATGGACGAATATATTAGAAAAGAAATTAAAAAACTCTTCCCAAATACGGCATTAGTTGAAATTCCTAAAACACATCCTATCTTCCAAACGCCTTATACTTTTTCAAACGGGTTACCAAAAATTCACGAACACGACAACAAACAACCGCAAGCCTACGGTATTTTTATTGAAAATAGATTGGCACTTTTATACACGTTTGAATGCGATTTAGGTGATGGTTGGGAAAACCAAGAAGTACACAACGACCCTATAAATGTTAGAGAAAAAGCCCTAAAAATGGGAGCGAATATTCTGAATTATGTTTTTTCTAACTAATTTTTTTTATCTTTGTTAGAGTAAGAATTCCAGCCGGTAAATGAGTTGGAAAAACAAATAATTTTTTATCATGCAAAAAATTCCAAGTGTAGACTTACGTGATTTCCTGTCGGAAGATCCGGCACGTAAACAAAAATTTGTAAATGAAATCGGAAAAGCTTACGAAGAGATTGGTTTCGTAGCTTTAAAAGGTCATTTTTTAGATGACAATTTAGTTGAAAATCTGTATAGCGAAGTTAGAAATTTCTTCAGTTTACCTGTTGAAACAAAAGAAAAATATGAAATTCCTGGTATTGGAGGACAAAGAGGTTATGTGTCGTTTGGAAAAGAACATGCTAAAGGACGTTCTGCGGGTGATTTAAAAGAATTTTGGCACTTTGGTCAATATGTAGATTCGAATTCAAAATACGCTAATGAATATCCTGAAAATGTAACAGTTTCTGAATTACCAAATTTTAATAGCACTGGAAAAGAAGCGTATCAAATGTTAGAAAAAACAGGAATCTATGTACTTCGTGCTTTGGCGTTATTTATTGGATTGGATGAATTTTATTTTGATGCCTACATTTCTGAAGGAAATAGTATATTAAGACCTATTCATTATCCACCAATTACAGATGAACCTAAAGATGGTGCAGTTCGTGCAGCAGCGCATGGAGATATCAATCTGATTACATTATTAATGGGTGCGCAAGGAAAAGGACTACAGGTTCAAAACCACGATGGGCAATGGATTGATGCAATGGCGCAACCAGATGAATTAATGATAAATGTTGGAGATATGTTATCTCGTCATACCAATAACCGATTAAAATCTACGATTCACCAAGTGGTAAACCCACCAAGAGAATTATGGGGTACTTCACGTTATTCTATTCCTTTTTTCATGCATCCGGTAAGTGATATGAAATTAGATTGTTTACCAGAATGTATCGATAAAAAAAATCCAAAACTATATGAAAATATTACTGCAGGCGAATTTTTGCACGAACGTTTGGTAGAATTAGGGTTAATAAAAAAATAATTTAAACTTTATTAATACGAAAACATTTAAACACAGATTTAAAAAATTATTTTAATTTATAAAATCTTTTACAAGCCCTTAAAACATTTAAACGCCAAAATAATGAAAAATTTTCCTCATCAAGAGCTTACCAAACAAATAATTGGAATTTATTATAATGTTTATAATGAATTAGGATATGGATTTCTTGAAAAAGTATATCATAATGCCATGACAATTGAATTAAAAAAGTATGGTTTTGAAATTGAAAAAAAGAAAAAGATAAATGTGTATTATAAAAATGATTTAGTTGGAGAATATTTTCCAGATATCATTGTAAACAACTCAATAATAATTGAATTAAAAACAGTAGAATATCTTTTAGAAGTTCATGAAAGTCAAATTCTAAATTATCTAAAAGCAACAAGTTGTGAAGTAGGAATTATTCTGAATTTTGGAAAAGATCCACAATTTATTCGTAAAATATTTACAAACGATTTCAAAAAAAAATAAATTTTAGATTTTAAAAATTTTTCCAATCTGTGTTTCAAAAAAATTAAAAAATGGATTTACAAGACCAACTAAAAAACCTATTTCCTGACCATATTCCTTCAAATGAACCAGAAGAAAGCCAGGAAATTGCTCATGAATTATACGTTCAGAAAGAACCTATGATTTGTAAATATGAAAAAAGAAAAGGAAAGGCCACTACCATTATTGAAGGCTACGAAGGAACGGACGAAGATTTTAAAGTTCTTGCCAAAGAAATTAAAACAAAATTAAGTGTGGGTGGAAGTTTTAAAGACGGCGCGATTATCCTTCAAGGCGATTACAGAGATAAAATAATGAAAATGCTTCAAGATAAAGGCTTCAAAACAAAACGTGTTGGAGGGTAAGTTTGTTTCAAGTTTAACGCTTCAAGTTTAAAACAAAATAACTTGAAACCTTAAACCTGAAACTTAAAACAAAAAATCATGATAAAATCATCAGAATTAATATTAAATCCAGACAGAAGTGTTTATCACTTAAACTTAAAACCAGAGCATATTGCTAATGATATTATTTTCGTTGGCGATCCAGAACGTGTATCAAAAATTACGAAACACTTTGAAACTGTAGAATTTTCAACACAAAAAAGAGAATTTAAAACCGAAACTGGAATTTATAAAGGCAAACGTATTTCGGTTCAGTCAACTGGAATAGGTCCCGACAATATTGATATAGTCATGAATGAACTTGACGCATTAGTCAATATCGATTTAAACACCAGAGAACTTAAACCAAATCATACAGCTTTAAACATCGTTCGAATTGGAACTTCTGGCTCATTACAAGCTGATATACCTGTGGATAGTTGGGTAATGAGTAAATACGCAATAGGTCTGGACAATATGCTTCGCTCCTATTTAATTGAAGAACATTCTGATTCGGAATTAGAAGATGCGTTTATTTCACACACCAATTGGGATACAAGAAAAGGTAGACCAACAGTGGTATCTTGTAATGAAACCTTAGAGAACAAAATCTATTCAGAAAAATTTTATAAAGGATTCACAGGAACTGCTGGCGGATTTTACGGACCTCAAGGTCGTGTAGTACGATTAAATATTCAGGATCCTGAACTAAATTACAAAATGGATACTTTTAATTATAACGGAACACGAATGACAAATTTAGAAATGGAAACGTCTGCTATTTATGGTTTAGGTAAATTATTAGGTCATAATTGTTTGTCGTTAAATGCAATTATTGCAAACAGAGTAGTAGGCGAATTTAGTTTGAATCCAGAAAAAACGGTAAATGAGTTGATTGCTTATACATTGGATAAATTGATTGGGTAAATCAACACAGATTTAATTAAATCCTTAAAGCCATCACCCAAAACCTTATACCCAAAATATGAAAGAAGTCAAAATAGCAGGCGTACCCGAACATTTTAATTTACCATGGCACATGTGTATTGAAAATGGCGAATTTAATGAAGCTGGAATCGATTTGCAATGGACAGACGTGCCTGAGGGGACTGGAAAAATGTGTCAAATGCTGCGTGATAATGAAACGGATATTGCCATTATTTTAACGGAAGGAATTATTAAAGAACTAACTGAAAATCCGCACAGTTCAATTGTGCAAGTTTTCGTGAAATCACCCTTAATATGGGGAATTCACGTAGATGGAAAAGCCAAATACAACTCGGTTTCAGATTTAGAACATAAAATTTCAGCTATAAGCCGATTGGGTTCAGGTTCACATTTAATGAGTTTTGTAAATGCAGAAAAAAACAACTGGAACATTAATGCTATTCCATTTGAAATCGTAAATAATTTAGACGGAGCAATCGCAAGTCTTTCTGAAGGAAAATCAGATTATTTTATGTGGGAAAAATATACCACTAAACCTTTAGTAGATAATGGAACTTTTAAACGTGTGGGAGAATGTCCTACACCTTGGCCTTGTTTTGTAATTGCGGTTAGAAATGAATTTTTAGCGGAAAACAAATCTGTTACAGCTTTAATTTTAGAAAAAATAAACGCTACAACAGAAGAATTTAAACACATACCAAGCATCGATAGAACACTGGCTTCAAGATATGGGCAAAAAGTTGAAGACATTCAACAATGGTTAAGTCAAACCCAATGGAGTCAGAAAAATTTAGATGAAAAAACAGTTGAAATCGTTCAAAACCAACTTTTTGAGTTGAATATTATTTCTAAAAAAGTACCATTTCATCAACTTGTTAAAAACGTATAAAAAGACGAATCAATTTATGTTGATATCCCATTTTTAACTACTTTTGAATGCTAAATAAAATCGAATTTCCGAAATACAACAATGACATTTTTTCTAAAATCTTTTTTTGATAAAATATCCGCTTGGCTTATTGCAAATAGGCTTAGAGAAAATGTTATATTCTTTGTATTATCATTTCTAATTAGCATTCCTGTTTTTATTTATTTCAGAAAAAATATTTATTATTTTGATGCAGAAATACCCTACGATAAAATTTCAGTTTTTATATTTCTTATGACTGTCTTTATTCTGATTTTAAAATGGTTACGTAAAAAAATTATATATTCAATTTTAATTTATTTTCTCATTTTTACGATTGCATCTGTACAAGGTAACTATTCATTATTTCAAGTGATAACGGCGTATAAAATCATTTTTTTAAGTGATGAAATGCAAAAAGAAGAAACTTTTTTAGAATCAAAAACATTAAAGCCATTTCCAAATAAATCTCGCGTATATAAAAGTGTTGATTTTTCCAGCTCCAAAGTCAGAAATTTTGCATTATTTGCTGTTAATACACATTTTAAAGACACACCAAATTATTCGATTAATCGAAAACTGATTCAATATTTTGCGGTTTTTAAAGAAGTAAATAGCAGATGGAATTACGTAAACGATCCAAAAGGACAAGAATATTTTGCAAGTGGCAGCGAGAGTTTATTATATTTTTCTGGTGATTGCGATGACCATGCCATTTTGATGTGTGCCGCAATAAAATCTATTGGAGGCAGTATGCGATTAATTCATACAGGAAGACACATGTATCCAGAACTATTATTGGGCACTGAAAAAGAATTAGAAACCGCTATGTATCTAATTAGTAATGAGTTATTTAAAGACATTTCAAAAGGAAGGACGATATATTTTCATCGTGATGAAAAAGGAAAAATTTGGTTAAATTTAGATTATACCGCTCATTATCCTGGAGGGCCTTTTTTAGGTGAAGAAGTGTTAAGTGTTTTAGATTTACAACAACCTGAGCTTACCAATCAATCTGGTTTTTTCCAATAGATTTTAAATAGGTATTTGTTTGACTAAAATGCTTATTTCCAAACCAAAATCCTCTATTAGCACTTAACGGCGAAGGATGTCCACACTCTAAAACAAGGTGTTTTTCCCTATTAATTTTAATTCCTTTTTTTTGTGCAAAACTTCCCCAAAGTAAAAAAACAATATTTTCGCAATTATTTGATATATAATCAATTAAGTCGTCTGTAAAAATGTTCCACTTTAAGTGTTTGTGGCTATTTGCTTCGTCTTTTCTAACCGTTAAACTAGCGTTTAAAAGTAGAATTCCTTGTTCCGCCCAACGTTCTAAATTTCCGTTTGTTGGTAAAAATATTGAATCAAAATCGGAATTAATTTCTGCAAAAATATTTTTTAATGAAGGTGGAATTTTAATGCCATCATTTACCGAAAAACATAAACCATTTGCTTCACCTTCTCCGTGATAAGGATCTTGACCAATAATAACAACTTTTAAGTCATTAAATTTACATTTTTCAAACGCATTAAAAATTAAATCTTTTGGAGGAAAACAAACGGAAGTTTCATATTCGTTTTCAACATCTGAAATTAGTTTTAAAAAATATTCTTTTTGAATTTCTACATCAAAAAATGATTTCCAAGAAAAATCAATATTATCATAGAGCATATTTATTGTTTTTACAAATATAAAACTTTATCTTTTGTAACTTTGCAATTATCTTAGGAATTTAAAAATGATTTCAATAACCGAAAAAACACTAAAAGATTTAGAGTTTCATACCATTTTACAAACCATTTCTGACCGTTGCAATACAGAAATTGGAATGGAAAAAGCGCTTCGAATTCAGCCATTTAAAAGCAAAGAAATTTTGTTTGCAGAATTAGCGTACACTAATGAATATGTTGCTTCTTTTAGTAATAACAATGCCTTGCCAAACCACGGTTTTGAAACGGTTACTGCTGATTTGAAATTATTAGCTATTGAAGATAGTTTCTTGGAATTAATAGCCATTAAAAAAATATTAGATTTAAGTAAATCTACCAATGAATATTTAAAATTTTTAAAGAAATTTTCAGATTATTATCCAGAATTATTCAAAAAATCTGCTCAAATTGAATTTACTCCATATATCACAAAATCTATTGAAGAAATTGTAAATAAATTTGGAGAAATTAAAGATGATGCTTCCCCTGATTTAGTAAACATTAGACGAAGTATCAATGTGGTTCGAGGCAAAATCAACCAAAGTTTTGGAATGGCATTATCGCACTTTAATTCGCTTGGTTATTTAGATGACATTAAGGAAACAGTTGTTGATAATCGTAGGGTTTTGGCAGTTCAAGCGATGTATCGAAAGAAGGTTAAAGGATCTATTTTAGGAAATTCTAAAACGGGCAGTATTGCCTATATTGAACCAGAAACTACGTTAAAATATTCTCGAGAATTGAATGTTTTAGAGTTTGAAGAACGAGAAGAAATTATGCGCATATTACGTATGCTTTCTGCAACTATTCGTCCTTATAAAGCTTTAATTTCTCAGTATCAGGAGTTTCTTTCTGATATGGATGTGATTGCTGCAAAAGCAAAATATGCCAACCGAATTAACGGAATACTACCCAAAATAAATGAAGAAAAGCGCTTGTTTTTTAGAGAAGCCTTCCATCCTATTTTGCTTTTAAATAATAAAGCTGAAAACAAACCCACATTTCCTCAAACCATTGAATTAGAAAGTACGAATAGAATTATTGTAATTTCTGGACCTAATGCCGGTGGAAAAACCATTTCATTAAAAACTATTGGTTTACTGCAATTGATGTTACAATGCGGGATGCTAATTCCAGTCCACGAACGTAGTGAAACGTTTTTATTTGATAGAATTTTAACAGATATTGGCGATAACCAATCCATTGAAAACCATTTGAGTACCTACAGTTATCGTTTAAAGAATATGAATTATTTCTTAAAAAAATGTAACGATAAAACCTTATTTTTAATTGACGAATTTGGTACAGGTTCTGATCCTGAATTAGGTGGGGCTTTGGCAGAAATTTTCTTAGAAGAATTTTACGACCGAGAAGCCTACGGAATTATCACCACTCATTATACGAATTTAAAAATATTAGCTAACGAATTGCCTTTTGCCAGTAATGCCAATATGTTATTTGATGAAAAGTCATTAGAGCCGATGTATAAATTACATTTGGGTCAGCCGGGAAGTTCGTTTACTTTTGAAGTGGCTCAGAAAAATGGGATTCCTTATGGTTTAATTAATCGTGCCAAAAAGAAAATTGAAAATACAAAAGTACGATTTGATAAAACCATTGCTACTTTACAAAAAGAGCGCTCGAAAATGGAAAAAACGTCTGTTTCTTTAAAAGAAGAAGAAACCAAAGCGCGTGAAGAAAGTAAGAAAATGGAAACCATAAATAGTAAAATTCAGGATAAATTAGAACGTTATCAGGAATTGTATGACGCCAATCAGCGTTTGATTTATATGGGTCAAAAAATTGATGATATTGCAGAAAAATACTTCAATAATAAAGACAAAAAGACCTTAATTGGCGAATTTTTAAAAGTAGTTGAAATTGAAAATTCGAAACGAAAAAAAATATCTGCTAAAGAGAAAAAAATCAAGGAAGTTGTTGTAAAACAAGTGATTGATGAAGTTAATGTTAAGGTTGAAGAAATTCGTACCGAGAAAAAAGAAAAGAAAATTAAGGCTAAATTGATTCCTGAGAAACCTGCTGTAGTTTTAAAAGTTGGCGATAGAGTTCGTATGAAAGATGGAAAAGCTATCGGAACCATAGAGAAAATTGAGAAAAATAAAGTTTCTGTAAACTATGGTGTTTTTATTTCAAAAACTAATTTAGAAAGTTTGGAATATGTGCAACCGAGTTAATGAGGCAATTTGATAATTAGTCAATGTGCCAATATTTGAATTAATTTACCTAAGGTAAATTAGTAAAGGCTTTCGCCATTTAAATCGGTTGTCAATACATCGCTCATATAATTAAAAAAAGGTCGCATCGCTGCAAAAGTGGCGATAACTTCTTCTTTAAAATTTGGTGACATTACTTCTTTGTTGGTGAATTTTCTGGTTAGCAAATATTGCTTTTTTCTAATTAAATCAATATCTGGATGTGTTTTATCGAAATTTTTTGGGGCGGTTTTTAATTCTTCACCTTCCAAAGTTCCAAACATTTTTTTGAATGTAGTATTTGAAATAATTTCTCTCAAATCAGAAGCGTCTAATTCAATTTCTTTTCTAATTCGTAATAAATCTTCATTGTTGGGTGCCCAAAATCCGCCGCCAACAAAACTTGCTTCATTTTCAATATGTAAATACATTCCACCACGAAGCATCGGTTTAGTTCTGGAAAATCCAACAGAAAAATGATTTTTATAAGGCAATTTATCTTTAGAAAAACGCACATCTCTATAAATTCTAAACACTTGCATTTTTTCTAAACTATCTATTTTTTCCAAATCAATATAGACTTCTGTAAAAAAAGCTTTTCCCAAATTATTTTCGGTTTCAAAGCGTTTTTTATTTTCGGTAAACCAATCGCGATTGTTGTTTTTAGCAAGTAAATCTAAAAATTCAAAAGTTGATTTTGTTAGCATAACAAGTTATTAAAATTAAATTGAATCATTTAGTTTACTGTTTTTATAACTGAAGGCAAAATAAATTACCAATCCAATAACCAACCAAACGCCAAACCACATCCAATTAGAAACCGCCATTCCTGTTAACAAATAACAACAAGAAATTAATCCTAATAATGGAATTAATGATAAGTTCTTAGTGAAGGATAAAACTGTCATTACTATACAAACAAGTATAAAAACCAACATGGGTATGTTTGTAGCTAATTTATCTATTGAAAAATCGAAAAGATTTGTAAAGAAATCTGGAACATATTTAACAATTAAAACAGTAGCAATAGCAACTAATACAGGAAAAATAAACTTAGAATTCACATACGGAATTCTGAATTTTCCTTTGGTTTCGCGTTCTGCAATTTCGGCTTCGCTTTGAGGAGAAAGCATTAAAACGCCACCACAAACTAATACGAACGCAAATAAAGTTCCAATACTTGTAAAATCTAATACAAAATTTTCGTCAGTAAAAAAGATTGGAATTCCTACTACTAAACCCGTAACAAGAGTAGCAAAACTTGGCGTTTTGTACTTAGGATGAATAGTTGAAAAACGCTTTGGCATTAAACCATCTCGACTCATCGTCATCCAAATTCTTGGTTGTCCCATTTGAAACACCAATAACACACTTGTCATAGCTACAACTGCAGCAATTGAAACCACAAACAACATCCATTTTACGCCTTTTAAAGCAAATATTTCAGCTAAAGGATCACTAACACCAAGCAGTTCATAGGAAACCATTCCTGTAATAACCAGAGCTAAAACTATAAAAATTATGGTACAAATTACTAATGAATAAATCATTCCTTTTGGTAAATCGCGTTGTGGATTTTTACTTTCTTCTGCTAAAGTAGAAACTGCATCAAAACCAATATAAGCAAAGAAAACAGCAGAAACACCGCCCATTACTCCGCTAAAACCATTTGGCATAAAAGGCGTCCAATTATCAATATCTACATAAAAAGCACCTACAATTATTACCAAAACAATTATTGCTAACTTTATATATACCATAGCATTGCTAAAGTTTTTAGATTCTTTTGTACCTCTGTACACCAAGTAAGTAATTAAAATATTAATAACCACCGCTGGTAAATCGAAAATTACTTTCAAATTGCCTAACATAGGTGCGTTTTTCCACGCTGCTAATCCTTCGTCGCCTTTACTTGCTATAAAAGCGGCGTGTGCTGATTTATAATTTATGGTTAACCATTCGGGTAAGTGAATTCCAAAACTTTCCAATAAATTAGTGAAATAACCGCTCCAAGAAAAAGCAATGTATATATTACCTATAGAATACTCCATAATTAATGCCCAACCAATTATCCAAGCAAAAAGTTCGCCAAAAGAAACGTAAGCATACGTATACGCACTACCAGAAACAGGCACACGAGAAGCAAATTCAGCATAACACATTGCTGTAAAACCACAAGCAATGGCACACATAATATACAAAAGTACCACGGCAGGTCCGCCTGAAAAACAAGCGTTTCCGATGGCGCTAAATGTTCCGCCACCTATAATAGCAGCTATTCCAAAAAAAGTTAAATCTCTTACTGTTAATACTTTATTTAAACCAGAATGTTCTCCATCTCCGCCTTGTTTTAATATCGTTGTAATCGATTTTTTTCTGAAAATTTTCATTTTTAATATAATTTAGGTTAGCAAAGCAAATATAGAATTTAAATTGTAATTGTTTTCAGTTATTAGAATGAAATATTGATAATCAAAATCTATTATTAAATAAATTTATATAATCAAAACATATTGTTTTGTTCTAAAATAGGCGTAAATTTGCAGTAGAAAATTAATATAAAATAAATAATTATGGCATTAGTAGGAAAACAATTCCCAAACATTACGGTTGACGCTATCTCAGAAATGGGTGACAACTTAAGAATAAACGTATTAGAAGAAGCAACAAAAAACAACAAAAAAGTATTATTATTTTGGTACCCAAAAGATTTTACATTTGTATGTCCAACAGAATTACACGCATTTCAAGCTGCTTTACCAGAATTTGAAAAAAGAAACACAATTGTTATTGGTGCTTCTTGCGATACAAACGAAGTACACTTTGCTTGGTTAAATACAGCTAAAAACAACGGTGGTATTGAAGGTGTTACGTATCCATTATTAGCAGATACAACGCGTAATTTAGCAAACGCTTTAGATATTTTAGATGTAGCTGATGAATTTAACGAAGAAACTGGTGATTATTTATTAACTGGATCAAATGTTACTTTCCGCGCTACATATTTAATTGACGAAACAGGTAAAATTTTCCACGAAAGTGTAAATGATATGCCTTTAGGTAGAAATGTAAACGAATATTTACGTTTAGTTGATGCGTACACACACGTACAAACTAAAGGAGAAGTTTGTCCTGCAAACTGGGAAGAAGGAAAAGATGCTATGAGTGCTGACAGAAACAGTACTGCAAGTTATTTAGCTTCACACTAATAATTTTGTTTCAAGTTTCAAGTTTCAGGTTATTCAACTTGGAACTTGGAACTTGAAACATAAAACTTTAAACTAAGAAAAAATGTTTCAAGAAATCGAAAAAGATAATTTAGCTGAAATAGTAGCTAATAATGAAGTTGTATTGGTACAATTTTCTGCAACTTGGTGTGGAAACTGTCGTATTATGAAACCAAAATTTAAAAAAATGGCTTCTGAAAATGAAAGCGTACCTTTTTTGGTTGTAGATGCAGAACAGTTTACAGAATCAAGAAAATTGGCTAATGTGGATAATTTACCAACATTTGCTGCTTTTAAAAATGGAGTATTAGTAAATCAAACACAAACAAATAAAGCCGAAGTTTTAGCGGAATTAGTAGCTCAAGTACTATAAATTTAGACAAGTTAGACTTCTTAGAAAATTAGAAAGTCTACAAATCTAAATTGTCTATAAATCTAAAATCTAACAATATGAAATTACCTGTAATAAAACACTTGACACAATTTATTGAAGAAAATGATGCCGATTATATAATTGAAACAATAGCTGTTTTAGAACACTTAACAGAATTAGAATCCTTAAAAGATGAAGAATTAGATGTTATAGGTGAGTTAATTTCAAATATGTATGGAGCCATTGAAGTAAATAAAATGATTAGAGACGGAAAAGATAAAAAAACGGCTCTTAATGATTTTATGAAACGGGTTTTAGGAGCCATTGATAAATAAAAAAAAACGCTCAATTGAGCGTTTTTTTTTTATTTATAACAATGAAATTATTTAAATTCTGCCAAAATACATAGCTTTTACTACACCATCAGATAATCCAATCTTTGGCACATAAATATGGTTCGCACCACTCCATCGCATCGCACTTAAATATATAGAAAGTGCAGGAATAATTACATCGGCACGGTCGGTATTTAAGCCTAATTCGGAAATTCTTTGTTCGTATGTTAAAGCGTTTATATGATCAAATTGCGATTTTAAATACTTATATGTCAACGGTTTATCTTGCGTTTTTCCAGACAATTTGAATGCTTTATTGATGTTTCCACCAGAACCAATCATAATTATATTACCTAAGCCTTCGGTATAGGTTTTAATCCATTTTTCAATTTCTTGCCAAACTACTTCGTTTACCATATTATTCAACATTCGAACGGTACCGTTTTTGAATGATTTTGACACCAACATTTTCCCATCAGAAAACAAAGAAAATTCGGTACTTCCTCCACCAACATCTACATAAAGATAATTTTCATTTGTTTTTATAAAGTGATGCAAATCAGAAGAGGCTATAATTGCGGCTTCTTTTTTACCATCAATAATTTCAATTTTAATGTCTGTTTTTTTCTTTATGATTTCGGCAACTTCTTTACCGTTATATGCTTCACGCATAGCAGAAGTGGCACAAGCCATAAATTTTTCGACTTTATATACTTTCATTAATAATTTAAATGCGTGTATAGCATCAATCATTCTGTCGATATTTTCTTCTGAAATTTCCCCTACTGTAAAAGCATCTTGTCCTAAACGAATAGGCACACGAATTAAGGCACTTTTGTTAAATTGTACTTCTTTACCTTTTTGCTCAATAATATTAGTGATTAACAAACGCATCGCATTGGAACCAATATCTATTGCAGCATATTTTTTTATTTGAATCATTAATGTGTTTATATAATTTCTGGAAGTATTACTTCCAATTTGTTCTGATAGTGTTTGTACATTTCTTGTTGGGCTCTAAATACTTTATCTTCGCCACGTTTTCTGTATAAATTTTCAAATTTATCTGAATGTAAACGTGCTTTTACGTTTGCTTTCCAACCTATTCCAAAAGTATCAATTAAGTCTTGTTTAATTTCTTCATCGTAAATTGGACAAGTTACTTCAACTCGAGCATCAATATTTCTGGTCATAAAATCGGCAGAAGAAATAAATACTTCAGGATTGTCATTGTTCCCAAAAATAAACACGCGTGAATGTTCTAAATAATTATCGACAATACTAATCGCTTCTATGTTTTCGCTGTAATTTTTTAATCCTGGAACCAAACAACAAATACCTCTAATTATCAATTTTATTTTAACACCTGCGTTACTTGCTTCGTATAATTTATCTATCATTTTATAATCTGATAAACTATTCATTTTTAGATTAATATAAGCTGGCAAACCTTCAGATGCGTTTTTAATTTCTCTATCAATCAATTTGACAAAACGAGAACGGGTATAATGTGGTGAAACAATTAAATGTTTATAACGATGTACTCTATAATTCACTTCAAAAAATTCAAATACTTTTGACATATCCTTCAAAATTTTTGAATCACTTGTAAACAAGGTTACATCGGTGTATATTTTAGCAGAAGATTCACTGAAATTTCCTGTAGAAACAAATCCGTATCTCTTAATTTCATCGTCTTCCAATCGTTCTACTAAGCAAATTTTACTGTGTACTTTTAGTCCTTTAACACCAAAAATTAAGTTAATACCTTCTTCTTGCATTTGTTCTGCATAAGAAATGTTACTTGCCTCGTCAAAACGGGCTTGTAATTCAATTTGAACTGTAACTTTCTTTCCGTTTTTTGCAGCATTAATAAGCGAACTTACTATTTGAGAATTTTTAGACAATCGATACAACGTAATTTTTATAGATTGCACTTTAGGATCTAAAGCCGCTTCTCTCAAAAATCGAATGACATAAGAGAAAGATTGATATGGCGCGTGCAACAAATAATCTTTTTCTTTAATACTTTGCAGCATACTTCCGTCTAAACTTAAACCTTGAATGGGTAATGGCACATTTTGTTTGTACAACAAATCGTATCGTCCAAGATTTGGAAAATCCATATAATCTCTTCGGTTGTGATATCTTCCTCCAGGAATAATGGAATCGGAACTATCAATTTTCATTCGGTTTAGAAAAAATTCTAACGTGTCTTTGTCAATTGCTTGGTCATATACGAAACGAACAGGCTCACCTACTCTACGTTCTTTAACACTGTATGATATTTTTTCAATTAAACTTTTACTCAAGTCAGAATCGAATTCCAATTGCGCATCTCGAGTTATTTTTATCATATGTGCATCAATACTTTCGTAGTCGAAAATATTGAAAATATGGTCTAAACTATATCGAATTACATCGTCTAATAAAATAATATATTGTTTATCTGAATTTGAAGGCAAAACTACAAATCTGTTAATTGTTTTTGGAATTTCAACAATGGCGTATCTAATTTCTTTATCGTTTACTAATTGAGAAATTAGTCCAGATTTGTTTTTATTCATTACCAATTTTACAGCTAAATATCCAGAAGTGTCTTTAATTAAAGGAAATTCAACTAAATCATTTAACATAATGGTAACTAATTCAGGACTTACTTTTTGAATGAAAAAGTCTTTAATAAATGTTTCTTGGTCTTTATTAATTTGTTTTTCATTAATGATATAAATCCCTTGTTTTTCAAGTTTTTTTTCAATATCGTTTAATATTCGTAAACTTTCAGATTGATGTTCAATTACAATTTCTGTAATATCTTTCAATAATTGTTCTGCAGAAATATCGCCTAACATTGGTTTAGTATCAATTTTTTCTAATGTCATTCTGCGAATTGCTGCATATCGAACACGGAAAAACTCATCTAAATTATTTGAAAAAATACCTAAAAATCGTAATCTATCTAATAACGGTACATTTTCGTCTGCGGCTTCTTGCAACACTCTTGCGTTAAATGCTAACCAGCTTTTTTCTCTATCTATGTATGGGTTCATTCTTTTTGTTTATTCTGTTTAATTAGACGTAATAGTGTCTAAAATATTGGTTTTACAATTAATTTAAACTTAAAATATGTACTACCAAATTTAGGTATAAAGGTATTGTTTTCAATGGTATTTAACAAAATTTGATGAAAATATAACATTTATTCAATCCGTGCTTTTATATTTTTTGAAGGAATTTATAAAACAAAAACAGCATCAAAACTAGTTTTAATGCTGTCATTTGAAGCTATAATTCTAAATTATATTTTAATACCTGGAGGTAATAACTGTTGAAATTTTTTATTTTTTCTAAAAAAAGAAACAATTTTTGTGTTGGTTGGCACTACTTTAAACTTTCTTTCTTCAGCGATATCTAAAACGGAAGTTATAAATTGATTTACTTTATCTTCTTGTTCGTTTTCGTTTGCACAAAGCTTGGTTAAAAATATCTTCCTTTCTTGAATGGCATATTCAATTGTTAAAAGTCCGCAAGCGGTTTTTGTTTCAAATTGTCTTAATAATTCATTGTCTTTAATTTCCTCAACTAGCATAAATCTGGGTTTTAAATACTAACAATTCTTAATTGTTTGTTAAAATGTCTGCAAATTTACAAAAAAATAAAGACAAATCAAGTAGTAAACAAATGAAAATCATAACAATAGAAAATTATTTGTTAAATTTTCATATTTATAACTAAAAAAGAAACTCATTTAAAATTAATATTATAATTTTAAGGCACAAAATCATCAAACTAATGTCAAAAACACACGTTTACTTTGTTCCTGGTTTAGCTGCAAGTATAGAAATATTCGAAAATATAAAATTACCTAAGGAACAATTTGAAATGCATTATTTAGAATGGATTTTACCAATTTACAATGAAACCATACAAAGCTACGCAAAAAGAATGTGTGAAAAAGTGACACATGAAAATTGCGTGTTAATTGGTGTTTCATTTGGTGGAATAATGGTTCAAGAAATGTCTGAAATAATTAAAACAAAAAAAGTTATCATTATTTCAAGTGTGAAAAGTAACCAGGAATTGCCAATTCATATGAAATTAGCTAAGGCTACAAAATTATACAAAGCATTACCTACCAGTCTTTTAGGACAAGTAAATTATTTATCAAGATATATAAAAGGCAGAGGTTTACTTGCTAAAAGAGTAAAATTATACAACAAATATCTATTTATGAAACAAACTAAATATTTAGATTGGGCAATTGAAAATGTATTACTTTGGCAAAGAAGTATTCCTGATGAAAAAGTTATTCATATTCACGGTGATGAAGATATGGTTTTTCCAATTTCAAACATAAAAAATTGCATTGTTGTAAAAGGAGGAACTCATATTATGATTGTAAATAAGTATAAATGGTTAAATGAAAATTTGCCCAAACTCATCTTAAAATGAATATCTTTATTGTTATTAAAACCGTCAAATAACCTGTATACAAATGAAAAACTTACATAAAACCTTAATTTTAATCCCATTGTTTATTATTTGCGGATTTTTAATTTATGCAACTTCATACCAAAACGTGCCAAAAAAAAATCATATAGAATATCCTACTGATATGGATTTTTGTGGGGAAAAAGTGCCAACCAATCAAGCAGATGTAAAAGAACGTTTGGATAGAGAAATGTTAGTAAATATTAATTTAAATGCCTCGACTGCCATTTTAATTAAAAGAGCCAATAAGGTATTCCCCATTATCGAACCCATATTAGCGAAATATAATGTTCCAGATGATTTTAAATATTTAGCTGTAATTGAAAGTGGCTTAATTAATGCCATTTCGCCATCTGGTGCAAAAGGCGTTTGGCAATTTATGCCAGGAACTGCTAAGGAAAGTAAATTAGAAGTAACGGATCAAGTAGATGAACGTTATCATATTGAAAAATCTACACAGGCTGCTTGTGAATATTTAATTAAGGCCAAAAATAAATTCGGAAATTGGACAGTAGCTGCCGCATCTTACAATGGCGGTATGACGGGATTACAAAATCACATTAATTTTCAACAAACTTCAGATTATTATAGTTTATGGTTAACCGATGAAACCTCTCGTTATGTTTTCAGAATTTTAGCTTTGAAAGAAATTATGAAAAATCCAGAAAAATATGGCTATCTAATTCCAAAAGAAGCTTTATATCCGAAAATTAGCACAAAAAAAATAATGGTTGACTCTACTATCACAAATTTGTCTACATTTGCTATACGTCAAGGGATTAACTATAAAATTTTAAAAACACATAACCAATGGTTACGTGATAAAAAGTTAGATAATCCAACAAAAAAAATATACGAAATTGAAATTCCATTAGAAGGATATAATAAATAAAATGAAAAGTAAAATGACCTTACAAATAATATTGTCTTTAATTCTTATCGGAATTTTAGCAGGAGTACTAAGCGGATTGGTTGGCGTTGGCGGCGGCATAATTATGGTGCCCCTATTAGTCTTGCTTTTCGGATTTAATCAGCACCAAGCACAAGGTACAAGTTTAGCCGTTTTAGCAGTACCTGTAACAGCAGTAGCTGTTTTTACGTATTATAAAGAAGGTCAGATTAATATAAAATACGCTGCCATAATTGCTGCTTTTTTTGTTATTGGAAGTATATTTGGAAGTAAACTTGCCTTAACATTAGATCAAAAAATGTTGAAGAAAATTTTTGCCATAGTGTTACTAGTTATTGCAGGAAAAATGCTTTTGGATAAATAATTTATTTGCCTTGAAAAGAAAAAAAATTGTAATTTCAGGTATTAACATGGTTGAAGGTGGTATTTTCACTATCCTTCATAATGCGTTACATGAACTTTCAAATTTTATAAAGAATGAAGAAGTTGAAGTTATCGCTTTAGTACATGACGCCTCGAAATTTCAATTTTCAAATATTACAATTATTGAGATTCCACTTTCAAAAAAATCTTGGTGGTTTCGCTTATATTACGAATATTTTTATTTTAAAAAACTATCTAAACAAGTACAACCTGATATTTGGTTTTCACTTCATGATACCACACCAAATATAGTAGCAAAAAAACAATTTGTCTACTGCCATCATCCAACAACATTATTTAAACCTACTTGGAAAGATTGGAAATTTAATTACAAAATTGGTGTTTTTTCTGTTTTGTACGACATGCTATTTAAAATAAACATCACTAAAAACCATACTGTTTTTGTACAGCAACATTGGATAAAAGAAGTATTTGAAAAGCGATTTAACATCTCAAATATAAAAGTTGCCATTCCTGAATATGTGGAGGAAATTACTTCAGAAAAATACAATTTTGAAGCTAATAAAATTCATTTTTTCTATCCGAGTTTTCCAAGAAGCTATAAAAATCATGAAGTAATATTAAAAGCAATAAAAGCATTGCCTAAAAACATTTCAGAACAGACGCAATTTCATTTTACAACGATTAAAGATTCTAAAGAAAAATACGCGCAATTTTTAGTGAATGAATATGGTTTTTTAGAAAATGTACATTTTTATGGAAAAGTAAAAAGAAGTCAGTTACTTTCTATGTATAATGCTATGGATTGTTTACTTTTCCCATCAAAAATAGAAACTTGGGGCTTGCCAATTTCTGAAGCAAAAGCGTATAATAAACCGATGTTTTTAGCTAATTTACCTTATGCCAAAGAAGCTTGTGGGAATTATGAAAAGGTATCGTTTTTTGATGAAAATAATTCTTCTGATTTAGCAAAACTAATTACTGAATTTGTAGAAGGTAATCCTACGTTTCAAGGAAATACTTCACCTTTTGACACTAGTAAAGATTTACACAACTGGAAAGAAGTATTCCAATATATTTTAACTGATTAATATGCCTTTTTTCACTGTCATAATTCCGCTTTACAACAAAGAAAAGTATATTAAAAACGCAATTGAAAGTGTTTTAGATCAGACTTTTACAGATTTTGAAATACTAGTTGTTGACGATTTTTCTTCAGATAAAAGTGCTGTAATTGCCTCAAAATTTGAATCAGAAAAAGTGCAATTAATTTATCATGAAAAAAATTGCGGCTTATCAGCAACAAGAAATACTGGAATTAAAAAAGCAAATTCTAATTACATTACTTATTTAGATGCAGATGATTTATGGAAACCAACTTTTTTAGAAAGCATCTTTCAATTAATTCAAAATTTCCCAGAAGCAAGAATTTTCGGAACAAATTATGAAGAAGTTTGGGATACAGTAATTAAGAATCCTCGCAATGGATCTGAAATTTTACCAATAAATTTTACAGGTTATATAAACTTTTTCAAAATAAATGTAAAGCAAGGAATTTACACGCATGGTTCTGTATGTTTTCATAAAGAAGTATTTGAAAAGATTGGTTTTTATAATGAAAAAATAAGTTTTTCAGAAGACTTAGATTTTAATATTAGAGCCAATTACAATTTTAAACTGGCGTATACTAACTCGGTACAAATGAGTTATTTTATGCAAACAGAAAACCAAATTACACAGAGTTCATTGCTTAACAAAACCATTCCTGATTTTGATAGTTATGAAAATTGGTCAAAAAACGATTCAGATTTAAAAAAATATCTCGATTTTGAACGATATGTTTTAGGAAAACGCTTAAAGAAAAATAACGATTTGCGTTGGAAAAAAATGATTACAACTATTGATTCAAGAAACTTAAATTGGAAACAAAATGTTCTTTTGAAAATGCCTCGATTTGGGGTAAATTTTCTGGATAAATTGAAGTTGTTTTTATTAAAGTTAGGTATAAAAACAAGTACGTATTGATTTTTTTTGGATGCTGAAATCAATAATTACTATTTTATAAAGTTCAAATAATTCTTATAACTTCTAATATAATCGTTTTCCGAAAATTCTTCTGAAGCCAACACCAAACACACTGAACCTGAAGAAAAGTTTTCTAATTCTCTCCAAATGTTGTTTTCAATTAGCAAACCTTTGTCGGGTCTATTTAAAGTAACAATTTCTTTCGATTTTCCATTCTTCAAAACCACATCAAAACTTCCTGAAATAGCAAGTATAACTTGTTTAAGTTTTTTATGCGCGTGACCTCCTCGTTTTGCACCACTTGGCACATCAAACAAATAATACACGCGTTTTACATCAAAAGGAATCGTATCATTTTCAATAACACCAATATTGCCTTTTGTATTGTTTATTTTTGGAATATCTATGATTTTATAATTCATTTCTATTTATTAAAAAGGTTCAACCATTGGTTACCAATAGTTTCTAAACTAAACTGTTTCACACTTGATACCGCATTTTCTTTACAATGTAAATATAAATTATTATCCAATACAAATAGATTCATCGCTTCAATTAGTTTGTCAGTATCCTGGTTCTCAATTAATAATCCGTTCTGTTTGTTAGTAATAATTTCGTTTGGTCCCGATGCGTAATCCCAAGAAATTATTGGGGTGCCACAAGCTAAAGATTCTAACAAAACCATTGGCATACCTTCATATTTACTTGTTGAAATTGTAAATAATGCATTTTTATAATATCGAAATGGGTTTTTTACGTTGCCTTTAAAAATTACCATGTCTTGTAAATTATAACTTTCTGCTAATTTTATCCATTTGTTTTTCAGTTTTCCATCGCCTAAAATAATTAATTTAATTCTTTTGGATGGTAAAATCGAGTTGGCGTAACATTCAACTAATTTATTAAACTGCTTTATGTTTTTATTCATACTTCCAGCAGATAAAACATATTGGAAATCGTCAGTAACTTCTTGTTTTGATTGGTTTGAAATGAATTCAAAATCAATAGGATTGTAAATTAGTTTAGTGGGTAAAAAATTATAATTTTTATTGACTTTCTCCTGAATTCCTTTCGAAACAGAAATAAATTGCTGACAATTTCTGTATAATAATTTCGCTAAGAATTTATTTTTCGGCACATACGATTTGATTTTATAACTATGTATGGTTTGTATAAATTTAGGAAATACAAAATTATGAATTATCATTTCTTGTAAAAAATACTCTTTGGTTCGAAAATCAATTACATAATCGAAATGATTGGTGTCAAAAAATTGTTTTAAGGCAAAAAATCGTTTACTTCTACTCCACCAACTATTTCTTTTATCTTTTAAATGCTCTAAATGAAATAATTTACCAGAATAATCATAGGCTACTTTTCCTGAAAACACAACGTGATAAACCTCTATATCTTGATTTTCAAAATAGTTTGATAATAATGCTGCACAGCGTTCGGCACCTCCATCAGAAAGCGTTACGGTAACCAAGCAAATTTTTAATCTGTGAGATTTTTGACTCAAAAGTTATAGTTTTTAACAAATATAAAAATATTCAATAAACTATGGTTGTCATTCTTTAAATTTATAAATACTTTGTATATTTGAACAACAATAATAGGGCTAAATATATGACATTTATAAAAACTACAGAGCAAGCATCAAAATACGAACATTTAGAAAAAATGTCTGTAAACGAATTGCTTACTCACATCAATACAGAAGACAAAACAGTTCCATTAGCAGTTGAAAAAGCGTTACCAAATATTGAAGTATTAATTGAACAAATTATTGCTAAAATGAAAATAGGTGGACGATTATTCTATATTGGCGCTGGAACCTCTGGTAGATTAGGCGTAGTTGATGCAAGTGAATGTCCGCCAACGTTTGGTGTAGATTTTGATACCGTTATTGGAATTATTGCAGGTGGCGATACCGCTATTAGAAAAGCCGTTGAATTTGCTGAAGATGATAAAGAACAAGCGTGGAAAGACTTACAAGCGTGGAAAATTAATGAAAATGATGTTGTAATCGGTATTGCCGCTTCTGGAACGACTCCGTATGTGATTGGCGGATTGCAAAAATGTAATGAAAATAATATTATTACCGGAAGTATCAGTTGTAATGCGCAAAGTCCGCTTTCGCAAACAGCAAAATATCCTATTGATGTAATTGTAGGACCTGAATTTGTTACAGGTAGTAGCAGAATGAAAGCAGGAACAGCACAAAAATTAGTATTAAATATGATTTCTACGTCCACTATGATTGCTTTAGGTAAAGTAAAAGGCAATAAAATGGTAGATATGCAATTAAGTAATGATAAATTAATTGATAGAGGAATACGAATGATAATGGATGAAATTCCAGTGTCGTATGAAATAGGAGAAAAATTATTACAAGAGTATGGCAGTGTAAGAAAAGCTGTTGATTTTTATACTAGCCAAAAATAAAGATAATATGTCTGTAAATAAAATAATACTAAACAAAGGACTTCGTATATTATTAGGTTCACTACCTACGCTATTTGTAGGTGTTTTTATCTTAAATAGTAGTTTTAAAAATCAAAAGCATCCTTTATTTATTTATGTGGCGATTTTAGGAATTATAATTTGTGGGTTTTCTGTTTACTTAATGTTTAAGGGCATTAATACGATAATGAAAAGTATGTTTGAGAAGTAAAAGTGGAAAGTTGCTAAGTAAAAAGTTTCTAAGTTTCTAAGTTGCAAAGTAAAAAGTAGCAGAGTAAAAAAATAGTTAATCTATGTTTTCTATGGATAGCGAAGCTACTCAAATTAACATAATATTTCCTATGTTCCTATGTGTTTAATAAAAGTGAAAAGGATTTAACTCGATAATTATCAGAATTGTTATAAAACATAAAATGAAAAAAATAATATTACTATTCGCATTAACACTTGTTTCTTGTTACAATCAAGAAAGAAAGTGTACCGATTTTAAAACCGGAAAATTTACTTCAGAAACCACTTTTGATGGTAAAAAACTAACGAGTTCATTTGAAAGAAATGATTCTATTCAAATTGAAAACTATAATAAAGTTATTGACACTTTTTCTATACGATGGATAAATGACTGTGAATATATTTTAGAAAATGTGAAGCCAAAAAACAGAGCAGAAAAAAAAGCAATTCACGTTAAAATACTAAATACCAAAGACTTAAAATATAATTTTGAATATTCATTTGTTGGAGATGCAAAAAAACAATTTGGTTCTGTAACTAAATTATAGTTTTCAACGTAAAATATATGTGTGTCTTATAAAAGGCTAAATTCTAAAAACAAAATCTATACCTTACCAAATGGAAATATTAACCAACCCAGACGCTTGGATTGCCCTATTAACCTTAACTTTTTTAGAAATTATTCTTGGAATTGATAATATTGTATTTTTATCAATTGTGTCTGGTAAACTTGAAGAAAAAGACCAGCCTAAAGCAAGAAGAATCGGATTGTTGTTAGCTATGACATTTCGAGTTATACTGCTTTTTGGTATAACTTGGGTAATGAGTTTAAATAAATCATTTTTCGATTTTGATTTAGGGTTTTTATCAGGAGAAATATCTGGACAAAGCATAATTATTTTTGGTGGTGGATTATTTTTATTATACAAATCCGTATCCGAAATACATCATAAACTTGAAGGTGATGAAGAAGGAACTAATGGAAAAGCCAGTAATACATTAGGTGCTGCTATTTTACAAATTGCTTTGTTAAATATTGTTTTCTCGTTTGATAGTATTTTAACGGCAATTGGTTTGGTAAGTGCTGCTGAGCCACCAGTTGGTTTTGGTGCAGCTGGTGCAATTGAAATTATGATTATGGCAATTATTATTTCAATTATAATTATGATGATTTTTGCAGGACCTGTAAGCAAATTCGTAAACAATCACCCAACCATACAAATTTTAGGATTATCGTTCTTAATTTTAATTGGAGTGATGCTTTTAGCAGAAGGTTCACATTTAGCTAATTTTAAATTCTTTGGTGGTGAAACCGTTCATAGTATTCCAAAAGGATATTTATACTTCTCTATTTTCTTCTCGTTATTTGTAGAGTTTTTAAATCTAAGAATGAAGAAAAACAGCAAAAAACCTGTGGTTTTATACAATAATAAAATTATGGATGAAAAATTAAAAGATACTGATGTAACGAATTAAATTATAAAAAAAACCTGACAGGTTTCGAAAACTTGTCAGGTTTGTATTTGAAATTTACTCTAAACTCAACGTTATTTGTCCGTCATCGTCTAATTCAATATTAAAATCTTGTGATTCAGAATTAGACTCTTCAGTAACCATAGCTTCTGGTTCGTCTAAAATCTCTTCATAAGGTAATGATTCTAATATGTTTATCTGTTTTATTTTATCTGTAGTCAATTGATTTCCAAGCGCTTTAATTCCTTTAACAGCAATAAACTCATCTAAATTTACAATCTGATTGTCTTTTTGTACGCCTTTCACTTTCGCATAAACTACCTCAGCCATTGGCAACCAATCTGTTGAAATAATTTCTAATTGAGACGACTCGTGTTCTGTTATAAAAATTTCTTCTTTATTTTCGTTTTCAATTAAGAAACGTTTTACAAAATAACGCTCTTTTTCACCATCGTAATAAATTGCAGAAATTGGTTTCTTAGGATTCCATTTTTCCATCACAATCATATCTTCATCAAAATGCGTGGTCAATTCTGGAATAATGGTTTTAATTTTTCCCGATTGATTCGCGATAAGCAATCTATCGTTAGGTTTAAATTCACCTAACAACTCACCTCTTCCATCTACATTTAAACGATGAACCGTATCATCAAACCAAATTTTTCTTGGTCGAAGTGTTGAAATTCCTTTTTCTTTTAATTCAATTTTCTTGATTGGATATTTTGTAACCGTATTTCCTTTACTTGCACGGCCTTTAATGGCAATATCAGAAAAATCTTGATCCCATTTCAGTTTCTTAATACTTCCCACTTGACGCAGTAAAATAGTCACCACCTCAGCTTCTCCATTTGGATTAGCAGAGAAATATAAGACTTGCGAACCTGGTTTTTCTTGCGTTAAATCGTAAAATTTATCACGAGTTACTCCAGAAACATTAAATCGTTTAATAAATGTGGAACCGTTTTTACCATCACGATAAATCATATTATAAATGGTACGTTTGTCGTTTTTATCGAAAACCGCAATATGAATGATATCTTTACCTACGAATTTTTTATCGTCTACTTTGGCAATCATCATTCTTCCATCTCTTAGGAAAACAATTACATCATCAATATCGGAACAATCGGCCACATATTCATCTTTCTTCAAACCTGTCCCAAAGAAACCTTCTTCTTTGTTCACGTATAATTTGGTATTACGTAAAACTACTTTTGTAGCTTCAATCGTATCAAAACTTCTTAATTCCGTTTGACGCTCTCTTCCTTTTCCGTATTTTTCTTTTAATTTGGCGAAATAATCAATAGCAAAATCAATTAAATTATCTAAATGATGTTGAACTTCTTTCATTTCGTCTTCTAACTTCGCAATAAAATCGTCCGCTTTATCCGAATCAAATCGCGTGATACGAATCATTGGAATTTGCGTTAATTTCTGTAAATCTTCATCTACGATTTCACGAACAAAATACTTTTTAAACGGTTCAAATTGTTTGTACAAATATTCGTAAAGTGTTTCTCTGTCCGAATACAATTTGAAATCGATATACATTTCTTCACGAATGAAGATCTTTTCTAAAGTAGAAAAATGCCATTTTGTTTTTAATTCTTCTAATTGAATTTCTAATTCTTTTCGAAGTAATTCCACGGTTCTCTCTGTAGAAATTTTCAACATATGAGACACACCAACAAAAAGCGGTTTGTTATCTTGAATTACACAACCTAAAGGCGCTACAGAAGTTTCACAAGCCGTGAAAGCATATAACGCGTCAATAGATTTATCTGGCGAAACACCAGGGAAAAGATGAATTAATATTTCTACCTCAGCAGCGGTATTATCTTCAATCTTTTTAATTTTTATTTTTCCTTTTTCATTGGCTTTCAGAATACTATCAATCAATGTTGACGTATTCGTTGAAAACGGAATTTGAGTAATCACTAACGTTTGCTTGTCTAATTGCGAAATTTTAGCACGAACTCGAACTCTACCACCACGCATACCGTCATTATAATTCGAAACGTCTGCAATACCAGCCGTTTGGAAATCAGGATAAATGGTAAATGGTTTTCCTTTTAAAATTTTTATAGACGCGTCTATTAATTCATTGAAATTATGAGGTAAGACTTTTGTTGACAATCCAACCGCAATTCCTTCGGCTCCTGAAGCTAATAATAATGGAAATTTAACAGGTAAATTGTTTGGTTCAGCTCTACGACCATCGTAAGAAACACCCCAATCAGTAATTTTTGGAGAATATAAAACCTCTAAAGCAAATTTTGACAAACGTGCCTCAATGTAACGAGAAGCTGCTGCACTATCGCCAGTTAAAATATTTCCCCAGTTTCCTTGACAATCGATTAGCAATTCACGCTGCCCAATTTGTACCATAGCATCACCAATACTGGCATCTCCGTGAGGATGATACTGCATCGTGTGCCCTACAACATTTGCTACTTTGTTATAACGACCATCATCTAACTCCTTTAACGAGTGCATAATACGACGTTGTACGGGTTTGAAACCATCTTCAATAGCAGGAACAGCACGTTCTAAAATTACATACGAAGCGTAGTCCAAAAACCAATCTTTGTACATTCCTGTAACTTTGGTAATGGTGTCTTCCGGATTTTCGTCGTTTTCGTAAAAATGTTGTCCTTCGAAGTGTTTGGCGTCTACTTCAATAATCTCTTCAGAAAGCTCATCCTCTTGATTATCATCAATTGAATTATCCTCTGAATTGATATTATTCGTATTTTCTTCTTCTGGATGAATGTTTTCTTCTTCGTCTTTCATTATGCTGAATTTATTTTCTCTGATTTAACAAAGAGTTTCAGTATGTTTTTTTCTTTAAACTTCCTCTTCCACCACATCTAATTCTACCTTCAAGTTATTAATAATAAACTCTTGACGGTCGGGTGTATTTTTACCCATATAGAATTCTAATAATTTCTCAATAGACGTGGCTTTATCTAACATTACAGGATCGAGACGAATGGTTTCTCCAATGAAATTTTTAAACTCATCTGGCGAAATTTCTCCTAATCCTTTAAATCGGGTAATTTCTGGTTTTGGCTTTAGTTTTTCCATCGCCGCTTTTCGTTCTTCTTCCGAATAGCAATAAATGGTTTCTCTTTTATTTCGAATTCTGAATAATGGTGTTTGCAAAATATATAAATGCCCTTCTTTAATCATTTCAGGAAAAAACTGCAAGAAGAAGGTAATTAACAACAAACGAATGTGCATACCATCGACATCAGCATCGGTTGCAATTACGATATTGTTGTAACGTAAATCTTCCATACTTTCTTCAATATTCAATGCCGCTTGCAATAAATTGAATTCTTCGTTTTCGTACACAATTTTTTTGGTCATACCATACGAGTTTAATGGCTTACCACGTAAACTAAAAACGGCTTGTGTATTTACATCACGACTTTTAGTAATGGAACCAGAAGCTGAATCTCCCTCAGTAATAAAAAGCGTACTCTCTAAACTTCTTGGGTTTTTAGCATCGGTTAAATGCACTCTACAATCGCGTAATTTTTTGTTGTGAAGATTGGCTTTCTTTGCTCTGTCTTTTGCTAATTTTCTAATTCCTGATAATTCTTTTCGCTCACGCTCGGCTTGAAGAATTTTGCGAAGTAAAGCATCGGCAACTTCAGGATTTTTATGTAAGAAGTTGTCTAACTTCGTTTTCATAAAATCGTTTACAAACGTTCTAACCGATGGCGCATCAGGTCCCATATCGGTAGAACCTAATTTGGTTTTCGTCTGACTTTCAAAAACGGGTTCTTCCACACGAACCACAATGGCCGAAACAATTGATTTACGAATGTCTGACGCTTCAAAAGGTTTGTTATAAAACTCTTTTATGGTTTTTACTAATGCTTCTCTGAATGCCCCTAAATGCGTTCCACCTTGTGTAGTGTTTTGTCCGTTTACAAAAGAATAATATTCTTCTGAATATTGGGTTTTACTATGCGTAATGGCTACTTCAATATCATCGCCTAAAAGGTGAATAATTGGATACACCATATCTTCTTCGGCAATGTTTTCCTCTAATAAATCTTTTAAACCATTGTCTGAATAATATTTTTCGCCATTAAAATATATTGTTAAACCTGTATTTAGGTAACAATAATTTTTAAGCATTTTAATGATATACTCATTACGATACTTGTAGTTTTTAAAAATAGCTTCATCAGCAACGAAAGATACTTTTGTACCTTTTCGCTTGGTAGATTCTATAACATCTTCTTCAAGAGTTAAATTTCCTGCAGAAAATTCGGCGGCTTTTTGCTGGTTATCACGAACCGATTCTACACGGAAATAATTTGACAACGCATTAACTGCCTTGGTTCCTACCCCATTAAGTCCTACTGATTTTTTAAACGCTTTGGAATCGTATTTTCCTCCTGTGTTCATTTTAGAAACAACATCCACCACTTTTCCTAAAGGAATACCACGACCATAATCGCGCACCGTCATCATTTTGTCTTTTAAGGTGACTTCAATTACTTTACCAGCACCCATTACAAATTCGTCGATACAGTTATCGAGAACTTCTTTTAATAAAATATAAATACCATCATCTGGTGATGAACCATCTCCTAACTTACCAATATACATCCCTGGACGCATACGAATATGCTCTTTCCAGTCGAGTGAACGTATATTATCTTCGTTATATTGATCTTGTTGCTCTTGCATAAATCGGAATTTGTATTTTTTGCAAGATAAAGGATTTCATTAAAAAATAAAAATGGTTTTTAAAGAAGTTATTAAGAAGTTTTCAGTTTTAGAATATAGAGAATAGAACACAAAATATAGACTTAAAACTGCAATTAAATTTGATTTCTTAAATAATTGGCAAGAAAAAAACCGTTACATTTCTGCAACGGTTTTCTCTATATTCTATTCTCTATATTCTAAAATTACACATTAAAACGGAAATGCATTACATCACCATCTTTTACAATGTATTCTTTTCCTTCTACTCTTAATTTTCCTGCTTCTTTACATTTGGCTTCTGTACCGAAATTAGAATAATCTTCAAAAGCAATTACTTCTGCACGAATAAATCCTTTTTCAAAATCAGAGTGAATTACTCCTGCTGCTTGCGGAGCTGTATCACCAACTTGAATGGTCCAAGCTCTAACTTCTTTTACACCCGCTGTAAAATACGTTTGTAAGTTCAATAATTTATAAGCTGCACGAATTAAAACTGCCGAACCTGGTTCAGATAATCCCATATCTTCCAAGAAAACTTGACGTTCTTCGTAACTTTCTAATTCTGTGATATCCGCTTCGGCTCCTACTGAAAGAATGATAACTTCTGCTTGTTCGTCTTTTACTAATTCTTTAACTTGGTCTACATATTTGTTTCCATTTACAGCTGATGCTTCATCCACATTACAAACATACAAAACAGGTTTAGCTGTAATTAATTGAAATGCTTCATATAAAACTTCTTCTTCATTACCATTTGGCACAACCGTTCTTGCCGATTTTCCTTGTAATAAAGCTTCTTTAATTCTATCTAAAATTCCTTTTTCTATTTTAGCCTCAGCGTTACCGGTTTTAGCTCCTTTATTTGCTTTTTCTAAACGTTTTTCAACCGTTTCTAAGTCTTTTAATTGTAATTCGATGTCAATAGTTTCTTTATCACGAATTGGGTTTACATTTCCATCTACGTGAACAATATTGTCATTATCAAAACAACGTAACACGTGAATAATGGCGTTACATTCTCTAATATTTCCTAAAAACTGATTTCCCAATCCTTCTCCTTTACTCGCACCTTTAACTAAACCTGCAATATCAACAATATCAACAGTAGCCATTTGCACACGTTCTGGTTTTACCAATTCTTCCAAACGATTGATTCTTGGATCTGGAACATTTACTACACCAATATTTGGCTCGATAGTACAAAACGGAAAATTAGCACTTTGTGCTTTTGCGTTTGATAAACAATTAAATAACGTTGATTTTCCAACATTTGGTAAGCCTACAATTCCTGCTTTCATATTTTAAAGCCCCTAAATCCCCGAAGGGGACTTCACATCGGTTCAATTTATTATTATTTTACTATCAAAAACGCCACTTTGGGGTTTAAGGTATTATTCGTTATGCAAAAATGCTTGTCTATTTAAAAGTGTTTCTTCACTTTCTACGTGATTATCATCTGGTACACAACAATCAACTGGGCAAACTGCCGCACATTGAGGTTCATCGTGAAACCCTTTACATTCAGTACACTTTCCTGGAACAATGTAATATAAATCATCAGAAACTGGCGTTTGTGCCGCATCTGCATCAATTTCTGTTCCGTCTGGTAAAATTATTTTTCCTGAAAGTTTGGTTCCGTCTTTCCAACGCCAATCATCCGCACCTTCATATATTGCAGTATTTGGACATTCTGGTTCACAAGCCCCACAATTAATACATTCGTCTGTTATTATAATTGCCATTATTCCTTTTGTTTAAAAGTTTAAAGTTTAGAAGTTTATAAAATCTGCTTTTTACTTCGTAACTTTGTGCAAAAATACAACGTAAACTAAATATAAACAAGTTACATATGTTACAAATTGAAATAAAAAATAATTTTGTTGAATTGGGAAAGTTTTTAAGTCAATTTTCTTTAGATAATAATCAACAAAATGAGCAAGTAAAATATAATGATTTGTTTTTTAACTCGTTTGTAGATTTAATTGCCTTGTCGCAATCACATAATAATTGGTTTACACCTGAAAATGTACATTTTAGCATTTCAAGTTGGTCTGATGCTTTAACTGAAAACAACTTAAATCAGTGGCTTTCTGCGTACAATTTTATTGAAAAAGAACCCAAAAACGTAGGTTTAATTTTAGCAGGAAATATTCCGTTAGTAGGTTTTCACGATTTTTTATCCGTTTTAATTTCAGGAAATAATGTATTAGTTAAAACATCAAGTAAAGACGATTATTTAATTAAATTTTTAGCCAAATATTTAATTTCGTTGGATAATCGATTTAATGAAAAAATAACGTTTGTTGAAGATAAATTAGAAAATTACGATGCCGTTATTGCTACTGGAAGCAACAATACAGCAAGATATTTTGAATATTATTTTAAAAACAAACCTTCTATCATTAGAAAAAGTAGAAATTCTGTCGCAGTTTTGACTGGAAATGAAACTCCTGAAGAAATGACTTTGTTAAGTGAAGATGTTTTTAGATATTTTGGATTAGGTTGCCGAAATGTGTCTAAAATTTTTGTGCCGAAAAATTATAATTTCGATGCGTTTTTTAATGGAATGTATGCTCAAAAAGATGTAATTTATTATGAAAAATATGCCAATAATTACGATTATAACAAGGCGGTTTTTTTAATGAGTAATTTTCAATTATTAGATAATGAATTTTTAACTATTAAAGAAGATATCAGTCACGCCTCGCCTATTTCTTCCGTGTTTTATGAATTTTATGAAGACATAAATGAAGTAAAATTACGTTTACAACAAGATGCAGAAATGATTCAATGTGTTGTTTCAAATGGAAGTATTGAAAATTCAGTCTATTTTGGAAACACTCAAAAACCTAATTTATGGGATTATGCTGACAATGTAGACACAATGCAGTTTCTAATTAATTTATAAAATGACAGTTTCTAAAATTAGTACGATAATTAAAACACAAAAAGAAAAAGACGTACACAAACACCAACCGAAATTCAATTTGGAAGCAAAAGTAAACTCCAATCGAAAGGCATCAAAAAAAGAAAAATAATATTTTTCGAAATCGATATTGTTAATAAGTCGTTTCTATATCATAAATTTAATTTTGGGCAGATTTTCTAAAAACCTGAAATTTGCACCAAACTACAACCACATTATGAAAAAACACAATTATAGCGCAGGACCTTGTATTTTGCCACAAGAAGTATTTGAAAAATCAGCTCAAGCCATTTTAAATTTTAATAATTCCGATTTATCTTTATTAGAAATATCGCACAGAAGTAAAGATTTTGTGGCTGTTATGGATGATGCAAGAGCTTTAGTTTTAGAACTTTTGGGTATAGAAAATAAAGGATATCAAGCGTTATTTCTAGCTGGTGGTGCAAGCTTAGAATTCTTAATGGTGCCTTACAACTTAATGAAATCTGACGGAAAAGCAGCGTATTTAGATACGGGAACATGGGCAAACAATGCTATAAAAGAAGCCAAACATTTCGGGGAAACACTTATTGTAGGTTCTTCTAAAGAGGCCAATTATAATTATATCCCAAAAAACATAGAAATTCCAACTGATGCAAGTTATTTTCACTGTACTAGTAATAATACCATTTTTGGAACACAAATGAAATCATTTCCAAAAACAAATGTACCTATGGTTTGCGATATGAGTTCGGATATTTTTTCAAGAACATTAGATTTTTCACAATTTGATATTATTTACGCTGGGGCACAAAAAAATATGGGTCCTGCCGGAACTACACTGGTAGTAATAAAAGAAGAAATCTTAGGAAAAACAGGTCGTTATATTCCAAGTATGCTGGATTATGAAAAACATATAAAAGCTGAAAGTATGTACAATACGCCGCCGGTATTTCCTGTTTATGCTTCCTTATTAACCTTACAATGGTTAAAAAATTTAGGCGGAATTGCAGCTATTGAAAAAATAAACAATAAAAAAGCAGCCTTATTATATTCAGAAATTGACAGAAATAAATTATTTGAAGGAACAGCTGCCACGGAAGATAGAAGTATTATGAACGCCACATTTGTTTTAACTGACGAAAGCCTAACTGAAAAATTTGATGCGATGTGGAAAGCCGCAGGAATATCAGGATTGACTGGGCACCGTTCTGTTGGAGGCTATCGTGCTTCTATGTATAACGCACTTCCATTGGAGAGTGTTCAAGTATTGGTAGATGTAATGAAAGAATTGGAAATTAGTGCTCAGTAATCAGTATTTAGTGTTCAGAAAAATAGAATATAAATTATAGTTGAGTTTCACTTTTAAACTCATAAACTTTTTAAACTCATAAACTCAAATATGAAAGTATTAGCAAACGACGGAATTTCAAAAAGCGGAATCACCACATTAGAAAATGCGGGTTTTGAAGTAATTACTACAAAAGTAGCACAAGAACAAGTAGCCAATTACATCAATACAAATGATGTACAAGTAATTTTGGTAAGAAGTGCCACAAAAGTAAAACAAGACATTATTGATGCTTGTCCAGGATTAAAAATTATTGGTCGTGGCGGTGTTGGAATGGATAACATCGATGTAGAATATGCACGATCAAAAGGAATTCATGTAATTAACACGCCAGCTTCATCATCTGAAAGTGTGGCGGAATTGGTTTTTGCACATTTATTTTCTGGCGTTCGATTTTTACATGATGCCAATAGAAATATGCCTTTAGAAGGTGATACCAATTTCAATGGATTAAAAAAAGCCTACGCTGACGGATTAGAACTTAGAGGAAAAACAATAGGTATTATTGGATTTGGAAGAATCGGACAAGCGGTGGCGAAATTAGCTTTAGGAATTGGAATGAAAGTGATTGCTGCCGATAAATATATTAACGAAGCCGTAATTAGAGTGGATTTTTATAACGGTCAATTTATTAATGTAGATATCATCACAGAACCTTTAGAAGACGTTTTAAAACATTCTGACTTTATTACACTTCACGTGCCAGCACAAGACGGTTATGTTTTAGACAAAGCCGAATTTGAAATGATGAAAAATGAAGTGGGAATTGTAAACTGTGCTCGTGGTGGCGTAATTAACGAAGTAGCATTAATTGAAGCTATTGATAACGGAAAAGTATTATTTGCTGGTTTAGATGTTTTTGAAAACGAGCCTACTCCAGAAATTCAAATATTAATGCAACCAAAAATTTCATTAACACCACATATTGGTGCGGCTACTTTAGAAGCGCAAGACAGAATTGGTACAGAATTAGCTGAGCAAATTATTAGTTTATTGAAAAACAAATAATTCAAATGATAAATACGTTTACCAAAAATAAAATTTAGTTCCGATTTTTCGGGACTTTTTTTTATCTTTATACCGATAAATTTTAAAAAATGAATAGGTTAAAAAAACGTTGGAATATTTCTAGTAACTGGCAATTAGTGAGCATTTTGATTGTTTTTGCTATTACCGGTTTTAGTTCATTGCAACTAGCGAAACCTTTCCTGTCATTTATTGGAATTCCCGAAACCTTTCAACCGCATTGGCTATATCGTATTTTACGATTGGTATTAATTTTTCCTATTTATCAAATTTTACTTGTTTTTATAGGTTTTATTTTCGGACAATTTACTTTCTTCTGGAATTTTGAAAAGAAAATGCTAATCAGAATGAAACTAGGTTTTATTGCAAATTTTGTAGATGATAAAATTCTGAAAAAATAAAAACTTAATAAAAACAAAACTTGTTTCTGTCTTACAATTGAACTAAAAAATTGTAATTTTGCGTTTTGATAAAAATTGTATGCAACACACAGAAAATTCCATTGAAATTATTGGGGCTCGTACTCATAATTTAAAAAATATTGATGTTACCATTCCTCGCGAAAAATTAGTGGTTATCACAGGTTTGTCGGGTTCTGGAAAGTCTTCACTTGCCTTTGATACTATTTATGCGGAAGGGCAACGTAGATACATCGAAACGTTTTCTGCCTATGCACGCCAATTTCTAGGCGGTTTAGAACGTCCTGATGTAGATAAAATTGATGGATTATCTCCAGTGATTGCCATTGAGCAAAAAACAACCAATAAAAGTCCACGTTCAACCGTTGGTACTATTACAGAAATTTACGATTTTCTTAGATTATTATTTGCTCGTGCTGCTGATGCATACAGTTACAATACGGGCGAAAAAATGGTTTCTTATTCAGATGATCAAATTAAAGAATTAATTTACAATGAATTTGATGGGAAAAAAATCAACATTTTAGCACCAGTAATTCGTTCCCGTAAAGGACATTACAGAGAATTATTTGAACAAATTGCCAAACAAGGTTTTTTAAAAGTTCGTGTAAACGGAGTGATAAAAGATTTGGAATATGGTATGAAAGTGGATCGCTATAAAACACACGATATTGAAATTGTAATTGATAGAGTGGCTGTAAAACAAGACGATGACACCGATAAACGGTTAACTGAAAGCATCAAAGTAGCCATGCATCATGGAGATGATATTTTAATGGTTATTGAACAAGATGCTCAAGAAGTCCGGTTTTATAGTAGAAGTTTAATGTGTCCTACTTCTGGTATTTCGTATCCCAATCCAGAACCTAATAATTTTTCCTTCAATTCACCAAAAGGGGCTTGCCCGAACTGTAATGGTTTAGGAATTGTAAATGAAATTAATCTTCAAAAAATTATTCCTAATCCAAAATTATCAATAAAATCAGGAGGTTTTGCACCTTTGGGTGAATATAAAAGCACTTGGATTTTTAAGCAATTAGAATTTATTGGTGAAAAATACGGATTTAAGATTACGGATAATATAGAAACCATTCCTGCAGAAGCAATGGATATGATTTTATATGGTGGAAATGAAAAATTTTCAGTAGTTTCTAAAGTGATGGGCATCACTAAAGATTATAAAATTGACTTTGAAGGAATATCCAATTTCATTAAAAATCAGTTTGAACAATCCGAATCGGCAAGTATTAAACGTTGGGCAAAAGAATTTATGGACGAAAACGAATGTTCGGAATGTCACGGAACACGTTTACGAAAAGAAGTATTGTACTTTAAAATCAACGAAAAAAGTATTGGCGATTTAGTGCAAATGGATATTGTAGAATTACAACAGTGGTTTTCGGATTTACCGAATCATATGTCGGAAAAACAACAAACCATTTCTCTTGAAATTTTAAAAGAAATCAACGCTCGAATTAATTTTCTATTAGATGTTGGCTTAGATTATTTATGTTTAAATAGAAGCTCCAAAACGCTTTCTGGTGGAGAAGCACAACGTATACGATTGGCAACACAAATTGGTTCGCAATTAGTTGGCGTTTTATACATTTTAGACGAACCCAGTATCGGATTGCACCAACGCGACAATGAAAGATTAATAAAATCATTAGAAAGCTTACGCGATATTGGCAACTCGGTTTTAGTGGTGGAACACGACAAAGATATGATAGTTCGAGCCGATCACGTGATTGATATTGGTCCGAAAGCTGGTAAATATGGCGGACAAATTATTAGCCAAGGCACGCCAGCTGCATTAGTAAAAGAAAATACAATTACTGCACAATATTTAAATGGTAAAATGAAAATTGAAGTACCAAAAACGCGTAGAAAAGGTAACGGAAAATTTTTAAAATTATCAGGTGCTACAGGAAACAACCTAAAAAATGTTTCTATAGAAATACCTTTAGGACAATTAATTTGTGTTTCAGGGGTTTCTGGAAGTGGAAAATCAACCTTAATAAATGAAACGCTCTTCCCTATTTTAAATGCACACTTTTATAACGCGGTTAAAAAACCACAACCTTATAAAAAAATTGAAGGATTAGAACATTTAGACAAGGTTATTGATATTGATCAAAGTCCTATTGGTAGAACACCGCGAAGCAATCCAGCAACTTATACCGATGTTTTTTCGGAAATAAGAAGTTTATTTACTTTGACATCCGAAGCGCAAATTCGTGGCTATAAACCAGGACGTTTTAGTTTTAATGTAAAAGGTGGACGTTGTGAAACCTGTGAGGGTTCTGGTGTAAGAACTATTGAAATGAGTTTTTTACCCGATGTGTATGTAGAATGCGAAACCTGCCAAGGAAAACGTTTTAATAGAGAAACCTTAGAAATTCGTTTCAAAGGAAAATCTATTTCAGATGTATTAAATATGACAGTTGATGAAGCCGTAGATTTCTTTGAAAATATTCCAAAAATATATCGAAAAGTAAAAACCATTCAAGATGTTGGTTTGGGATACATCACATTAGGACAACAAAGTACCACTCTTTCTGGTGGTGAAGCACAACGAATTAAATTAGCCGGAGAATTATCTAAAAAAGATACGGGAAATACCTTTTATATTTTAGATGAACCGACTACCGGTTTGCATTTTGAAGACATTCGCATTTTAATGGATGTCATAAATAAATTAGTAGACAAAGGAAATACGGTTTTAATTATTGAACATAATTTAGACGTAATTAAATTGGCCGATTATATAATTGACATTGGTTTAGAAGGCGGAAAAGGTGGCGGAGAAGTTTTATGCAAAGGCACACCCGAAGAAATTATAAAAAATAAAAAGAGTTATACGGCACAGTTTTTGAAAAAAGAATTATCTTAGATCACTTATTTAATATAAAAAAGAAAAATATGAGTGGAATATACCAAAATGAAGAGGAAAGAATTCAAGATAAATTAAAACAAAAAACTTGGAACGAAGTAAGAGCAAACGATTCTTGGGCTATTTTTAAAATTATGTCTGAATTTGTAAATGGATACGAAACTATGGGACGCATAGGTCCTTGTGTATCTATTTTTGGTTCAGCAAGAACAAAACCAGAAGACAAATATTATTTACTTGCCGAAAAAATAGCATACAAAATTTCAAAAGCTGGATACGGAGTCATTACAGGTGGAGGACCCGGAATTATGGAAGCTGGGAACAAAGGTGCACATCACGGCGGTGGAACGTCTGTAGGTTTAAATATTGAATTGCCTTTTGAACAACATTTTAATCCCTATATTGACCGAGATAAAAACTTAAATTTCGATTACTTTTTTGTACGAAAAGTAATGTTTGTAAAATATTCTCAAGGTTTTGTGGTAATGCCTGGTGGTTTCGGAACATTAGACGAAATGTTTGAAGCGATTACATTAATCCAAACTAAAAAAATTGCCAAATTCCCTATTATTTTAGTGGGAACTGAATTTTGGTCAGGTTTAATGGATTGGATTCAATCTGTAATGATAGACAAATTTAAAAATGCATCACCAGAAGATTTAAAATTATTTAAAATTGTAGATAACGAAGATGAAGTGGTGGAAGCTTTAGATAATTTCTATAAAAAATACGAATTATCACCAAACTTCTAGCTTCGAGAACCTCAGCTATAAATTGAAATAATATAAAAAGTCCCGTCTTTATTAAAAGACGGGACTTTTTTTAATTTATTTTATAAGAAACACCTAAATTATAATTAAAAAACTTTCCGAAAGCAAAGGCACTAAGAAAATTAAATTTATTCAAACTATAATTTACGGCAATTTCGCCAATATAATTGGTTTTCCTTTTTTCAATTGTATCAAGCAATTGGTTTATTATTTTTTGAGCTGGAATTATATCTTCAATAGCGCCTTTTTCACCACTAACTATATAATTAAACATACTGCTGTTGACAATAAAACTTCCTAAAATTTCAAATTTATTGATTTCTTTAGATACAGCTAATTGGTAATGAAATGTATCCACAATTCCGTTTAAATTATTAATACCTAAATTTCCATATGAAGTATTAACATCTAAAAAATCAAAACTAATGTCTTCATTAGAATAAAAAGACATCGCAGAAATATGAATTTTTTTAGGTTCTAAACTCGGAAAATATTGGCTAATGTTGTGTTTTAAACCAACACCATACACTTGATAATAACCCCGCTTTAAATTGGTTTTAGTAGAAAAACGACCAATAAGTTCTGTACCACTTGGTAAAGCAAGAGATACATCTAAATACGGGTAGTTTATAGTTTCTTGGTTTACTCCTTTAGGCGTTTTTAAACGGACTTGTTGACCGTCAAAATCACCTACTAAATAATAAGTATCATCATTTCCAATTGCGGTTGGTACTTCAGCGGTGGTTTGACTGCCTTCTAACTGTAAAAATTGAAAATCAGAATTTGCAATTGTAAAACTTCTATCAGAATTTGGAACAAAAAACATATTTCCATGAATTCCCACATTAATTTCCCAATTTTCTTTCTTCTTAGCCGAATTCATCCATGCTGATGACGCTTGATAAACAGCAGCATCCGTTGCAGGAATTAAATATTGTTTTGAATACAATAGGGCATCTTCTAAAAGATACCCTATTTGTTCAAATTGTGCAGTTGTTTGTGCAGATCCAAAATTTGAAAATCCAAAAACAAACAGACTTGTTAAAACACTTAACTTTTTCAATTACGCATCAATTTTAGCGTAAGCTGCATTTTTCTCAATAAATTCTCTACGAGGTGGTACTTCATCACCCATTAACATAGAGAACACACGATCTGCTTCACCTAAATTATCAATAGTTACTTGACGGAAAGTTCTGAAATCAGGATTCATTGTAGTTTCCCACAATTGTTCTGCATTCATCTCTCCTAAACCTTTATAACGTTGAATACTTGTACTTCCGCCCATTTCCATAGAAATTCTATCACGTTGGTCATCATTCCAAGCATATTGTTTTTTGTTTCCTTTTTTAACCTGATATAAAGGTGGAGCTGCAATATACACGTGTCCGCCTTCAATTAATTCTTTCATGTATCTAAAGAAGAACGTAAGAATTAATGTAGAAATGTGAGAACCATCAACATCGGCATCACACATAATAATTACTTTATGGTAACGCAATTTCGTTAAGTTCAATGCTTTACTATCTTCTTCTGTTCCTACTGTAACTCCTAAAGCAGTGAAGATATTTCTAATCTCTTCGTTTTCAAAAACTTTGTGTTGCATCGCTTTTTCTACATTCAAAATCTTACCTCTTAAAGGTAAAATTGCTTGAAAATATCTATTACGACCTTGTTTTGCTGTACCACCTGCAGAATCTCCCTCTACTAAGTAAATTTCACATTTTTCAGGATCTTGTTCCGAACAATCTGATAATTTTCCTGGCAATCCACCGCCACCCATAACGGTTTTACGTTGTACCATTTCACGGGCTTTTTTCGCTGCGTGACGGGCTTGAGCTGCTAAAATTACTTTCTGAACAATAGTTTTTGCATCATTAGGATTTTCTTCTAAATAGTTTTCTAACATTTCTGCAACGGCTTGCGAAACTGGTGAAACTACTTCTCTATTTCCTAATTTGGTTTTGGTTTGTCCTTCAAATTGTGGTTCTTGAATTTTCACAGAAATAATTGCTGTTAATCCTTCACGGAAATCATCACCAGCAATTTCAAATTTCAATTTTTCTAATAAACCAGAAGCATCAGCATATTTTTTTAACGTACGTGTTAATCCCATACGGAAACCTTGTAAATGCGTTCCTCCTTCGTGAGTATTAATGTTATTTACGTATGAAAAAATATTTTCTGTATAAGAAGTATTGTAAATTAAGGCCACTTCAACAGGAATTTCACCTTTTTCATTTTCCATGCTAATTACATGAGAAATAATTGGTTCTCTGTTGCCGTCTAAAAACTTAATAAATTCTTTTAAACCTTCTTTAGAATGAAAGGTTTCAACAGGCTGACTTCCATCTTCTGCTAAGTGTCTTTTATCTGTTAAAGTAATTGTAATTCCTTTATTTAAGAAAGACAACTCACGTAAACGAGCCGCTAATGTATCGTAAGAATATTCTAACGTTTGTGTAAAAATAGTAGCATCAGGTTTAAACGTTACAATTGTACCTCTTTTATCTGTTGTACCAATTTGTTTTACGGGATATAAACTTTTTCCTTTTTCGTATTCTTGTTCATATACTTTTCCTTCTCTATGAACAGTGGCGCGTAAGTGGTCTGAAAGTGCATTCACACAAGATACACCTACTCCGTGAAGTCCTCCAGAAACTTTATAAGAATCTTTATCAAACTTACCTCCTGCTCCAATTTTAGTCATTACCACTTCTAAAGCAGAAATTCCTTCTTTCTTGTGAATATCTACAGGAATACCACGACCATTATCTTCAACAGTAATTGAATTATCTTCATTAATAGCTACATATATTGTATCACAATGACCCGCTAATGCTTCATCAATAGAGTTATCTACTACTTCATACACTAAATGATGCAATCCTCTAACTCCAGTATCTCCAATATACATAGATGGACGCATTCTTACGTGCTCCATTCCTTCTAACGCCTGGATACTATCGGCTGAATAACTACCTTTTTTATTTTCTTCACTCATAATAATTGTGTTAAATAAACATTTTTATAACAAACAAATATAACGAATGGATTAAAAAAAGCCAAGATATAACAACAGCAAAACACCTTAAGTTATCAACATTTGTTAATTTCTAAAATCTTTTCTAAAAAGGGCTAAAAAGGGTCAAAAATGCTGTTTTGGTGATTTTTTGTACCAAACGAAAACAGTTAAAAAAAAAAAACGTCTTAAAACGCAAAATAATGGGCTTTTAAAAATCAATAAATTTATTTGTTCTGTAAAATTTGAATACAAAACCGTAATTTTTTACAGAATTTCTAAAATTTTATAATTTACCTGATTTACCAAAAATTCGGCCTGCACAGGTTTATGCATCAATTGTATGCCTAAAGGAGATTGTGGAGAAATAGCAAAAACAGCACGATTATCAATTGTGATTTTAGGTAAAGCGGTACTGATGAAAACGGTTAAATGATTTGTAATTACTACACTTCCTAAAATGACTTTATTAGAAATCTGTTCAATATCTAGTTTTGATAAAATGACTTGTTGCTCAATTGCTTCTTTTAACTTATTGGCGATTTTTTCTTGTTCGATATGTAATTTCGATAACGTAGTTTCGTGTTTATCACCTGCCGAAGATTTAGCATCATTTTGCGCATCTTCAGTTAATGAATGTATTAAATCTTGATAAATATCTATTTTATCTTGAAGTAATAGTTGATAATGAGAAAGTATTTTTTGTTTGAAATTTGGCATTTTCAAATATTCTGAATTAAAAGTTGGAATCGTGTTATTTATTTTTTTCGACTTCTTTTTCAAGAATTTCCGGTTCAAAATCTAAAGGTAAGGTATTTCCAGCTTTTTGTTGTCCTATATCGCCACCAAAAACAATTTGATCTTTATGTGAGTTATTTCCAAAGCTATCTACAAAAAAAGTTTCGGTTTTAAATATTACGCGTGATTGTCTTTTTTTGCGATACAAAAGATTGAAATCGGCATAAAAATTATTTCTTTTGATACCACCAATTGATATAGAAACTTTATTTGTTGAAGTAACTGTAACTTCATATAAATCATCTTTTTTAATTACTTTAAAATAATCATTAGCAAGCACAGGAAACCTACCTTCATACAAAATGAATTTTTTTTCAGACCAAGAATTATCAATTATACCCTTAAAAAAGTCAACTGCTGAACCAAAATAAACATCGTTTCTGTTTTTAATTATTTTTTCGTCAATATTAGTTTCTGTATATTTTACAGTCCCTAAAAATAAACTTTGAATAACATTTGCCGATTTAATGGTTTTAAAATTAAATTTCACATAAAAATCTTTCAGATCGAAATCAATAAGATAGCCCAATAATGGATTTTCCACTTTTATAGGTTCTGGGCAAGACGCTGTGAAAATAAAGGTTTTTAAATCGTAATTAAAGTCAATCGCATCTTCGTTTAGAATTTTACACGCTTTTCCATATTTTGTAAGTCCTAAAAATTGTTCTCTAAAGAGTTGTAATTTTTGCTTTCTGGTAAAGCCATCTTTAACAACTAAGACCGTTTCAATTTCATTTTGTTTTGGAACTAAAACGAACGTGAAAAATGGCTTTTCATAAGGATTTGAAACATAAATATCTTCATAACCCATAAATTTGATAATTAATAAGGTATTGAATTTACTTTTTGAAGTAATCTCAAACAAACCATCCGCATCCGAAACCGTTCCGATAGTTGTGCCATCTAAATAAACAGAAGCACCTTCAATTGGCTTTTGATTAGCATCTGTAATTTTGCCTTTAATGTTTTGCGAAAAAACAAATAGCGGAAACAGTATTAAGATTAAAATTTTATTCACTTATTTGTTTTTTCAATGATTTCTATTTCGTAATACTTAACTTCTTTGCAGTAAAGTAATTTTAAAAATCGAATTTATAAGTGGCTCCCCCTAAAATTTGAATACTTTGTACCGGGAATCCAGCCCAACGTTTGTATTGTTGATTGGCTAAATTATTTCCTTTTAAAAAGAAATTTAATCTTTTACTGAACTTATAACCCACGTGCGCATTTAAATCAAAATAACTATCTAAAGTTACCACGCTTTTATCTAAAATAAATGGGAAAACTGCGGCGTCATTTTGTACACTTACCAGGTCTTTTCGTTCTCCAACAAAAAATAATTTGGCACCGGCATACCATTTTTCATTTATTTCAAAATCAATAAAACTTGCCATTTGAAGTTTTGGTAAATTCCAAGCTTCATTTTGAGTAGTTGTAGTATAAGTATTAAATGTTCCGTTAATTCCGAACGCAATATTTTTTGAAAAATCTGCTTTTAATTCTCCAAATACACTCCAGGTTTTTAAATCGTCATAAACTACATTAAACGAATTGCCGAAAGCATATCCATTAGGATTAGTCGATAACACGTCAAAATAATTTGCTACAAATAATGCGCTGTCATCTTGATTTAAATAAGAGGTTTTTACATTAAATGCTACTGCATTGGCTAATTTTCCTTTTAAACCAACATACAAGTCATACTTAGTATTTGTTGGAGCAATAAATAACGTTGGTGATACAAACGGGTTTTCATCAACCAAATCCGCATACGAATTTTGTTTTAAATTTCCTTCTGCTCCTGCATAAGCCAATAAAATATCGCCTACTAATTTGTACGATGCTTTTACTTTTGGATAAAAGAATATTTTGTTGTTATCTTCTAGATCAATTTTAGACATTGCATAAAAAACTTTTGCACCAATTTCAACTGACAAATCTTCTTTTTGGTATAAAATACTTGGACTAAAACCTAAATTCAGTGAAGAATAGTTGTACGCTGAATTCATTGCCATTAACCTTCTGTCAAAACTTCCACCTACATAATCAATTACAAAATCAGTTTTCACTTTTTGATCTGCTACTTCAAAATCAAAATTTGGTTTCACAAAAAATCTATTTTCAGCCGAGCCAAAAGCATCCGAAAATCGTTTATATTGTAAAGAAGCTTGTTTGAAAAAACCGTCTTTTGCTGTGATTTTTCCACCTATTGCAATGGTATTAAATACTTGTTTTTCATCAATTTTATTCACTACCGAAGCATCAAAAAACGAATAATTTGGTAAACCATACCAATTGATTCCTTGATTTTTTATTCCTAAGTCGGCATTCCAGCTAATTTTTTTATTTCTACTTCCGTAAGTGGCATCTAAAGCATTTGTATAAAAATTATCGTCCAAAATTAAGCCTCCAATTCCTCCTTGAGACGATAGATGTTGTAACATTCCTCCAACATAATCGGTTTTACTTATTTGATGTGTTAAAAAAAGTTCGGCATTTGCTGTTCCATACGTTCCAGCACCTAAAGAAACATAATTTGAAAATCCTTTTTCTAAAATTTCTTTATCTACGTCGGCGGCTTTTCCTTTAGAAGGTAAAAATGTAGAAGCTACCGGGAATGAAAATATTTGAAATTTGATAGGAATTTTTGGTTCTATCACTTCTTCCTCCACTGCAGGGGTTTGTTTCACTTTAAACGCATCAGAAATGGTTGGCGTATAAGGTTTAACAATATTTACTACTTCACTTCCAATGTTTTCGTCTTTCTTTTGAGAAAAACTAATTTGAATGGCAGCAATGGCGATGATACTAAAAATTAACTTTTTACTCACGCAATTTGTCTTGTTTTTTTGGTGTTCGTGAATCTTCGATTTCATATTTGTTTTGTTTTAACCGCAAAGACACTAAGGTTTTCGCAAGGTTCGCAATTTTTTTGTACTTTTTACTTTTGCCTTTTGCCTTTTTACTTGACACTTACTTCGTAACTGACGAATTCGTCTTCGCTTCTGCTACTTTTATTGTTTCTAATTCTGTTTGACATTCTGAAACTACATCAGGAAATTCAGCAAAATTATCGATGATACTTTGTAAAATTTCAGTAGCTTGAAAACTATCATTTAACCCATAATAATTTTTTGCCATTAAAACCAAACTTTTTGCTCCAAAATATTTATAACCAGAATACGTACTCGAATATTTTTCAACCGATTTATTTGATGCTTCAAATTTTTGTTCTTTATTCTTAAAATAAGCGTCATAATATAAGGCTTCTGCTGCCAATTCGCCTTTTGCTATTTTTTGTAATTTAGCATAAGCATCTTTTGCTTTTACGTCGTTATTTGTTTTTATAGCTGAACGTGCTATAATAATTTGTGCATCACTTTTAATCTTATCATCTGTTTTTTGATTATTTAACACTTTGTCTGAATACAATTCCGAATTAGTGAAATCTTGTTTTTCATAATAACATTTCATTAAGTTAGCTTGAGCAAACGTAATGTTTTGCGGATATTCTGCAACTGTTTCTAATTGTTTTAAAACTACAATTGCGGCATCACAATTTTTATCTTTCAGATGAATCTCAGATAAGCGAACCAAAGCTTGCTCTGTAAATTCGTTTCTAGCTTGTGCAATTACATACTCGTAATGCGGAATTGCATTTTTTTCTAATGCATCAGCAAAATACAATTGTGCCAAGTAAAAATGGACTTTCAAAGCGTGTAATCCATTAGGAAACTGCACCAAATAACTTGTAAATCCAGATATGGCTTGTTTGGCATTATTTGTTAAGTATTTTTTTTCTGCCGATTCATACATATCATTATCTAATTCTGCATCGGAAACTTCAACAAAAGAAAGTGTTTTTACCCAAGCAGCATATTCAGGTATATTTCCATTTGCTTTGTAAATATTTTTTGCTGTTGAAACAGCTTCTAATGATTCTGGCGAATTTGGAAATTCTGCTACCACTTTTTTAAATTTTGTAATAGCAGCATCATCTTTATCTGTGTTATAAAAAATTAAACCTTGCTTTAAAATTGATTTTGCTATATAGGCGCTATTTTTATGAGTATTAATTAAAACATCAAATGTAGCAATGGCTTTATCATTTTGTTCTTCAACGGTATAGGTATTGGCCAATTCATATAAAGCATCATCCATAAATTGAGATGTTTTATACGTGGTTACAAACTTATTTAAATCCTCAATTTTCTTTTCATTTTTATTTACAAATCCATAGCTCATTCCTTTTTGAAATGCAGCATAATCAGCATCAACGCATTTCAGTTCAATAGCTTTGTTATAAGCATCCATAGCGGGCCAATATTTTGAAGAAATATAATTGCAATCTGCCATACGTAAATACGCATCCGTCAATCTAACTTTGTCTTCCTTTCCTTTTAAAATAAAAGCATTAAAGTACGGAATGGCATTTTCATATTCTTTAATTTTAAAATAAGCATAGGCCAAATTATATTCCGCAGTTTTACTTTCTGGAGTTTCTGAAGCTGCCGCATCATTTAAAAATTGTTTATAGGTTAAAACAGCTTCTGAAAATTGGTCTAAACTATACTCACATTCTGCTTTCCAAAAAGTAGCACGAGCTGTAATTTTTGCCTCTTTATTTTCAGTTAATGATTTTTTAAATAAAATGTAAGCTTCTTGATACTTACCATCTGTATAGACTTCTAAACCCCTGTAAAAAGTAACTTTTTGGTAAGCCAATTTATTTTCAGGTGTTTTATTTTTTTCTAATAAAATTAAAGCTTCTGTATAATTTTTAGAAGTGATGAATGAATTTATTAATAAACTTTTTAACTCTTGATTATTAGGATTCGCAGGATATTTTTCTAAAAAAGATTTTAAAACTTCAGGAGTAGAAACATATGGATTTCCAATTTCATAACTCAACTTTGCATAATTTAAAGCGGCATCTTCTTGAATTTTAGCATCAAAATCCATTTCCGAAGCGGTTTTAAAAGCATTTATAGCTTGCTGTTTTTTGTCAGTATTTAGATAACTTTCTGCTAAATGATAATACGCGTTTTGTGCTAAAAAATCATTTCCTTCAATAATTTTATTGAATTGTAAAATGGCACTTTCATAATTTTTTTGTTGGTAAAAAGCATACCCTAATTGGTAAAAATCAGTATGATTCCATTTGCCGTTTTTTCCTTTATAGGCTTGTAAATAAGGAATTGCTTTATCGTATTGTTTTAAATTAAAATAACTTTCTCCTATAATTTTCGATAATTCACTTTTTTCAATTGCCGATGATTTTTTCAATTGCGGCTCACCCAAATCAATTGCTTTCTGAAAATTCCCTAATTTAAAATTCATATCGGCTTGAAAATACCCCATTTTTTCTTTGTACTTATCCTGATTTTCAACTTGTCCGAATAATTGGTTGGCTTCTTTATAATTATCACTTTCATAGGCTAAATATCCTAAATAATATTTGGACTGATTTCCATATTCTGCCGACTGAATTACTTTATTTAAATAATTAGATGCATCTTTATTTTTTTTAATTGAAAAATTGGCATAACCTCTCTGAAAGTTTGCTTTATCTATATCGGAATCCGCTAATTCAGGTTCAAAAATATTTTCATACCATTTTAAAGATAGTGTATAATTTCCTTCAGCAAAATAATATTGTGCGACTTCAAAATAAGCCAAATTTCTTTTTGTACTTGTTGGATGATTTTCTATAAAAGATTCCATTAAAGCATCCGCATCTTGCTGATTGGTTTTTATAGCGCAATTGGCAATAAAATAATCACAATCAGAAATAATTTCTTCAGATTCAACGGCATTTTTAACTCTTTCAAATAAAATTTGTGCCGCTTGAAACTGCTTTTCTTTGTATAATTGAATAGCTTTATGATATTCTGGATTTTGATTTAAATATATGGCAGATTGCTGAGCTGTACTGCTTTGCGAAATAAAAAGTAATGCTAAAAAAAGCGTTTTGATACCGTTCATAATTGAATTCATTTTAAGTCCCAAATATATCAAAAGGATATGATTATAAACGCAAAAATTATCTTAAATATTGTAATTGTAATTATTTAGTTGAATAATTTTGTTTAGCGATGAAATGTTTATATTTTTACAGAATAAATTATATTATTATGAGTCAAACGATTTTATCCCTAAAAGACGTTTCTATATACCAAGAAAACAATTTAATATTATCTGATATTAATTTAGAAGTTCAAAAAGGTGAATTTTTATATTTTATTGGAAAAACGGGTTCTGGAAAAAGTAGTTTTATGAAAGTGCTTTACGCCGATTTACCTTTAAAAGAAGGCGAAGGAACAATTGTTGATTATAATTTAAATACCTTAAAAGAAAAAGACATTCCGTTTTTAAGAAGAAAAATTGGAATTGTATTTCAGGATTTCAAATTATTATCTGACCGAAGCATAAAAGAAAATTTACTATTTGTTTTAAAAGCTACTGGCTGGAAAGACAAATCTGAAATGGATTCACAAATTAATGAAGTTTTAGAAAAAGTTGGAATGGCTAATTTTGCTTCAAAAATGCCACATCAATTATCTGGTGGAGAACAACAACGTGTTGCCATAGCAAGAGCCTTATTAAACGACCCAGAATTAATTTTAGCCGACGAACCGTCTGGTAATTTAGATCCTCAAACGAGTATCGAAATTATGGAAGTTTTAAGAAATATTAATGCCAACGGAAAAACGGTAGTAATTGCTACGCACGACTATGCTTTATTATTGAAATATCCTGCAAAAACATTAAAGTTTGAAGACGGAAAAGTATATGAAGTCGTTCAAAAAGCAGTGTAACAAATTTTAAAATTTAGATACTAATCCATAAACTAACTAAAACAATAAAAGCTATGAATGAAGTTTTAAAAAGTAACGGTATAAAATATGGAATTATTTTAGGTGGTGTAGGAATACTTATGCATCTAATAATATATTTACTTGGTGGAATAACCGAAGAAAATGCAATTACAGGAGGTGTAATTCAATTTGTATTTTGGTTGGGTTATTTAGGTGTTAGAATTTTTCAATGTATAAACACCAAAAAGGATTTCAACAATTCTATCACATTTAAAGAATTGTTCACTACATTGACAATATCTATTACTATTGGAATTTTTATTTCTCAATTATTTACTTATTCTTTGAATAATTTTATTGATGCTGAATATGGTGCTGAAATGAATGAGTTTATGAACAAGCAACAAGTTATTGCAATGAAAGCAATGAAAGATTTCACTGAAGTTTCAAGTCAAGATATTAAAGAGGTTGCAAAAACTGACAATTTTTCTATAATTAAAACTGGACAAGCTTTTGTAATGTCTATTTTAATTAGTTCAATTATGAACTTAATTCTAGCAGCCATATTTAAATCAAAAACAAACCCATTAAACGAATAAATGAATATATCATTAGTAATTCCCTTATTAAACGAACAAGAATCGTTACCAGAATTATCAAAATGGATTGAGAAAGTTATGACGAGTCATAACTTTTCTTATGAAGTATTGTTTATAGATGATGGTAGTACTGACAAGTCTTGGCAAACTATTTTAGACTTGCAAAAATCAAATTCCAACATCAAAGGAATTAAGTTTTTACGCAATTATGGTAAAAGTCAAGCCTTACACGCTGGATTTGCGAAAGCATTAGGTGATGTTGTTATTACTATGGATGCGGATTTACAAGATAGTCCAGATGAAATTCCAGAATTGTACGATTTAGTTCAAAATCAAGGATTTGATTTAATTTCTGGTTGGAAGAAAAAACGCTATGATTCGGTAGTATTTAAAAATATTCCATCAAAATTATTCAATTGGGCAGCAAGAAGAATTTCGGGTGTAAAACTTAACGATTTCAATTGCGGTTTAAAAGCTTACAATAATGTAGTAATTAAAAACATAGAAGTTTCTGGTGAAATGCACCGATACATTCCTGTTTTAGCTAAAAATGCTGGATTTTCAAAAATTGGTGAAAAAGTAGTGATTCATCAAGCCAGAAAATATGGAAGTTCTAAATTTGGTATCGATAGATTTGTGAACGGATTTTTAGATTTAATTACCATTTGGTTTATCTCAAAATTTGGAAAACGTCCTATGCATTTCTTCGGATTGCTTGGAAGTTTAATGTTTTTTATAGGATTTGTTTTAACTATATATTTAGGAATCGATAAGCTTTTCATACATAAAACAGCACGTTTAATTACAAACAGACCCGAATTTTATATCGCCTTAACTACTATGATTATTGGAACACAATTATTTTTAGCCGGTTTTTTAGGTGAAATTATTTTACGTACCAAAAGCAACGAAGAACGATATAAAATTGAAGAAATAGCATAAAATAAAGGTTAAACAAACAACGTTTGTCACGCTGAAAGCGTCTCAACTTTGTTTTCGAGAGATGTTTTCAGCATCACAAGATTGGGTTTAAAAATAATAAATTTAGACAATGCAAAAATATATTTTCATTCTTACTCTATTATTATCAACGACCTTTTTTTTCGGACAAACTGAAGAAGAAATTAAGGCTATAAATAAAGTTGTTGAACTAATAAATAAGGACTCAACTTATACAAAAAAGGTTCTTGACAACGAAAAATGGATGAAACATAATACAGATAATGGAGGGGAAGTTACAGCATATATTAAAAACGGTCAAGTAGTTAAAATTATTGAGTGGGTAGGATTTTCAAACTATATAAGCATTTATGAATACTATATTCAAAATAACTCCTTAATTTTTGTTTATGGGCAGGAAAAAGTATTTAAGTATGACAGTAAAACTGATAGTTTTGATTACAATATTCAAACTGTAGTAAGTGAAAAATTATTCTATTTTAGAAATGATAAATTAATAGAATCATCGTTTAGTGGACAATTTAAAAATCCTTACAGTGCCACAAATCATTATTATTATAACTTGTTAGTTGGTTGTAAAAAATATTTGAAACTCTTTAAAAAATAATTATTATTAAAATTATGCACATAGACCAAAACATATTAGACCAAGTAAACGAATGGCTTACGCCTACTTTCGACCAAAATACACAAACTGAAATTGAAGCCTTAATGACATCCGATCCAAAAGGTTTAGAAGATGCTTTTTATAAAAATTTAGAATTTGGTACAGGTGGAATGCGCGGTGTTATGGGTGTTGGAACCAATCGTATAAACAAATATACTTTGGGAAAAAACACGCAAGGCTTGTCTAATTATTTGCGCAACTGTTTTCCAAATGAAGATTTAAAAGTCGCAATTGCCTATGACTGTAGAAAAAACAGCGATACGTTAGCAAAAATAGTAGCCGATATTTTTTCAGCAAATAAAATTAAAGTGTATTTGTTTTCTGAATTACGCCCTACTCCAGAATTATCATTTGCGCTTAAACACTTAAATTGTCACGCCGGAATTGTATTAACAGCTTCACATAATCCACCAGAATACAACGGATACAAAGTATATTGGCAAGATGGTGGACAAATTGTACCACCACAAGATGGAGAAATTATTGCTGAAATTGAAGCATTAAAATATAGTGACATTAACTTTTCTGCAAATGAAAATTTAATTGAATATATTGATGAAACAGTTGATGAAGCCTTTATTAATTCAACAATAGAAAATGCAAGTTTTAATACGCCAAAATCAGCTAAAGAAAATTTAAATATTGTTTTTACACCGTTACATGGAACTTCTGTAAAATCAATTCCTGCCGTATTAGCAAAAGCGGGTTATACGAATGTAAATATCGTAGCGGCACAAGAAATTCCAGATGGTAACTTTCCAACTGTAAAATCACCAAATCCTGAAGAACCAGAAGCGTTAGCTATGGCTTTAGCGTTAGCAGACCAAGTAAATGCTGATGTCGTAATTGGTACAGATCCTGATTCGGATAGATTAGGCGTGGCTGTTAGAGATACGAATGGTAAAATGATGTTACTAAACGGAAATCAAACCATGGTAGTGATGACGGCATTTTTATTGGAACAATGGAAACGTGCTGACAAAATTACGGGAACTGAATTTATTGGTTCAACAATTGTTTCTACTCCAATGATGCTTGATTTAGCAAGTGCTTACGGAATTGAATGTAAAGTAGGATTAACAGGTTTTAAATGGATTGCAAAATTTATTAAAGACTTCCCAAATCAGAAATTTATAGGCGGTGGCGAAGAAAGTTTCGGATTTATGGTGGGTGACGCGGTTAGAGATAAAGATGCTGTTGCAGCAAGTTTATTAGTATGCGAAATTGCAGCTCAAGCCAAAGCTTCTGGAAGTAGTTTATATAAAGAACTGATTAACTTATACTTAGATTTCGGTTTTTATAAAGAACATTTAATATCTTTAACTAAAAAAGGTAAAGAAGGTTTGGTAGAAATCAATCAAATGATGATAGATTTACGAGACAATCCAATGGAAACCATTAACGGACAACGTGTGGTGTGTATTGAAGATTATCAAAACACAACGGCTCGTGATTTAATAAATAATGAAACGTTTGATTTAGATATTCCAAAATCGAATGTATTAATTTATTATTTAGAAGATGGCACTAAAATTTGCGCCAGACCAAGTGGAACGGAACCTAAAATTAAATTTTATTTTAGCGTCAATGCCATTTTAGAAGAAGCAAATGATTTCGAAGAAGCCAATACATTTTTAGACACTAAAATTCAGAATATAATCACTGAAATGAAATTAAACTAATGGATCAAAATTTAAAAAAAATAATTCCTTATATAAAAAAGTATAAAAATAATGTAATATTAAACATTATTTATAATGTATTTTATGCTCTTTTTTCTACACTTTTATTTGTAAGTTTAATTCCTACTTTAAAAGTTTTATTTGGTTTATCTAAAAAAGTATTTACAGAACCAAATTACGAAGGAATTACAAAAATTGGAGTTTATTTAAGTGATTATTTTAATTATAAAGTAACAACTTTATCAGCAAATAACGGCATCCTTTATTCGTTGTACTTTGTAGTTAGTATCGTTATTATTTTAGCTTTTCTTAAAAATTTATTTAATTATTTAGCTTCAAACCAATCTACAATATTAAGGGTTAATGTATTAACAGATTTTAGAAAAGATTTATATAATAAAATAATACATTTACCTATCTCCTATTATTCAGACCAAAGAAAAGGAGATGTGATGACTAAAATGTTGGGTGATGTTGGAGAAGTACAAAACTCCTTTTTTCAAATTTTCGAATTAATAATTAGAGAACCTTTGAGTATACTTTTTGCGTTAATTTCTATGATGATTATTAGTATGAAATTAACACTTTTTGTATTTGTATTTATTCCAATTACTGGGTTTTTAATTTCAAAGGTTGGAAGAAATTTAAAAGGAAAATCAACAAAAGCGCAACAAGAACAAGGTATATTTATTTCTACACTTGATGAAACATTAACAGGATTGAAAGTAGTTAAAAGTTACAATGCCGAAAATTCTTTTATAGAAAAATTTAATAGTTCTTTACAAAGATTAGCAAATTTATCTTTAAGCATTGCTAGAAAAAACAATCTTGCTTCTCCTTTTAGTGAATTTCTAGGTATTATTTCAATTGGATCTTTATTGATTTATGGTGGTTATTTAGTATTGCATGACAAAAGTATTGATGGTACAGATTTTATAGGATACATAGCACTAGCATATGGAATTTTAACTCCTGCAAAAGCAATATCAAAGAGTACTTTTCAAGTAAAAAGTGGTTTGGCTGCTGCCGAAAGAGTTTTTACGTTGTTAGAACAAGAAAATATTGTAGTTAACAAACCTAATGCCTTTGTAAAACATACTTTTGAAAAAGGAATATCTGTAAAAAATATCAACTTTGCTTATCAAGACGAAAATGTGTTAAAAAACTTTTCTTTTGAAGTAGAAAAAGGTAAAACAATTGCCTTAGTTGGTCAATCGGGCTCAGGAAAAAGTACTATTGCAAATTTATTAACCCGTTTTTACGACATACAAGAAGGTTCAATTGAAGTGGATGGTGTAGAAGTTAGAGATTGGGATATGCACGCTTTACGTGGTTTAATCGGTTTGGTTACTCAAGATTCTATTTTATTTAACGAATCTATAAAAAACAACTTACTTATTGGAAAACCTAATGCCACCGATGAAGAGATTATTGAAGCTTTAAAAATTGCTAATGCCTATGAGTTTGTAGTTTCTCTTCCTAATGGAATTGATACCAATATTGGTGATGCTGGTGGAAAATTATCGGGTGGACAAAAACAACGTTTGTCTATTGCCAGAGCGGTATTGAAAAATCCACCAATTATGATTTTAGATGAAGCGACATCTGCATTAGATACGGAAAGTGAAAAATTGGTTCAAGATGCTTTAGAAAAAATGATGCAAAACCGAACTTCTATTGTAATTGCACACCGTTTATCGACCATTCAAAAAGCAGACAATATTATTGTGATGCAAAAAGGTGAAATTGTAGAACAAGGCAAACACACGGAATTAATTGCGAAAAACGGAACGTACGCCAGGTTAGTAGCCTTACAAAGTTTAGAATAAATTTATAAAGGAAAATATTCCGATACTTTATTTTCTTTTAAATTAACTACGTGATAATGAATGGTGTCTTTTTTATCAAATTCGCCATTTTTATTAGCGTCTTCAATAGTTCTAAAGTAAATTTTATTTGCAGATTCTATATACTTCCAATCAATCAATTCTTGTAATTCTGTAGAAATTTTAGAGAAATTTTTTCCTAATTCTGTACTAATATAAAGCGATTTAATATCATTAGAATCAATCAGACCATCTTGATTAGTATCGGCATCGGCCAAAACATACACTAACATTTTATTGTTTTTTAAATACGAAACACGCTCAATTTGCATTACTTTATCTGATAAAACGTGTAACGAATCAGATCCAATTTCTTGAAATTTTAAATTTTGTAAATAACCTGTAATTTCATTTTCCATAGAATTAGAAACGTGAAAACCTGAAACACCTTCATAAGCAGAGGCGCTTTCATAACTTCCTTTCCTATTAATATCGCCAACGGTTAAATTTCCAATAGCATAAACCAATACATTACTTCCTTCAAACTGAATAGGTAAATCAGCAACCTCCAACTTGTTGGTGTCTTTTTGTAGTGATTTAACTTCTTTTCCAGTATATTTTACTTTTGGTTTGGCTTTTTCTTCCTGACAAGAAAAAATCATCACACTAGACGCTAAAAGGATATATATGTAATTTTTCATAATTTCTGTTTTGAATATCAAATATACTAAATTCTAAATCATTTAGTTTTAAAAATCTGTCAAATCTGTGTTCCCAATATTAAATTCTCATACTTAATTTCAAATTAAACGTTCGTGTGGTTAAGTAATTTGGTACACCGTATTGTGTTTTGGTATATACATCTCGCACCCAAGTATTCGTAATCGAGTTTTGATTATTAAACATATTATAAATTTCAAAACCCAAACTAAATTCGGAAAAATTAGCTAACCATTTTCTATGCCCACCCAATTTTGCATCTTTAAAAACATAAGAAAATCCGGTATCGGCTCTTCTGTAATCGTTTAATCTTGTTTGATATAAATAAGGGTCTGCATATGCTGGCGAACCCCCTGGCAATCCAGTATTATAAACTAAATTTAAGTACATTTTTAAACTTGGAATATTTGGCATATAATCTTGAAATAAAATAGCAAATTTCAATCGTTGGTCTGTCGGACGTGCAATAAAACCTTTACCACCTTGATTTTCTTCCGTTTTTAAATACCCGAATGTAAACCAAGATTCCACGCCAGGAACAAACTCACCATTTAATCTTCCATCAATTCCGTATACATATGCAGTAGCGTTGTTATTTGCTTCATATCTAATTCTTACATTATCAATTGTATAGGCGTTTACATCTGTCATCGTTTTATAATAAGCTTCACTTACTAATTTAAACGGTCTGTTCCACAATTGAAAACTATAATCGTGTCCAAAAACAAAATGAATGGATTTTTGATCTTTAACATTTGGATTTACAGAACCATCGCTGGCACGTAATTCTCTATAAAATGGCGGTTGATTATATACTCCAACAGAGAATCGGAAAATCATTTCTTTATTCCAATTTGGTTTTAAAATAAATTGCGCTCTTGGGGAAAATGTAAATTGATTATTTCCTGAAATTCCATTATTTGAAGCCATCCAACTTTGCCCACGAACTCCAGCATTTACATAATACGTATGTGAACCAATCATTCCTTCATAATTCCAATTTAAATAAGAATTGAATCGATTTATGGTGGTGTTATTTTTAGCACGAACGTTTTGGTATGGTGCTAAAGGTCCGAAATATGGGTTATATGGTTGGTCATTTATATATTCTAATTCTGGATTTGGTAATGAAAATCCTGCAGAATCAATAACTTCCCACTCTACTACTCTATCTCTAATGTTTTCGAAATTATGTTTAAAACTCCATTCTATCGCATTGTCATCATTTAATTTATGATTTCCCTTTATTTCATTCGTTACAATTAAAGCATCTAAATTATTTCTGGCGTGATTTAATTGCGAACCAATTCCGCGAGAAAAAACAACATTTCCAAAGGTTTCAGATCCAATATTTGCATCTACTTCACCCAAACGATATTGTGCTAAAATGTCATAATATTCTTGTTCTACAGTGTGATATATAGATGAAATATGTTTGTATTTATTATTTTTATTAGGTTCATACACTGATTTTAAAGCGCCAAAAAAGGTTGTATACGAATCTTTTTCTTGTCCTTCGTACTGAATTAATAAAGCAATTGGCTCGCTAATCGTACCAAAATTAGTTTGACGAGAAGTTGGTTGAAAATTATAATTGTTTTGAGCAATATTTCCTAAGAAACTAAAATTCCATTTGGTGTTTAAATTGAAATTAAACAGCGATTGCACATCTAAAAATGATGGGTTAAAATTAGCAGATTGCGTTTCCTGGCTGTTAACCAAAAGTGCATTATTTCTGTATCGAACTCCAGTAATATTGCTCCATTTTTGATTTTTCGACACACCTTCAGCAAAAATACTTCCGCCTAAAAAACTGGCTTCTAAACCGGCGTGAAATGATTTTGGATTTCGATAAGCGATATCCAAAACAGAAGCCAATTTATCGCCATATTTGGCTTGAAATCCACCTGCGTAAAAATCGATATTTTGTACCATATCGGTATTGGTAAAACTCAAACCCTCTTGCTGCCCAGAACGAACTAAAAACGGACGATAGACTTCAATTTCGTTTACATATACTAAATTTTCATCGTAATTTCCACCACGTACAGCATAAGAGGTACTTAATTCGTTGTTTGAATACACACCTGGAAGGGTTTTAATCAAATTTTCAACACCCGCATTTCCTCCAGGAATTCGTCTTAATAAAACGGGTGAAACCGCTGTGGCTCCATTAATTTTTCTGTTTTTACCCGATATTACAACGGTTTCAATTACTTCATTAATAGTTCCTAAAATCGGATTCCATTCAAAATCTTCATTAGGTTTTAAATTGACTTTATACGTTGATTTCTTAAATGACGAATTGAAAAATGAAATAGTAACTTCTACATTAGCAGCTATTTCTAATTCGTAAAAACCATTTTTATTGGTGATGGTATTCGAAGTAGGTGAACTTACTGAAACATTTTCAATAGGCAACTGATTTTCGTTTAAAACCACACCTTTAATTCTGGCTTTTTGAGCAAACGAAAAGGTAGAAATAAATATAAAAAACAGAATAATTCGAAATAACTTACTATGTATAAGCATACTTAATATATAAAATTTGATGTAAATGTAGCTGTATTATCCAATTTATCCGTAACCACAATTTTAATAGTATTGTTTCCTGGAATTACTTTACCATCTTCAAAATTATGAATTAATTTTTTGGTTTTATAATCGTATTCCATTAAAATCCATTCATCATTTAAATAGGCGTTGTAACTATCAATACCTGAAAGCAGATCGTTAATAGATACACTTAACGTTTTTAATTTAGAAATATTGCTGTTTTCAATAAAATTAGGATTATAAATTCGAGGTGGCACATTATCAATACCTACTTTATACTTTCCAAATGATTTTACTTTAGCTGCTATTTTTGTTCCTTTTTTGAAAGAAGAATTGTACTCTAACTTATACCCCGAAACGGTACCAATAAATGCTTTTTTTCTTTCTTCTTCAGATAAATCTGATATATCTAACGTAACAGTAAAACCATTTTGAATGGCTTCGAAATTATTTTCTATATCTAAAATGCCATCTTTCTCAACAATATTTAAAGTAGCATTTTCATACAAAGCATTCGGTGGAAAGTAAACAGCCGTTTTATCAAATTCAAAATTATATTCCGATTTGTGTTTTATATAATAGTTTTCTTTTACTACTGGTTTTGAGGTTTCAGAAAATTGAATTGCTTTTTCATAAGAAATTGGAACATTCACTACTGTGGTGTTTCCGTGAAAATCAGAAACTACAATTTTATAAGTATAATTTACATTGGGTTTAATATCGATAAACCCATTTTTAGTATTCCCGCTTACTATAGATAAAGGATAATTTTCTTTAATAAATAATTTTTGAAAGCGTTGCTTTAGTTTTTTAAACGTTTTAAAATCAATAAAATAATTTATATGTTTCGATTCATCAAAAGCAAACGTTTCGAATTCGTATTTAAAATTTGGCGAACCATTTAAATAACTTTCTACTTTATATACTCCGTTTTTATTATAATTATTGGTGGATATATCATACGAATTCAGTGCAAAACCAATTTTCCCACTGGCTACGACTTTTGTAGCTAAAAAAGTGCCGTCCACTTGTTTTTGTAACGACAAACTAACTGGATTTCTGCTTTTATTTACTGAAATTGAATCGTTTGCAGGATATACCATTAAACTTGAAATTACTGGATTTGTTTGATCTTTAATCAATTTATTCATTCCAAAAGCCATTGGATTGATGATTTTTTCTGATGCTGTATCTCTAAACTCAAAATGCAAATGGGGTCCGCCACTACCACCAGAATTACCTGACAAAGCAATAATTTCTGATTGTGATACTTTTATGTTGCTGGGATATAATTCTACCTCAAAACTTTTCTGACGGTATTGTTGTTCTTTTACGTACGCTTCAATTTTATCGCTAAACTTCTGCAAATGTCCGTAAACGGTAGTGTATCCATTAGGATGAGCAATATATAACGCTTTTCCAAAACCAAATGGCGATACTTTAATTCGCACAACCATTCCGTCAGCTGCAGCGTAAACAGGTAGTCCTTCTATATTATTGGTTCGAATATCTAACCCTGAATGAAAATGATTGGAACGCAATTCACCAAAAGTACCTGATAAATTTATTGAAATATCTAAAGGAGAACGAAAGTAATCCGTTGGATATTGCGCAAAAACTAAGTGGCTTATAAAAAATAATATATAGAATGACTTCCGCATACTGATTCTGATTTGTGCTAAAATAGTAAATTCAGAGGCAACAGCAAAAACTAAATTCAATTTCAGTCTAATTTTTTACTTTTTTGAAATACAGATTATAGAAATTTTAAAAATTAGTATAATCTATGTTGTAAATAACCGATGATAAATTGGTTGATATTCTTTAAATATTAAAATTAAAATTATAAATATCAATCTATTAGAAATCATTAACAAGTTATTATCAAATCGTTATCATATATATTTTTTCTTTTGGCATAGCAATTGAAAATAATTAAATAATAATAACAATTAGAAAATGTAGAACCTTTAAAACTTAGAAATTATGAGAAAAATTACATTTTTAGTGAGCAGTTTTTTAATCCTGTTAAACGCAGTTTATGCTCAAGAAGTTAGCACCGAAAGACGTGGAAGCAGAAATGAACATCAAAATGGGTATCCTAATTATTACGCAATTGATTACAGAGATGCGGAACCAATTGTGTTTTTAGAACGAGGCATTTTGTTTTATGTTTTTCCAACCGGCGATTTCGATTTCAATATTGGAAACAACAATTATATTGCAAGACGAGGTGGTACACCTACAAACTCAAATAGTAATGAAAGAGGTAACAGAGGAATTAAAATTGAGTTCGACTATTATGGTAGAATCAGAAGAATTGGTAGTGTTTTTGTAAATTACGATTATTATGGAAGAATTAAACGAATTGGTAGTGTATTTATGACCTATAACAGTTTTGCTTTAACCAGAATTGGAGGTATGCGTTTATTCTATAATTACCACGGACAAATTGTTGGAGTTGTGGGTTTTGTTAACAGAATGAGTTATGGTTATACCTACAATCCTTGCCCAGCAGGATATAATGGTGGTAACTATCATAACGATGATGCTGAAAACGATGGCGATTATTACTACTATAAAAAAGATGGTAGCAAAGAAAAAATGAAAAAAGAAGACATCGACGAAATTAAAAAAGATACCGAAGAAAGAAAAAGAAATTAAATATTAGTTTGTTAAAAGTCCCGTTACGTTATTCGAAGCGGGATTTTTTATTTTTTCATAAAAACCTTATTGAATACATTTCTAATCACAAAATTAATATCACTTGAAACCTTGAAATAATAATGTAAAGCCAAATATAAAACAGAAAGGAGTACCGATTTTAAGCCAATATTAATTATCGGGTGAAAAGGAAATTCCCAATAGTAAAATCCGAAAAACAACACTACAGTAATAACAAATGAAACTATTGTGTTTTTAGTAAACGGAAATAATTTCATTTTAAAAACCACAAATAATAGCTTGGCTAAACTGTACATTCCAATTGCGATTAAAGTCGCTAAAGCTGCACCGTTTATTCCGTATTTAGGAATAAAAATTAAATTTAAACCTACGATTACAAAAACCAATAAAACCCCTAAAAGCAATACTGTTTTATAATACTTAGAATTAAATATAATGGAGTTATTATTACCTAAAATTACATCAAAATATTTCGATAAACCAATGGTAAAAACCACAAACAATCCTTGACTATATCCTTCATTTGGTAGAATTTCATACACTTGATTTATGTTTACTAAAATTCCAATATATATTAAACCTCCAATAACTTGAAGCGTTACCGAAGATTTTTTATATAATTCGTTTAATTCTTGCCATTTGTTTTCGCTGATTAATTTAGCTGTTATTGGATAAGTGATTTGATGCATTGCGCGTTGTGGTACGGAAATAACCATTGCCAAGTACACAGCCAAAGAATAAAAAGCAATATTTTCAATTTTTAAAAACTGATTGATCATATATTTATCAATATCTAAAAGCATATTGGCAACACTTGCCGATAAAATAATGAAAACGGTAAACACAAAAATAGACTTTGTGTTTTTTGGAAATTTTTTATTCAATTGAATTGGCTTTACTTTATTGGCATAATAAATAATTACTAACAAACTAATCCCATAAACCAAAACCAAAGAATGAATAAATTCTGATAACGTTATCCATTTAAAATAAACAGCAAAAAGCGAAAGTGTAATTAATATTCTAACAAAAACTTCTTTTACAAAAGAACCAAAAACCGATTTCATATGCGCACGTAACCAAGCATAAAAAATTTCAAAATAACCTATAAACAAGGCAATTATTGGAATTTCCCATACAAAATCATAAACAATACCATTCTTTGAGGATTCATATAGTGCAATGTTTTCATAAAAAAGATAAAACAAAGCAAAAAATGGAATAACTATGAATAAAGGTAACAAAAGCATATAACTAATATAGCTACTTAATTCAGCTTCAGTTTTGTTATTTTCATTAAAAAACTTTATCAATGTGTTTTGTATACCAAATGACATAATTGGATACAAAATACTTGCTGCAGATAATATATAATTGGTTAATCCTAAATAGTCTTTACCTAAAAATACAGGATACATATACAAAACATTAATCGCACCAATAGCAAAACCTATAATAGTAATGATGGTGTTTTTAATAGATTGTTTAATTACGATACCCATTTTTAGATGATTAGATGGTTAGATTTTTAGATTACTTAGATTTTTAGATTATTTAGATGTTTTAACTTTTTTAGATGTTTTAGATTTTAAATATTCCTCTAATCTGTGTTATTAAAATTACGTTTTACCATTGAATTTTGAAATTGTTTTTGCTAATTGTTCTGTTAAATTTTTTCTGCTAAATTGTTGTAAACCGACTGCATTAACTTTTAAGTTTTTATCTAAATATTGATTAAAATAGCTTAAAATTTGACTTTTTAGCTCATTTTTCTCGTTATATTGATAAAAAACACCTGTATTTGTCTGTTTTATGATATTCTCGAAATCGGAATTTTTTGGTCCGATGGCTAAAATAGGTCTTTCTGAAACCATATATTCAAAAAGTTTTCCTGGTATGATACATTTTGTGTCATCCGAATCAATTTCAATTAACAATAAAACTTGCGAACTTCTTTGATGTATTATTGCTTCTTCGTGCGAAACATAACCTAAATTTTGTACGAAACTATCTAAATTAAAATCTGAAATTGATTGAATAACTTCTTTACTAACCGCTCCAATTAATTTTAATTTAAAATGAGTTGCAAATGCTTCATTTTCATCGATTAATTCCGATAAAGACTCCCATAAAATCTGTGGATTTCTTTCCGATAAAAACGAACCAATATGCGCTAAAGTAAATGCATCATCTAAGGGCTTTTTTTCAATTTTCTCTACATCATATCCATTTGTAATGACTTCAATAGGTTGATTTGTAATTCGTTCAAATTCAGATTTTGTTGTGGGTGAAGTTACTAAAATCGTATCACAAGTTGTTAAAACTTCTTTTTCTAACGCTTTGTGCTTGGCACTCGCCCATTTTGATAATTTAAGTTCTTTATGATAGCCAATGGTCGTCCACGGATCTCGGAAATCAGCAATCCAATTTATGTTTAGATGCTTTTTTAAATCTAAGCCAATTAAATGCAAACTATGTGGCGGACCCGTAGTTATTATGGTTTCAATATTGTTTTCTTGAATGTATTTTTTAAGATATTTCACAGAAGGTTTCACCCAAAAAACGCGAGCATCCGGGATAAAAACATTTCCTCGAATCCAAAGCATTGCTTTTTCTATAAACGATTGCTTTTTCTTTTGAGTAATAATACCTGCTCCTAATTTCTTTGTTTTGTTTTTGGATAAAAATGAAGCCAAAGCATAAGGTTCGAATATTTTGTTTTTCAGAATAACTGTTTTATCAGAAACATCCGAAAGTAATTTTTCATCAAGCAACGGATAACTTGGGTTTTCTGGAATATATACAATGGGTTCTATGCCAAAATCCGGAAGGTATTTTACAAATTTTAACCAACGTTGCACGCCAGGCCCACCTGCTGGCGGCCAATAATAGGTGATGATTAAAACTTTATTTGTACTCAAAATATTATCTTGAAATTATAAACCTGACAGGTTTTTGAAACCTGTCAGGTTTAATATAAATTTATTTTATCTTAACTAATTGTTTATTTTGTTTTCTCCAATAAAAAATCCCTAATCCTATAGCGATAAGCATTAAAAGAGTGGATATCAAAGCAATTGTACTTCCTGTTTTTACAACATCTGGTTCAAATTTAAACTCGATTTTATGTTTTCCTGCTGGAATTTGTAAGCCACGTAATACGTAATTTACGTTATAAATTTTAGCATCCTTGCCGTCTATAGTAGCCTTCCAACCTTTTTCGTAATACATTTCAGAAAATACACCAAAACCATTTTTAGAGTTATTAGAAACGTATTTTAAATGATTGGGTTTGTATGACATCAGCTCAATTGTTGAAGTGGAATCTTTACCCGTTTCAAAATTAAAAACACCTTTAGTTAAAGCTGGTTTCATAAAAGTAGCTTCGTCATTTGTTTTCAACTTATCCAAAGCTTTCATTTCTTCATCTGCGGAATTTACCACTTTCACTTTTGACACAAACCAAGCACTTCCATTCGCATTCGGATTTTCTAACGATTGTTGATTGCCTTCTTCATTGGTTTTTAAAATATATTTTACATTTAACATATTCAAGACTTCAAAATTGTTTTTTGCAATTTGATAATCGAATAGTTCTTGCATTTTCTTTGGTTTGGCCGCGTGATATCCTCCAATAGATTGATGATAAAAAGACGTTCTTGCACTGTTCATATTTCCATCCACATCAAAAACTCTAAAATGAGTGGTGTCTTCTAATATAATTGCATCCGCTTCAGTAGGTTCGCCAAATGGTCGTTCTATTTGACTTTTCGAAACAAAATCGTCTGCTTTTACATAGTTTTTGGCAACTACAAATAAATCTAACACCATTACGAATCCAATCAATATAACTGTAGTTAAGTGTGAAAACGTTTTTTTCGTATAGAAAAATAATATTCCAAATGCTACTACTAAAAATCCTAATGAACGATAAATGGTAGACATATACATATTCGCTCTGTCTTCTTTTAAGACTTTCATAAATTCAGGACCGTATTGTTGGGCATACATTTTATCGTTTTCACAAGTAAAATCAAACATACTGCTTCCTAAAAACAATACGATTAAAATACCACCAACAATCCCTACTGAATATAATAAAGGTTTTTTTCGCTCAGCTTCATCAGCATTTAAAAATGCCGACAATCCTAAAATAGCTAAAACAGGCATACATAATTCTAATATTACTTGAATGGAAGAAACCGCTCTAAATTTATTATACATAGGCATGTAATTAATAAAGAAGTCTGTAACTATAGAAAGATTTTTACCATATGAAAGCAATAAGGATAGCACAATTGCGCCGGCTAAAGCATATTTAATTTTTCGTTTTTCTAAAAACAGTGCCAAAATAGCTAAGAAAAATACGACAATTCCTATATATGCTGGTGCAGCAACAATTGGTTGATCGCCCCAATACGTTGGCATATGTTTTACCAAATCTCTAGCTTCCGTTTCAGGAACATTTTGTCCTACAATAAATTGATACATAGAAGAGGTATCGCCCAAATCTTCTGCGTTTGATCCCCCAAATAACTTAGGTGCAATTAAGTTTAAACTTTCGGCCACACCGTAACTATATTGCGTAATATAGTCGTAACTCATGGCATTCGTATCGGTTTTCTTTTTGCCGTTTTCATCAAACGTTAAATTGCTATTACTTCTGGTTGAATACTTAGCATATTCAGCGGTAGCTAATAAATTTGTTGCGTTCGCACCAATGGCCAAAATTGCACCTAAACCTAAAATTGCGAATGATTTATATAAATGATTGAAATCTTTTTCTTTAACAAATTCGTAAATATAAAATCCAATTACAAAAGCAAATAAGAACAAGAAGTAATACGTCATTTGGAAGTGATTCGCCTGAATTTCTAATCCAGCAGCAAGCATCGTTACAATCCCACCAATCAAATATCGTCTACTAAAAACAAAGATAATTCCAGCTAAAACCATAGGAATATAAGCAATCGCATGCGCTTTTGCATTATGCCCTACTCCTAAAATAATAATCAAATACGTAGAAAAACCAAAAGCTAAAGCACCAAAAAAGGCTTGTAACGGTTTGATTTTTAAACTCATTAATAACAAATAAAAACCTAAGAAATATAGAAATAAATAATCGGCAGGGCGAGGTAAAAATCGTAATTCACTGTCTAAACTTTTAATATAATTATGAGGATATTTTGCACCTAATTGATACGTTGGCATACCACCAAACGCACTATTTGTCCAATACGGCTCTTCATGAAATTCATTTCTAAAGTCGTTTTGTTCTTTTGCCATTCCGGTATATTGTGCAATATCCGATTGCATTATTTGTTTACCAGCCAACACCGGATAAAAATAAATAATAGCAATTACTATAAAACCAAAAATGGCATATATATGGGGTGCAAATTTTTCTAATTTCTTCATCTTACTTCTTAAAATAATATCCTACAAAAATAAAAAAATCTCCGCGTTAACGGAGAAAATTATTCAACTTCTTCATAATCGATATAATCACCAACTACTTTTTTTTCTTTTTTCGGAACTTCTTGTTTGTTTTCCGATGTGGATTGATAGTTTTGTTGCTGTTGTTCAAACTGCTTTTTAATATGTTCTTCTGCTTTTTTCGCCACTTTTTGCATCAAATATGGTGCTAGCAATCGCATTGCAAACTTAAATAAATAATAAAACAAAATGATATAGAATATGGTTCTAATAAATCCCGGCACACTTGCTGTATCCATAATTGTATTTTTTTTGTCAAAAATAAGGAATATATCAAATCTAATACTTAAAATTATGATAAAATATTTACATTTGGGTTTTAAATATATCTTTATGAAATTTCCTACAAAAGTTGTTTGTATAGCAACCATATTGCTAACGTCAATTGCGAATGCACAATATACGGACGAAGTAAACTCTAACCGTCCTGGAAAATCTATGATGGCGTTTTCTGTTGGTAAAAGTGTCATTCAAACAGAAACAGGTGTAAATTACATTACTGAAAACCACGATAAATTAAACTATAGCGCTAAAGGATATTTTGCCGATTTAGCGTTACGTTGGGGATTATTTAAAGAAGAATTAGAACTTATAGCTGAACTTCAATATCAAAAAGATTCGTATGTTCAATACGATGTTACTTCAAGCAGAAGTGCCTTACGACAAACTACTTTTGGTGCAAAATATTTAATTTATGACCCTTTTAAAAATGGTCCTGAAAAACCAAGCATATACAGTTGGAAAGCCAATCATCGTTTCAAATGGAAACAATTTATTCCTGCGTTCTCTGCTTATGCAGGTGCCAATTTGAACTTTTCTGAAAATAATTTGTTTGCAAATACTTCCGTGTTGGAAGCAAAATTTAGTCCGAAAGTTATGGCGATTGCTCAAAATCATTTTGGGGACAGAACGGTTTTAGTAACCAACTTAATTTACAACAAGATAGGAACTGATTTTGCCAGTATCGATTATATTTTAACCGTAACGCACGGAATCAATCAAAATTTATCGGTATTTCTTGAAAATCAAGGATACAATGGCAAATATTATAGTGATGGCATTTTCAGATTAGGTGCGGCATTTTTACATAAAAAAGATATGCAATTTGATGCTTCCATTGGTACCAGTATAAAAAATACTCCGGGGATATTTTATGGAGGATTAGGGTTTACATGGCGTTTTACTAAAAATTACAAAGAAGTAAAAATGGACAAACCTGGCACAAGAAGTAAAATGGATAAGAAAATGGATAAAAAGGCAGCCAAAAACAAAAGAAAAGACGGTGTAGACTAATGATAGAAGTAAAAGAAATTTTCTCGAAAAAAGAATTGAAGGAATTTATAAAATTTCCTTTTGAGTTGTACAAAGACAACAAATATTGGGTGCCACCAATAATTCAAGAAGAATTAGATAGCTTTGATAAAACCAAAAATCCCGTTTTTAAAACCGCCGATACTCATTTTTATTTGGCTTACAAAAATAATAAAATTGTAGGTCGTGTGGTGGCGATTATTAATTGGGATGAAGTGAACATTTTAGGCAAAAAGAAAGTTCGTTTTGGTTGGTTTGATGTTATTGATGATATTGAAGTTACGAAAGCACTTTTAGATAAAGTAATTGCTTTTGGAAAGGAACATCATTTAGATAATATTGAAGGTCCTATGGGGTTTTCAAATTTGGATAAAGTGGGCTGCTTAATTGATGGTTTTGAAGAAAGAGGTTTAATGATTACGTGGTATAATTTTCCTTATTATGCGACCCATTTTGAGCAATTGGGCTTTGTGAAAGAAAAAGTATATTTAGAAAGTAAGTTTCCTTTTTCAAACATTGATGCTACAAATTTTCAACGCGTGGCGGATATGATTGAAAAAAGATACGATTTAACCCATTTGAATTTTACAAAAACCAAAGACATAATGCCGTATGTAGACAAAATGTTTACATTATTCAACGGAAGTTATGCCTCTTTGCAATCGTTTGTGCCTATTAACGATATTCAAATTGAATATTTTAAAAAGAAATACATTTCGTTTATCAATCCTGAATTTATAAAATTTGTGATGGACAAAGAAGGTAAAATGGTGGCTTTTAGTATTGTAATGCCCGATTTTGCTGAAGCGTTACAAAAAGCAAAAGGCAAACTATTTCCAACAGGATTCTTACATTTATTAAAAGCAAAAAACAAATGTAAAACTGCTGTGTTTTATTTAATTGGTGTATTACCCGAATACCAAAGTAAAGGCGTAACTGCAATTTTATTTAATGAAAACCACATCAGCTTTAAAAAAATAGGAGTAGTAAATTGCATGCGAACACCTGAATTAGAAGATAATCACGCGATACACAATTTATGGAAAAATTTCGATCCAGAATATCATAAAAAACGTTGTACGTTTATAAAAGAATTGTAAAAAAATAAAATCAAAACACATACAAAATGGACTTAATGGGAATGATGGGTAAATTAAAAGAAACCCAACAAAAAATGGAAGAAACTAAAAACAGATTAAATAGCGTTTTAGTAGACGAACAAAGTAACGACGGTTTATTACAAGTAACCTTAACAGCAAATAGAGAAATTAAAAACTTCAAAATTGCGGATGAATTGTTGCAAGACAAAGAAATGTTGGAAGATTATTTAGTTACTGTTTTGAATAAAGCCATTGCAAAAGCAACAAACGTGAACGAAGCCGAAATGGCAGCAGTAGCCCAGTCAGGGATGCCAAGTATTCCTGGAATGGATATGTTTAGATAAAATATTTTTTAAAAATTGAACTATCTCATTACTATAATCGGACCCACAGCTATAGGAAAGACTTCCTTGAGTATTGCTTTGGCACAACATTTTGGTTGCGAAATCATTTCGTGCGATAGTCGGCAATTTTTTAAAGAAATGAAAATTGGTACAGCAGTGCCTTCGGAAGATGAATTAGCTGCAGCACCTCATCATTTTATTCAAAATAAATCGATTTTAGAACACTATTCCGTTGGTGATTTTGAAAAAGAAGCGCTTGAAAAATTAGATGAACTTTTCGCTAAAAACAACATCCAAATTATGGTGGGCGGTTCTGGTTTGTATGTAGATGCCGTTTTAAAAGGTTTTGATGAATTTCCAGATATTGAGGATGGTGTTCGTACAGAAATAAATTCTAAATTTGATGCATTAGGCATTGAATTTTTACAGCATAAATTACAAGAATTAGATCCCTATTATTATAAAAAACTGGAAAAAGAAAATCCGCAAACCTTACAGAATCCCCAACGTATGAAGCGTTTTGTAGAGGTTTGTATTGGAAGTGGTCTACCCTATTCCGGTTTTATTGGAAAAAGAAACAGCATACGTAACTTCACTCCTATTATCATTGGTTTAGAATCGGATAGAGAAATTATGTACGACCGAATTAACCAACGTGTAGACCTAATGTTTGAAGCAGGTTTGGTGGAAGAAGTTAAGCAATTACTTCCTCATAAGGATCGAAATGCCTTACAAACAGTAGGTTATAGAGAGTTATTTGATTATTTTGAAGGAAAATACACACTTGAATTCGCCAAAGAACAAATCAAGCAAAATACCCGCCGATTTGCAAAACGACAAATGACTTGGTTCAAGCGCACGGAAAATGCTGTTTGGTTTGATTTTGAAACAGATAGAAATAAAATTATTGAAATTATAAATTCAAAAATCCAAAATAGGTAAATCCCAATTCGTAAATCGTTAATCTCAAATCGTAAATCAAATGTCAATTTCTACAGAATTTACCTCTATATACAAACAAAATTTTGAAATTGGTTTTCAACATTGCTACCCTAACGGCTTTTTAAAACATACCGAAATTTGTAATTTATTTCAAATAGTTGCAGGCATTCACGCCGACTTAGGTGGTATTAGTTATTTAGATATGCAACAACATCAACAAGCTTGGGTGTTGAGTAGAATGCGAATTGAAATATCAAAATTACCAAAATGGAAAGATGTTATTACCATAAAAACTTGGATAAAAACCTTAGAAAATTCGCGTTCCATTCGTTGTTTAGAAATGTATTTGAATGAAGAAAAACTAATAGGTTGCGAAACTTTTTGGGTGGTAATAAATACTACTACCAGACGACCAGATAATTTAGCGTTACCCCATACGCATTTTGAAAAATATGATACCGATAGTATTGCAAAACCCATTCAGAAAATAACTATTCCTGAATTATTTTCATATAAAAACGAAAGAAAAATTATTTTATCGGATATTGATATTGTAAATCACGCCAACAATGTCAAATATTTAGAATGGTGTTTAGATGTTGCAAACGTAGAAATGGTATTAAATAATACAATTAAAGCATTAAACTTAAATTACTTACAAGAATTAAATTATGATGATGCGATTGAAATTCATAACAATGAAAATTCATTCTTAATTACTAAAGAGGAAAAAAGCTGTTTTGCTTTGGAGATTGAGAAGTAAAATAAACACATAGGAACATAGTAGTTTTTAAGTG
>NZ_JBIKJY010000037.1:0-11864 GCF_044360715.1 Flavobacterium sp.
ACTGGTAAAGAACCCCAATTTGAAAAATTAGATTTAAGGGAAAAAGCATCGGTACAAGCTTTTTTTAAAAAACACAATGATGTGAGCAGTGTGATTCACTTTGCAGCTTCAAAAGCTGTAGGTGAAAGCGTTAAAAATCCATTGCTATACTATGAAAACAATATTGCTTCTCTGATTTATTTATTACAAGAATTACAAGAAAAAACAGAAGCCCACTTTATTTTCAGTTCTTCCTGTACGGTTTATGGTCAGGCGGATGAAATGCCTATTGATGAAAATGCACCTATCAAACCCGCAATGTCTCCTTATGGAAATACCAAACAAATTGGTGAAGAAATTATAACTGACGTTGCAAAAGTGAGTACTATCAATGCTGTTTTATTGCGATATTTTAATCCAATTGGTTCGCACCCATCTGCTGAAATTGGAGAATTACCAATTGGTGTTCCACAGAATTTGGTTCCATTCATTACACAGACAGGTATTGGGTTGCGGAAGGAATTAATGGTGTATGGAAACGATTATCCAACTGTTGATGGAACTTGTATTCGAGATTATATTCACGTAGTCGATTTGGCAAAGGCACACGTAGTGGCTTTAGAACGTCTTTTAGAAAATAAAAATGAAGATAAAGTTGAAATTTTCAACTTGGGTACTGGAGTTGGTAGTTCTGTTCTTGAAGTGATAGCGAGCTTTGAAAAAGTAAGCGGAAAACCATTTCCATATAAAATTGTTGACAGAAGAGAAGGAGATGTTACTATGGCTTATGCCAGTACAGACAAAGCGAATACTGTCTTGGGCTGGAAAACAGCATCGTCTTTGGATCAGGCAATGGAAAGCGCTTGGAAATGGGAACAGAGAGTTAGGAAGAAATAACTTTCAATAGCATCTTAAAAATCAAAATAGATTAAAATATTTTACACTATTAATTTAATTAACCTAAAAAACAAAATTATGAATACATTACAATTTGCAGACTACATGGTCTTTCTAGTTTACTTTTTTATAGTAGCTGGATATGGCTATTGGATTTACAAACGAAAACAAACAGCCAAAAACTCTGCTTCGCATGATTACTTCTTGGCTGAAGGATCGTTAACTTGGTGGGCTATTGGAACTTCCTTAATTGCTTCCAACATTTCGTCTGAGCAATTTATTGCTATGTCGGGCAATGGATTTAAAATGGGATTGGCTATTGCAAGCTACGAATGGATGTCTGCATTGACGTTAATTATTGTAGCCGTATTTTTTATTCCTGTTTACCTAAAAAATAAGATATATACAATGCCGCAGTTCCTTAATCAAAGGTATAACGGGGATATTGCTATGATTATGGCTGTTTTTTGGTTGTTGTTGTATGTAATTGTTAATTTAACTTCTATCCTATACCTTGGGGCATTAGCAATTAACGGAATTTCAGGTATTAATCTTGATTTGTGCATGTATGGTTTGGCATTCTTTGCTATTATTATTTCTTTAGGAGGTATGAAAGTTATCGGTTATACCGATGTCATTCAAGTGGTTTTCCTAATTTTTGGAGGTTTAGTAACTACTTATTTAGCATTAGATAAAGTAGCAGAATTAAATGGACAACATGGAATGGTAAACGGATTCAATTATATGTTGAATCAATCTGGCGACCATTTCCACATGATATTTAAAAAAGATAGTTCAAATTTCCCAAGTTTGCCAGGACTTACCGTTTTATTGGGAGGTATGTGGATTGTAAACTTGAATTATTGGGGTTGTAATCAATATATAACACAAAGAGCTTTAGGTGCAGATTTAAAAACAGCTAGAACTGGAATTCTATTCGCTGCTTTCTTAAAATTATTAATGCCTGTTATTGTTGTTTTACCTGGTATTGCTGCTTATGTAATTTATACAAAAGGTGGTTTGCAAACAGAATTACTAGGCCCTGATGGCGTTCTAAATCCAGATAGATCCTACCCTGTATTGTTAAACTTATTGCCAGTTGGGTTAAAAGGTTTATCGTTTGCCGCATTAACCGCTGCGGTTGTTGCCTCATTGGCAGGAAAAGTAAATAGTATTGCTACCATTTTTACATTGGATATTTACAAGAAAAAAATTGATGTAGATTGTAGTGAACAGAAAATGGTGCAAGTTGGGAAATGGGCTGTTTTTATAGCCATGATGTTAGCGGTAGTTATTGCACCACACCTAGGAATTGATAAAAAAGGGGGATTCGAATTTATTCAAGAATACACTGGATTTGTTAGTCCTGGGGTTTTCGCCATGTTTATTTTAGGATTCTTCTGGAAAAAAACAAGTTCAAATGCTGCCATGTTTGCAACCATTGGAGGTTTCATATTGTCAGTTGTATTTAAGTTTTTACCCAATTGGATGAATTTAGAATTTTTAAATTCAACAGGTTTCGCTGTATTAGTACCTCAAGAGAATGGAAAAAGTTTGTATGAAATTCCATTCATTGACCGTATGGGATTTGTATTTGTAATCTGTGTAGCTGTAATGATCGTTATTAGTTTATTTGACCAAAAACGAGGGATAAAATCTAAAGGATTAGAAATAGATTCCTCAATGTTTAAAGTAAATAGTGGGTTTTTAGCCGGTAGTTTATTAGTAACTGGTATCTTGGTTGCCTTGTATACTATTTTCTGGTAGAACCTGGTATTTTTTATATTTCGTTTCTTAAAATGAATTCAAAAACATTGAATTTTATTTAAATAATAATTCCGTAAGTAGTGCAATAGAATCTAAAACAAAGCGAAAAGTATGCAGCAAAGGATTTAAAAGCTAAAATAATTATTTCTTTGCTAAAGTCAGGATAAATAATAATATTTTAAATTAATTTAGCTCTTCAAATAATAATAATATTATGAAAAATAATTTTTTGATCATTTTTCTGTGGTTAAATTTAATAATAACAGTAAATGTTTGTGTAGCACAACAAAAATCAAATAAGAAAGTAGTTCCAAAAAAAACAACTACAAAAAAAACATGTTGTACAACAGCAATTCCAAATAGGTTAGTGATTAATTCTTCAAATACAAACGTTGAAAATTCGTTGAAAATTATAGACAACAAAACTCACGAAGGCATGGTTTGGATTCCGGGTGGTATTTTTAGTATGGGAGGAGATAATGACCAAGCGCGTCAGGATGAATTCCCTAAGCACCAAGTAAAATTAAATGGTTTTTTTATGGACATTACCGAAGTTACCAATGCACAGTTTGCCAAATTTGTTTCCGCCACAGGTTATGTTACTACCGCTGAAAAAGATATTGATTGGGACGAATTAAAAAAACAATTGCCTTCAGACACTCCAAAACCAGATGCTGAAACACTTAAAGCTGCCTCTTTGGTTTTTGTACCAACTAGCGGCGAGGTGAGTCTTCAAGATTACAGCCAATGGTGGAATTGGTCACATGGAGCCAATTGGAAACATCCCCAAGGAAAAGACAGTACTATCGACGGAAAAGATAATTATCCTGTTGTTCATATTAGCTGGGACGATGCAAATGCGTATTGTAAATGGGCAGGAAAACGTTTGCCAACTGAAGCCGAATGGGAATTTGCTGCTAGAGGAGGATTGTCAAAAAATGTATATACTTGGGGAAATAAAAAAGTAGATGAAGGTAAATTTCATTGCAACTATTTTCAAGGAAATTTTCCCTATAAAAATGAAGTTAGCGATGGGTTTATTGGATCAGCACCAGTAAAATCATTTCCAGCAAATGATTATGGATTGTATGATATGTCTGGAAATGTTTGGGAATGGTGTGCCGATAAATACAACAATTTGTATTACGATTCGTTCAAGAAAGTCAAAGTGACAATAAACCCAATAGGACCTACAAAAAGTTATGATCCCGATGAACCCTTGGTTGAAAAGAGAGTGATGAGAGGCGGATCATTTTTATGTAATGAATCCTATTGTAGCGGTTATCGTGTGTCGGCAAGAATGAAAAGTTCTGCGGATTCTTCAATGGAACATTTAGGTTTTCGATGTGTTTCTAATTAATTGATTAACACGAAATAATATTGTAGTTTTTGTATTGCTTAAACTGCTATTTTCCTCTAGTAAAGTAATTCAACAGTAAGTCCATTATCAATTTGTCTAAAACAAAAACCACGCTAAAGGCGTGGTTTTAAATGAAATGACAATTAGCTTATTTTGCTATTAGTTTTTTTTTGTTTTAGTAATCGATAACCAATTACAATCCCTATCAATAACATCGGAATTATATAATCATTTATTGGTACTGCCCCGGGGTCTTGCCCTGGGTCAAAGGGCGCTTGAGCAAAAATGAAAGTATTGCTAAATAATAAAAAGTATAATACGAGTGTTTTTATAATGGTCTTCATAATTCTTATTTTTTAATTATTTTAGCGGTAAATACCGAGTTATCACTTCCATTAATTTTCATAATATAGATTCCAGTAGCTGCAGAAGTCATTTTCACTTCATAATTAGTGTTTTGAGTAGCATTGTTTAGGGTTCCTTTTGCTACTTCCTGACCGATGGTATTGCAAATAGAGTAAGAGTACGTTCCTTTTGCTAACTTTCCTAAATTCACCTGGAAAGAATCTCCGATTACTGGATTAGGAAAAATGCTGAAACTAGTTGCAGTAGGATTAATAGTTCCTAAAACAGCATTTTGGAATACTATTCTAAATCGATCGCCGGTACTTAATGCATCGTTGGTTACAGTGAACGGATATTCTACCGCTGAACCATCAAGGGTAAGTGGCGTTGTAGCATTGGTAAATAAATCTTCTAGTGAAGCACTTAAATTAGTAGCGGTAAACGCTTCGGTATTAATTTTCAATTTATAATTAGCTCCAGCAGTAGTATTCCAAACTTTTACATTCAATACATCATTTGCTACTAATGGCAAGTGGTGATTGCTTGCAAACAGCAAACCGTTTTTAGTAAACGCAACATTCTCTGTTCCGTTTGCCATTTTGTTTGGTGTTTGATTGGCATTTGCATCCGATAAAATAACCGTCATAGCGCCATCACGACCCGACCATTCGTTATTGATTTGTTTGTAAAGACCCACACGAAGTAATTCAGGTGGCGTCCCACTTCTAAATACCGCATTACTAAACGTAGAACCTTTATGAGCTTCTTTAATTGTAAAAGTTCCTCCTGCAGTAGATTTCACAAAAAAGGCTTGACCGGATTGGATTAGAGTGCCAGAAGTAACAACGGGATTAGAGGTAAGGTTGGTGTAAGTTCCTGAATTGAATAAATTATAGGTACCTACTGCGTTTAACCCTGTAGCATTGGCATCCCAAACCCAAATATTACCGCCAAAAGCAGCATTATCAGAATCTGCTAACAACAAAGCAGGATCTAACGGACTCGCATACGGGTTTCCAATGAAAGTGTATTTATTTGCAACTGTTGTGTATGTTTGTTGTCCAATAATTAAAGAACCAGTAGCTCTTAAAGTTGTTGCTGCAGAATTACTTGTAATATTTCCTGTACCATAAGGTCCAGTTACAAATGCCATAAAAGGTTTGTTTTTGTCATCATTCATCATGGAACTCGAACCATTAGTAGCAGTAATTCCAGTCCAAGCATTATCTGCTGAATTATACTCTAAAAGAGAATTGCTTGAACCACCTGCAGTTAAACCATTACTACCTCCTGGCATCCAAATATCAAAACCATTTACTCCATTTCCAGTTCCCCCTTCTTGCCAATTGGTATAAATGGAACCTGTTGTACTTACAGGAGCAGTCAAAGCTCTCCACGCACGTTTGGCTGGAATGTAGCGCTCTACGGTAACGTTGGTTGCTCCTATTATATTTCCTGTTATGGTTCCTATTCGAGCTGTTCCGTTAACAGAAGATTGAAGTGTTACTGCTCGGTTATTAAAATTGGTTGTGCCACCTGTAATATTTAATACTGCCTGTGGACCAAACTCTGCAGAGGCATTGGAACCAAGAGTAAGATTATTGTCTCCAGTAGTAAATGATGAAGTTCCTGTTCCATTTACCCTAAATACACCTGTAACCGTAATATTTCCTGATAATGACTTATTGCTATTTAAACCACTTAAAGTAAGGTTAGCATAGCTAACTAATGAAGGCAAACCTGTAACGGTTTGTGGAGAATCAGGTCTATCAAATTCTATGGTACTTGTAGCTCCAAGAACTAAGGTTGCTGCAGTATTTAATGGTATACTTCCATTACTGGCAAAAAGACCATTTGCCTTTTTTGTAGTAACTGTTCCGATTATAGTGGCAGTAGCCTCTGAATTAACAGAGATTGTTGGGTTGGCATTAGAGGTAAAAGACAAAGTTGACCCTAATGCTACAGTAAGTGCTGTTTTAACAGTAGGTGTACTTGCTGTATTAGAAACTGAAACCTCCCCAGCTCCATCGATAAATAATTTACCATAAGCGGTAGTTGCACCAAAAGAATAACTGGCCGCAACTGCCGGTGCGAAATGCACCTCAGAAGCATTGTCTAATGTACCAAAAGTAGGAGAGCTCAATACATGTTGCCAAACCACAGAACCATTAGCCGCTGCATCGAGTGTTCCTGTTATCGGGAAAGTATCGGCAACTGTCAAAGTAACTGCGGAACCATTTCCTACAATTACTTTAGAATTTGAACCCAATGTCCAAGAAGCAGCAGTGGTTGCATTACCATTAGCAATCACAAAATTTGTATAATCTGCCGTCACGTCGCTTGGATTTGAACCCGTTCCGTTTGAATTTGCACCCCAACTTGTTGCAGCAGATAACGATCCTGTACCACTGTAATAAAATACATTTGTCGCACTTCCTGAAAGAGAAAGAGTAGGCAAAGTATTAGCTCCTGTTGAAGCTATGGTCACAGTTGCGGTTTTAACACCACCTGTCAAGTTCGCTTTTAATCGAACAAAAATGGTTGTACTAGCAACTGTAGGTGATGGCAAACTAATGCTTGACGCCCCAGCAGTTGCAAAATTATCTGCTGACAACTCAAAATCTGTCAATGCAGTACTTACCACTAAATTATTCGTTAAATTAGAACCTGAAACCACAAACGATTGCGAAGCAGATGGACCGGTTCCCGTATAATTGAATCCGGTCAAAGTTTCTGCTGACGAAGTAATAGCTGGTGTAGAAGAAACCACCGCAGTAGCTATAAGTTCCGCAGAATAATTGAATGCTTTATCTACCGTATATATTTTATAATAATTGGTACCGGACGACGATCCGGTAACATCATCGGTAAAAGAAGTCCCAGTTCCTATATATACAACCGTTCCTGGATTAGACACTCCATTTGTTCCATTTGTTATGGAAAGATTTTTGGCATAAATACCATTTTGATTAGGATCTTGGTCAAAATTAGGATTTGTCGCATAACTAACCACCATATATCCTCCGCCATCAACTCCACCTGATGCAGCCGTCCAACTTACAGTTGTACCGTTTACTGGTGTAGCTGCGGCAGTGGCTGCAGCAGGAGGAGTGTTATCTGCAGCTCCTAAATAAACGACAAAATCGTCAATATCAAAATTAGCTGTTGCATTTTGTATTCTGACTCCAGCATAGGATGTTGTTTGAGATGTAGATACCGCAGTAACTGTTTGGGTATACATTGTCCAAGTTCCGCTATTTGTTGCTATCGTTGGACTTATGTAATTACCACCTGTTGAGCCCACTCCTACTGGAATTGACGCTCCAGTTGAATTTTTTATCCAAAACTGAACAGTATAAGCTGATGCGGTGGTAACATTAGGCCAATCCGTAGGGGTGGTAGAAGGCGAGTTAGGGGATTGCAAAATCCTACTATTACCCGTAATCACCGTGTAAGTAGTATTTGCAAATTTAGCACCAGTTCTAGCCCCAGTTGTATTAATGGTAGAGGCTCCATTTGTTGTAGCTTGCCTTATCCAAGAACCAGCTGTAACTGAACTACCGAGAGTTCCAGTTTGCCCTTCAAATCCTCCATCCATATACGGAAAGGAGCCAATAACTTGTTGCCCCCAACTTGTGTTAGCGCTCACCAAAATCAAACAAAGACTTAAAACAAATTGCGTTAGTCTTTTTGTGTTGAGTAATCGTTTTTTCATAATAATTATTTTTCGTTTAATTTTTCTATGTTACTATTTTGTAAATTTAATTAACAATCTAAACTAGATTTGTATAAAAAAGTTTCATTTATAATGTAAAAAAGTATCAATAATTGATAAATCACAGACTAAAATTGATTAATTGTTTTAATCTTGTTTTAGGATCAATGAATTTAAAATGAGATTGATAAAGGATATTTCGAACTCATTGGTAAGGCGTTCCGCTTTAAAATAGTGGGCTTAACTTCGATACTGAAAGAAATAATTAAAAATTTTGAAGAGACCAATTAAAGAATATATAGTCAGAATCAATTTCTTTGTTTGAAACAAAAAAACCAAGTGTATGCGACTTTTTGAACAACCGAAAGTGGTTTATAATGTATTTATTTGTACCTACTACACTAATTTAAAAAAAGCAATATTGAAAAAGTACCCTTGCCTTCCGGATTAATTTCAGGTTCAAGATCTCAACAATGGACATCCGCCGCATTTATGAATGTATGTTTGAGAGCCAAACTTGTTGATTTAAAATAATTGAGTTTATGAAATAAAAATTTATGGAAAGAAGAAAATTTGTTTTAGACACTTTAAAAACCATCCCACTGGTTTTACTTGCACCCAATTTATTTGCTTCTTATAGCAAAGAGGATGACATTACAAATCCAAATGGGAAAACCGTCCTTATAATTGGGGCAGGAATATCAGGACTTGCAGCTGCAAAAAAATTAAAAGATAAAGGTTTTACTGTAATTGTGTTGGAAGCGCAAGAAAAAATTGGAGGACGACTCAGAACAGACAGAAGTATGGGGATTGCTTTTGACGAAGGTGCTAGTTGGATACATGGACCAAATGGGAACCCAATAACAAAATTAGCTTCGCAAGCAGGGGCAAATACCTACCTAACAGATGACGATAATCATGCCGTTTTTGACAACAACGGAACGACTTATTCCGACACTTTTCTTGATAGCCAATATACCCAATTTGAAAACGCCCTAAAAGCAGTTAGAAGTGCAGGAACAAAACAACAGAGTTTTCAAACTATTTTTAACTCATTATATCCAACACAAGCCAACAATAGGCTATGGAAATATATGCTTTCTGCTTATTTGGAATTTGATACAGGTGGCGATATTTCAAAATTATCTTCAAAACATTTTTATGATGATGAAGCGTTTTCGGGAAAAGATGTAATTGTTATCAATGGCTACGATAAAGTGGCGGATTTTTTAGGGCAAGGTTTGGATATTAGATTGAACAGTAGCGTTACAGAAATAAATTATAATGAAACAAAATCATTGGTGAATGTAAACGGTAATTCAATTGAAGCAGATTATGTAATTGTAAGTGTGCCATTGGGCGTTTTGAAAAAAAATAGCATTGCCTTTAAACCAATTTTGCCAGCATCAAAATTATCAGCTATTCAAAACATCCAAATGGGTAATGTAAACAAGTTTTTATTTACTTGGAAAAAACCGTTTTGGGATACGAATATACAATACATCGGCTATACGCCAGAAACAAAAGGCAAGTTCAATTATTTGATGAATATGATGAAGTTTTTACCAACAACCAATGGCTTAATGACATTTGCTTTTGGCGATTACGCAACTCTTACAGAAACTATGAGCGATACCCAAATAATTAATGAAGTGATGGCACAACTGAAAACCATTTATGGAAATAGTATCCCCAATCCGACAAATATGTTACGAACAAAATGGGGGCAGAACATCAATACTTTCGGTGCATATTCTTTTGCAACAAATGGAACTACAAGTGCCGATTTCGACACAATGGCTTCAGAAATTAATAATAAATTATTTTTTGCAGGCGAGCATACCGAAAGAAACTATCGAGGCACTGTACACGGAGCATATTTAAGTGGTATAAGAGAAGCTAATAAAATAATTGCACTATAAAAAAAGATGAAAATTAACAGCTTGGTGGAAAATTTTTACAAAAAACAGAATGGACTGGGAAAGCCCAAAAAAATTCAAATACAAGTAATAAATATAACTTTAACGATATCAATTAAATATAAAATGTTGTTTTTATATTTTAAACCAATATTAAATTTAACAGTCTAAATAATAAATAATAAATTTTTAATTATGAATAAATATAGTTTAAAAAGCATTTATAGAAAAAGAAAAATTGTCATTTTAGCAGTAATTGCTTTCTCTAACATGGTAATAAGTCAGGTAGGTCCAAAATCTAGCTCTTTTGGTGTTTGGGATCGTGGCGAAGCAATGAATATAAGAGAGTATCCGTTTTTAAAAGGAACATCCTGCGATTTTACCTGGGATGAAGTTGAAAAAACACCAGGAATATATGATTGGTCTATATTAGACAATGCTGTTGAAAGAGCCTATAAAGAAAAAATATCGCTATACATTTCTTTTGCAGCAGGGCCTAAAACACCTGAATGGGTTTATGAAAAAGGAGTGCCAAAAGTAATTACAAGCGCTACCAAAAAACCCGGGGCGTTTGATCATTATCCTTATTATCTATCTCCAGAATATAAAAAATATTATCACCGTTTTCTGACAGAAGTAGCTAAACATATTAGCAGCTTTTCTAAAGAGAAAATAAGTGCTATTTCATTTATTCAAGTTAAAACAGGATGTACTGGAGATGAGTGTGCTTATAAAGGGGAGCCTATAGATAAAAATTATTCTTTACCAGTAAAAAGTGAAAAATGGAGAGAATTCCGTCTTGAAACCTTTGCCTTGCATGATAAATTGTTTGGTAAACAATCAGGATTGAATATTAGTATGCTTCTGAACAATCTAGAACCAGAAAGCAATAACGGTAAAAATAATTTTGTTCAAGAATGGGATTGGGCCATTAAAAACCTTAAAGATGGTTTTGGAATCAAAAATGGAGCACTTTCGAGAGGACATCATTTAAGTGGAGAAATTGATGCAGTAAACACGTTTTTGCCCTATCTAGTTGACCCAAAAGGGGTTACGCTTTTTCGTCGTTCTGAGATGGACCAAACCTGGACGCGTCCTTGGTATCAACTAAATGTTCAACTCAACTTTTACTGGGGAGCAATTAATGCCTTAAATGCGGGTCAAAGTGTTTGGGATGTTACAAGCGGCGCTTTGAAGGCTAGCAAGGAACAAGGATTTGATTATTCTTTCTATTTTTTCAATAAGTATGCCGGGCAAATACACCCTGAGACAGCAACCAATGCTTTTTGTGCTTTGCATAAAGGTTTGAATGCAGCTGATACAAATACCTATCCTGAAGACAAGTTTGGTAAAGCATCGCACGGAAATATTGATCGTATGGAAAAAATCACTGCCGAATATGCTAAGTATGGAGCAGCAAACGATGATAAAAATGCCCTCAAAATGGGACAAGTGAAGCAACGAGGTGACCAAGTCGGTTTCAATGATGCAGGTTGGGAAATTTGGGCCGATAATTACTCCCGATTATTGTATCAAATTGAACCAGATGAAACTTCAATTCCTTTGTGGCGAGTTGGCGGACCTATTACAGCTACCTCTTCTATTTATTCAAGGTTTGCAAGAGGATTTGAACACGCAACGGAAAAAGATGCACTATACTTCAAACTTCACGAAGGTTTTTCTCAAGATAATAAACCTAAAGTAATGTCGATAACTGTGGTTTGGTATGATGCCATTGAAGGTTCTAAATGGAAACTTGATTACGATGCAGGAACCAAATCCATGAAAACAGCAATGACAGTAACCGGAAAAGGGGACAAAAAATGGCATCATGAAGTGGTAACTATTAAAGATGCCGTTTTCAAAAATGGAGGAACAAAAG
>NZ_JBIKJY010000044.1:0-3212 GCF_044360715.1 Flavobacterium sp.
CAAGAACTTCTGATGCCACTGTGGGCAAGTCAAGTCCTTTGTATTCAGTAAATTTTGTACTCATTTTGTCGCTTACTTAAATCAATTTGCGAAAGTAATGATTTATAGGTAAAAGGCAAAAGGTAAAAGGTAAAAGTTGTGCGTTAAGAAAAAACTTCTTTTAAGACATCTAACGATTTTGGTTTTTTGAAGCCATCTAAATGAATGGAATAATAATCCAAAAGGATTTTTAATAGTATTTGTCGCTCTGTTCCTGCAAATACTTTTTGATTGTCGTCATATCTTAATCGTAAAGCTTTTTTAAGCAAATTCGTTTCGTGTGCGTTTAGGCAACTTGTGCCTTGAAATGGAGAAAAAACACCGTCAATCATTTCAAAATAGGCAAAATCTGTTTCTTGTATTTGCGGATAAAATCCTAAAAATTTTGTGAGTTCTAAAAGGAAAATCAAATGAAAATTGGAAACTGAATCATTCGCATCTAACCACAACAAAGACGTTTCTAAAAATGAAAATAAATTCTCGTTTTTTTCTTCTTCAAAAACACTATTATTTACAACTTCTGATAAGAAAAAAACTATTGCGCTTTTTACAATATCCGTATTTATATTTTGATAATTGTAGGCGATTTTTACTTCTTTAAAGTGCTCTAAAGTGCCTTTATTTTTATGGTTGGCTTCTATTTCCAAAAGGTTGAATGGTTGAAAATACGCTATTTTTTGATTGGACTTTTTGGAAGAAAAGGCACTTGGTATAAAATAAGATTTCAACCCGTCTGATTGGGTAAAGCATTTTACAATTAAACTTTTTTCTTGGTACTTAATAGCGCTTAAAACAATGGCTTTGGTTTTTGTTTGCATTATCGAATGACCATTATTTTTTTTACCGTAGTTTCAGCTGCATCGCTTGACGAAACAAAAACCATATATACGCCAGAAGCTACTTTGTATTTTCCAAACGCAGTAGTATCCCATTCTACCGTTCCACCAGAAGATGTGGTTTCAAAAACCAAATTCCCTTCAATGTCTGTGATTTTTAAATTTACTTTGTCCATCAACCCAGATATTTTTACTGTTCCTGAATATTCTGGTCGAACCGGATTTGGATATATGTACACGTTTTGTAAATCGTCGTCTCCTCTTGTGGCAGAACCTAAAAAAGAAACCAATCCTTTATCTGTAGCAAAAAACACTTCGCCTGAAACCTCATCAATTTCAATATCTAACACATTATTGCTGGGTAAAGGTGAATTATCTTTTGTAAATCTTCGTAACGTAATTTGTCCATTTGCACTAACCTGAAAAACGCCCGCGTCTGCAATAGCTACCCATTTGTTGTTGGCGCCATCTACTTTAATATCCTGAATTACTTGTTGGTAAAATAATTCTTGAGCTAAATCGCCATCCTGAATGACAATGTTCGTTGTTGTTAATGCTGTTTCGGAAATAAATCTGTCTACGCTATTTAAAATTCGTAACCCTTTAAACGTTCCAATCCAAAGTTGGTTTTTGTTATCCACCGCCACACATCGCACATCATTATTGGGTAAATTCCCGTTTTCTTCGTTAATGATTATAAATTTATTATTGTATTTTTCATTAAAAGCAAGTACACCTCCACCATACGTAGCGGTCCATTTTGTTCCGTTTTTATCAATGTCTATATTGCCATAATGCAAAGCGGTTGGATTTTGAATTACTGCACTTAAATTATACGACTGCCAAGTATTACCATTTTTTAGGACTTTTAGCCCGTTGTCTACTAAAGCATTTGTAAGCCATAAATTACCATCTTTGTCGTATTTCATTCCGTTAATTCGCACCGAGACGTAGTTTTGGTTTGGTGGCGGCAGCGTTACAGATTCTAAAAAATTGGTTTGATTGAATAAAAAGGGATTTGTTTTATTAGTAAATTTCAATAAACCGCTTTGTCCAGAAGCTACAAAAACTTCACTGCTATTTCTTGGGTTTTCAACTATAGCTGCTAAAGTTATTGCGCCTGCTACTTCGGTGCTTGGGATTTTATTCCAACCCGTATTGGAATTAAAAATACTTATTCCTTGTAATTTATAATCTGGCGTGTAGGTTCTGTCATAACTTCCGTGAGTTAACCATATATCGTTATTGGTTTTGGTTACTTTAAAAGCCAAATCTTCAATAGGTCCGTTTGGTGAAATGTTGGTAAAAACTAAATTACTGTTTAAAGGCGATTCATATAATCCATTTTTTGCTGTTCCAATATATAATTTATCGTTTTTAGTTATGGCACAAGTAAGTAGTTCTGAAACACCGGTTACTTGAAATGTAGATGCTATAAGTGTCAAACTACTATTATACACATTTACTTGATACTGACCTGTAAAAGTTAAATATTCGCCATCGGTTCTTAGCTTTAGTGGAACCGTGTAATGTGTGCTAAAAACTTGTGGTGTATTTCCAACAAATTTATAAATATTAGTAGTTGTGTCTGTGACAACAAGCTGATTATTGAACGTTACAATACTTGTCCAGTTTCCCAGATTAAAAACCGACCATTGCGAAAAATCGTATAAAAAAGGATTCGTTAAACTTGCTTTTTTTATGCCTTGTGTTCGAGTTACTGCAAAAAATTCATTATTAAATACTGTAGTTTGTAAAACATCTATAAATTCACCTGAATTTCCAATATAAAAACTGCTTTCAATTTCAAAATTAGATAACTTAATTACGGTTATTCCGTATTGTGTTGCCACGTAAACTTTTCCGTTATGTTCGTAAAAATCGTTAATTTTTTTACTGTTGGCTGGCACAGGCACATCGGTAATAATATCTACTTTGTTTAATGTGGTGCCATCAGGTTTTATAAGAATTATTAAACCATTTTTATTTCCAATTAAAGTATAATTATTTGACGTATGTAAAATAGCGGTAATTTCATCTGGTTTTACGTCGTTTATTGAAGTAAAAGTGGTTAAAATATTTGAGGAAACGTCTTTATTAAAAACAGAATTTTTTGTGCTGGAATATACCTTTTGGTCAGAAATACAAACATCTGTAATTTCATTGTATGAAAAATAGCCTTTCCATAATTTCTGTTGCGAAAAAGAAAGCAATGAAAAACATAAAAATAAATAGGAAACTACTTTTTTCATAAAATAAGTTGAACTACAAATATACACTAAACAAAATTATATTACGATTATTGCCTTTACACGTTAATAATTTGTACTAACTCTT
>NZ_JBIKJY010000024.1:0-32126 GCF_044360715.1 Flavobacterium sp.
TTCTATGTTTTCTCAGACGGTTACCACAACTGCTGCGCCTATAAATTTCAATTTAACTGCTGCATGGGCATCACCAACCCAAGTTGCAAATGGTGTAACCATACAAAACGGACATACAATAAACGTTCCTACAGGAACTATTTTCTATAGTGGTAAAATTGATTTTGTTGGAACAGGAAAACTTCAACTAATTGGAAATGGAAAATGGATGCCAGGACCTGCAATAACTAGTTTAAAAAGTTGTAAAGAAATTTTAACTTATTACCCAATGACTACTTCAGGTCAATACACTATCGATCCCGATGGTGTTGGTGCTACACCATCAACTTCTTGTTATTGTGATATGACGACTGATGGTGGTGGATGGACTTTAGTCTTGAATTATTTACATAGAGGAGGAACTAATCCAGGGCTTTGGGTTAAAACAAATAGTTTACCGTTATTAGGCTCAACTATATTAGGAAATGATGAATCAGGATCAGCAACAACATGGGGACATACCGCACCGTCATATTTAAATGCATTCTCATTTACGGAACTACGTTTTTATGGGGCAACTTCAGGACATGGAAGAATAATTAATTATAAAACGACTCATGCTAATACAATTTCTTACTTTAAATCAGGAATAGGAAGTATGACAGGTGTAAATGGTATTTTTACACCATTATCTGGACATACAGCATTTTTGCCTAATAGTGCCGCTAGTTTCTTTGTTAATGAAGGAAATTTTGCGATGACTAACTTCCCTTTTTGGTTAGGTGCTACTTATCATTGGGGAATTAGTGGGCAAGGTTACCGTTGGGAGATGGATGATTATCCAGCATATGGAGGTTCAGGATTTCAACACAATACTTTTCATCAAATTTGGATCAGATAATAATGAAAAAAGCGTATATAATATTTTTATTTTTGGGTTTTGTAGGGTTAGCCCAAACAGGTATTGGTACCACCACGCCTAATTCCTCAGCGAAGTTAGAGATTGCTTCTACAGACAAAGGGTTGCTGATCCCTCGCATGACTAAAGCACAACGCGAGGCAATAACGCTACCAACTGCTGCTAATGGATTAATGGTCTATCAAACTGATGATCTCACTGGTTTTTATGTGAATACCAGTACAACAACTACTGCCACTTGGACACGTGTTAATAGTAATTGGAGTCGTTCAGGAAATGATATTAGTTATACTACAGGCAATGTTTCGACTACAGGCAATCTGACTGGGGGAAATGTGAGTGCCTCTACCATTTCTGGATTTGGGGCTAATGTCCTTAATATTTCAGAAAACTATCCTTTAACCGCTGCTGATAATGGAAGAATCATTCAATGTACCAGTGCTTCAGCCATTACAGTAACTATTCCCACCGGTTTGCCTACCGGTTTCAATTGTACCATAGTGCAAATGGGTGCGGGACAAATTACGTTTTCGGGGACTTATTTGAATCGAACAGGTTTTACCAAAACAGCCAGTCAATATGCAGTTGTCAGTATTTTGCATCTGGGAAATAATTCAATTATTGTAACTGGCGAAATGAGTAATTAAGATGAAACGATTATTTACCTTCTTTCTACTATTTTTGGCATCCTTGAATTTTGCCCAAATTGGGCTGCCCATTCAACACTCTTTATTGCCCAAAAATAGTTTAGTGGTAAATTATGATTTTTCAAAGGCAGCTAGTTTTACTCGGGGAGCAACAACCGTAACAAATATTGCTGGGAGCGCTTCAGGAAATGCAACACTTTATAACGCACCTAATTTCATGAATTCATTAGGATATATTTCTTTCAATGGATCTAATCAATATTTAGCTACTCCCAATATTAGAACCTATTTTAAAACAGTTAATACTAGTGCACAGAAAAGTTTTACCATGAGTTTTTGGGTGTATCCAATTGCTTCGACGGGTGTATTGGTTAGCGAACTAGATTCGCATACCCCGAGTGGAGGTTGGCATGCATCCAATGTTGAAATTATCAATGGATATATAAAATACCGCATTTGGAATGGACCAATTATTACTTCGTCAACAGCTGTTAATTTAAATCAATGGCATCATATTGCTTTAGTGTATGATGGAACCTCAGTGAAAGGGTATTTAAATGGAGTTTTACAAGGCACGCAGGCTGGAGCAAGAGAAATACCGCCTACAAGTCAAAATTATGCCATAGGCGCAGGAGAAACCACTAATATGGGCTCTGGAGGATATGGCACCTTTCATCTAGCACAATTTAAAATACATAATTTACCATTAAGTGATGCTGATATTTTTCAAGATTACCTAGCCCGAAAGAATGAATTCGAGTATTCCATTCATAGTCCGTCTACTAACTCAAATCCCACTTATTGGAGTGTTTCTAGTGTTTGGGTAGGTGAAGGCTTTAATCAATCGCATTACACGCCCTGGCTGAATTCTGGATTAGGTTGGGCTGCTGGGAGTAATAATACAAGTCAGTCTATTATTCTAAATTATGACGAACCCGTATCAATGAACGGAATAGTTATTCAAGGGAGGGCTAATAATGGAGGACAATGGGTAACTTCTGCTCAAATAGATGTTAGCATGAATGGAACTACATGGACAAGAGTGATTTCTAATGCAACATTAAATAGTAATTCAATAGACGATATAAGAGTAAATTTCCCAACGGCAGTTTATGCTAAATTTATTAGAATAATTCCACTAACTTGGAACAACCATATAACAATGCGGTTAGGGGTTATTGTAGATCCTAAACCAAAAGTCTTAAACGGAATTTTGGTCCAACTAGATGCTGCCAATTCAAGATCCTATTCTGGAACGGGCACCATCTGGAATGATGTAAACTCTTCCTCCTATCCATTTACTTTAACTAATGGACCTGTATTTAGCACGAATGGTTTTTTTGATTTTGATGGCACGAATGATTTTGCTGTCCGTACACACACAACGCAGCTGAAACCCACTAATGCAATCACCTTAGAACAGTGGTTGAATGCAGATGATTGGAATGCGGGTACATCTTCTAATTATAAAACTTCATTATCTTGTACGCAAGGAGGAGGGTATTCTCACAATATATGGTCTGGCTCATTTAAAAGTTATATTTATGCTGGAGGAGCTTATAGAGTACCCACGGCAGATGTGAGCAATTTGGTCGGTTGGCATCATTTTGTAACGACATTTGACGGGCGATATACCCGCTTATATGTGGATGGAGAATTAAACACCACTATAGATATAGGAACATTTGGAAACACAATTTCTTATGCTTCTAATGGTATATTTGTTGGTGCAGAAGCAGGAAGCAGCAATACTACACCCGAAGGGTTTTATTGGGATGGAAAAATAGGGACTACATCGATATACAATCGAGCCTTATCTGTAGCGGAAATCGCTCAAAATTATAATGCGACAAAGACAAGATATGAAATAGACAAAGATTTAATAATGGATTTGGCTATTGCACCCACCTCAGGTTCGACCTGGACAGATCAATCAGGTAATGGAAATCATGGTACTTTAGTAGGCTCTCCTACTTATGTAGCCACTAATGGAGGGGGCTACAGAACGACTACAGGACAATATATTGCCACGAATTATAATCTGCCTTCGGCTTTTACCATTTCAATTGTAGCCAGCCTAAACCCTACCAGTTTTTGGGCTACTTTTTGGGGTAATGAAGTGTGGAATACAAATAGTGGTTATTTAGCTTATTTTACTTCATCAACTGGATTAAATATTGGTAGCCCAACCAATCTCTCTTCTTTTACAGTATCTGGAATTAACACCATACATATTTGGGATTTTGTGATTAGCGGAAATTCAATCACTTTATACATGGATGGAATAAGCCTTGGCACCAAGACATTCACATCTCCCCCAAGTTTAGCTACCAATGGGTTGAATTTTGGCGCGCGACATACCAACGCTGGCACTGGATTTACCGATATATGTCCGGGGACTTATTATAATATGAAAGTATACAAAAGAGCACTAGTTGCTGATGAGATAACAACTAAATTTAACCAAATGCGCGGAATATATGGATTGTAGCGTGATTACGCCCGATTGTTTCCTCAATTTAGGTCAATAAATTAGACAAAATTTTATTTATGAGACACCTTATTGTATTTCTATTTTTGTTTTTAAGCTTTGGGATAGCAGCCCAAACCGGTATTGGTACCACCACACCCAATGCGGCGGCAAAATTAGACATATCGGCTACCAATAAAGGGTTCCTACCACCAAGAGTGGCATTAACCGCTGCCAATGTTTTTGCTCCCGTGACAGGCTTGTCAGGGGCTACAGAATTAGCAACTGCTGCTGGTTTACTAATTTACAATACAGCAACAGCAGGAACAGCACCTAATAATGTGGTACCGGGCTATTACTATTGGAATGGCACAGCTTGGATTCAAATTTCAGGAGGTTTGGTCATTGAATCCAGATCGGCGGGTTTTACTTTGACTGCAGCAGATAATAATAAATTATTTTTTATCAATTCAGTCTCAGCAGTTACAGTTACTGTACCGGCTACATTACCGGTTGGATTTAGTTGCCAATTGATACAAGTGGGTGCAGGGACAGTAACCTTTGCCCCTTCAAGTACTACTTTAAATTCGGCCAGCGGATTGAGTACACGCACCACCAATAGTGTAATTGGATTGATCATGAATAGCGCCACTATTGGTTATGTTTTTGGAGACACTATTTTCTAATGGGAAGAATGTATTACATATTGCTACTTTTTTTGTGTTCAATAGGGTTGAATGCCCAGTCGGCCTTTCATAATTTAGCCGTAAAAAAACCCCAATTGCCTACGACCTATTCGTTTCAATATACAGGAGCTTTACAACAATTTATTGTGCCCAATCGAGTAACTTCTATTCAAGTCAATGCTATTGGCGCTAAAGGTGGTACTGGAGGGCGAGGTCAAGCAGGTGGTGCTGGGGCTAATATCACCACCACACTCAATGTTACTCCAGGACAGATTCTTTATATTGTTGTAGGAGGATTTCCAGGACAATCGGCTACGGCCAAGTATGGTTTTGGGGGGAATGGTGGTTCAGGTACTAATTTTGGTGGCGCGGGAGGTGGTTTATCGGGAGTCTTTACTTCGCCAAGTCCGGCGATTGCCAACGCTTTAGTAATAGCGGGTGGCGGTGGCGGTGGTGCAGGCCCTGCTACAGGAACAGATTATACAGGTGGGAATGCAGGGAATACAGCTGTAGGAACTTCTAGTAATGGTAACCAACCGCCTAATTCTGCCTATATAAAAAATGGAAGGTATCAGAATGGGTATGCGGCTACAACAACCACCGCTGGTTTAGCCGGAGAACCTTTCGATTTAAATCCAGGTACGAGCGGCAGTAATGGCAATGGAATTAATGGCGGTAATGGTGGTAGTGATGCGGGTGTAAGTGTTTGGAATGGAGCTGGCGGAGGAGGAGCCGGATGGTTTGGTGGTGGAGGCGGTGCCGGAGGCGGTGCAGCAGTAGGCGGTGGTGCAGGCGGTGCAACGAAAACCAGTTCAGGACATCATTCTTTTGGTACGCTGAATACCACTGGAGACGGAAGAGTTTCGATTACTTGTTTGTCTAATTCGGGTTTAGTATTGCATTTAGATGCTGGAAATCCAGCAAGCTATAGTGGTTCAGGCACGACTTGGAATGATTTGTCTGGGAATGGATCCCATGTAACTTTGACATCAACTTCTTTTGATCCCGCAAATGGTGGTAATATTGTTTTTAATGGCACTTCAAGCTACGCTAATTTTAATGCTAATATCGGTAATACTAATGTAGTTACTGTTGAAATGTGGGTAAAAACAAATTTGTTAAAGGATTCAATGTATTTTGGCTTCAATTTATATGATGCCTTTATTAATAGTGGCAGTATTGGTTTTAATACAGCCAATAGTGATCAGTATGGAATGAGAAGTTCCACAGTAAATAACTTAGGAATACTAGGAGCATGGAGGCATCTTGTTTTTGTGATGTATGCGGGTTCCAAAACCAATAATAAAATCTATGTAAATGGGGATAGTCAACCATTAGAACAAATTTTGGCATCATTTAATTCAGCTAATGCAACATTTAATTCTGGTGCAGGGAGAATTTCTAGCTGGTTGTTTGGAACAAGCTGGTTAGCTGCAATGAATGTTGCCAGCTTCAAGGTATACAATAGGGAGTTAACCCAACAAGAAATTAACAACAATTTCAACACCCAGCGCTCTAAGTTTTATGCCGAAAGAGATGGTTTGAGCCCACAAACCGCTTCTACTAGTGCCTATCAGATCAAACAAGATTTTCCCGCTTCAACGGATGGCTTTTATTGGATCAAAAACCTCAATATCAATAGCGGCAATCCAATTAAAATTTATGCTGATATGACTACCGATGGTGGAGGTTGGACCTTAATTATGAAAAACTCATCCAATTCGGTTTGGACCTATGCTAATGCGATTTCGTATAATACCGAAATTCCATTTACTACTACTGCTGATGTAACTAGTACTTCAACAGTAAGTTATTCGATCATTGGTTGGGCAGATCATATAAAACGAAGCGCTTCTGGTTTTCAATACATGGTAGATGCTAATACGAGAAGAAGTTTTGGAGGAATTTGGACTGCCAATGATGCTTATAGTTTTGTTAGCACCAGTAATACACAAACCAATGTAACCTTAAACACAAAATACGAATCATGGACTACTTATTCACCCGAACAAGGAATTGCTCAAAGAATGCCATGGCGAAGTACAACTGCAGGTGGTGGTTGCGGTGTTTTAACATTAGATGATGGGACAGTTAATTGGTGGGGAACAATAATTTCAAGTTGTTCTGGTTATTCTCCCGCACCTTGGATATCACCAGCAGGAGGAGGAACTACAGTGTCTGCAAATCCTGGTATTATATGGTATTGGGTGCGATAAAAAAATGTATTAATAAAACTGAATTTATCTAACTGCAATTGCTGAAATTTCAACATTCACATTTTTTGGTAAACCAGCTACCTGAACGGTTTCTCTAGCTGGTGCTGTTACTTCATTAAAATAAGCTCCGTATATAGTATTTATTTTTGAAAAGTTATTCATATCGCTAATAAAAATAGACACTTTAATTACGTTTTCAAAAGTCATTTCAGCAGCTTCTAAAACCGCTTTAAGATTTTCCATAACTTGTTTGGTTTCAGTTTCTATGTTTTCTAAAACCAACTCGTTTGTTAATGGGTTAATGGCAATTTGACCTGAAGTATACAGCATATTTCCAACTAAGACAGCTTGATTATATGGCCCAATTGGTGCAGGAGCTTTTTCTGTAAATATTATTTTTTTCATTTTTTCTATTTATACTTTCTACTTTCTACTTTCTACTTTTTACTTGAATTTACTTATCTCAATCTAGGATCAGGTAAATTTCTTTTATCCCATTTAATATCACTTAGCATAGAAGATTTAATTCCGATAAAGAAATTCCACGATTGATAGACACCAATAGGTACAATACTAAAACTCATACGCCAGCTTTCTAAATCTCTTTCAAATCGAAGTTGCGTAAATGAAATTCCTTTTTGTGCAAAATCATATCCAGATGAGAATCCCATTTTCCATTTTACAGCCATATCAATATTACCAGAAACCATTACAGAATTTGTAGTTATTTCACGTTGACTTGTGTTATTACTATATGTTAAAGAATAGGCTATTTGTAAATCCCATGGAAATTTGTAATTAAACAGTTCAGATTGCTGATTTTTTGCATCATCTTTTTTAAACAAACTTTCATCTTGATTACTTAAATCAACAGCTGCGCCAAACAAATCATCTTTACGCCCTCCATTTTGAACCGATTGTTTTGATTCTTTTTTCCCACTCAGTTCGTTACTACTAACAGTATAATTTAAGGTAATATTAGAACTAGTCATTCTAGCTAAACCGTTTCCATTATTTATACTAAATTCATTTATTCTTTGGTTGTTACTGTCCAAATCATATGGGTCAAAACGCGCTCCGAAATTTACGCCTAATTTATTATCCAATAAAGTAGTTCCTCCAATAAAATTTATAGGCTCTAATTTAAATTCTTCGGCAGTTAAATTATAACTTGTAGAAAAATTCAACTGATTAAATAAGGATATTTTCTTAGTTTCACCTTTTTTACTAGCCGCATCTAGTACTTTGGCTTCTAATGAATTGGAAATTCCAATACCAATTGAATTTGCAACACCTAAACCAGGAGCACCCAACAAAGTATTTTCAAATCTACTATAACTTATATAATTTCCTAAATTATCTTGATATTGGTCGTAGTAGCGTTCAAAGCTTGGCGTGTAACCATAAGAAATACTTGGTCGAATTAAATGTCTTATGGCTTGAATTTTATTTGTTTCTTTAAACGTATACGTTCCATAAATAGTAGTTCCAATACTTGTAGTAAAATTGTATGTTCGATAAGAATCAAAACCATTTTTTCTAACTATTTCTACTTTATTAGTGGTAGTATTAAATATTTTTTCATTAGTATTAAATACCCAATTTTCAGCAAATGCAGTACCTGCTGAAACACTAAAATGCTTAAAAATTTTAAAATTTGTAGTAATTGGAATAGTATGTGCTATTCCAGCTAATGCAGTATCAAACATTTGGGATTTAAACAGAAATTCTTCTTTAGTAGAAATTCTATTATCTCCTCTTAATCCATATTGAAAATTAATATTTTGAAAAATCCCCTTTTTTATTCCATCTTGTTTCGCAAATGGAAAAATTCTGTCTACACTCGCATTAAATGAAGGTAGCGTTAAATTTACAATTTCAGTATTAGTATTTTGATTGTGCGTTACGGCTACTGAAAAATTTACTAAAGGTACAATTGGAACCGTTTTAGAATAACTTATAGAAGAACTTAGTGTATTGTTCAAATTAGAACCTACATTAACTAAATTCATAGATTGACGAAAATATTTACTACTTCCAAAATTTACAGAAGACGAAAATCTAGAATTGGCAGAAGCTTTTGCATCCTGACTGTGCGACCATTGTATATTATATTGATTGGTTCTAGCATATCCTGGAAATCCTTTTTCACCCAGTACCTGATTTTCATACCTTACTTGAAAATTTCCACTAAATTTATATTTCTTGGCGTAGGAAGTTTCAGAACGAAGGGCATAACTTCCGTTGGTAAAATAATCTCCTAAAAGGGCTAAATCATAATATTCGCTTAATGCAAAATAATACCCTCCATTTTGTAAAAAATAACCCCGTTCATTATTTTGTCCAGGTGCTGGCATAATTACTCCAGAAGTATTTTTATTGGTCATGGGGAAAAATGAAAAAGGAACGCCAATGGGAGTAGGAACGTCCGCAATAAACATATGAGTTAACCCAGTTACAAATTTCTTTTTTGGTACCAATTTAGCTTTGTAGGCTAAGAAATAATATTCTGGATTTTCCTTATTATCAGAAGTTGTAAAACGGGCATTTTTAAAAAAAATAACCGAATCGTTTTCTCTTTTTGAAATTTCAGATTTCAGAAACATTTCACCTTGTTTACTTCGTGTATTCCAAATTTGAGCTTTTCCTGTTTTGGTATTAAATCGAATGGAATCAGGTTCAATAACATTTTCCCCTTGTTTAAAATAAGGAAATTGCGAATATACACCGGCGCTATCTTTTAATCTTCCAGCATATACCTCGTTTTTCTCATAATCCAAAACAATAATTCCCGATTTTAGTATGAAATCTTGGTAATGTAGTTCTGCCTCATTATATAATGTTAACCTTTTTTTTCTTTGGTCTAACTTTTCATAATCCTTAGCTTTACGATTTACAATACCTTCCAATAATGGTTTTTTTGTAGAATCTTTTTTAATAGTAACTAATTCATTTACATTTACTTGTGTGCTATCTTTACGAGAAGTATTTTGACCGTAAACTTCTAAATTGCTTACAATTAGAAAAAAAAATAAAAAAACGATATGATTAATCTTTGTACTCAAATCTATAAATACTATTTTTGTAAAAAATGGTTCGGTTTTTGAAGGGTCAAACTTACGCATATTTTTTGTTAAAATTTAGTATTTAATAAAATTATAACGTATTTGAATTAACCGAAAATAATTAATCACAAATGAAAAAAGTACTCGTAATTATATTTGTATGTTTATCTTTCTTTTCAGTAGCACAAGAAAAGAAATTTAAAGTAATTTTAGATGCTGGACATGGTGGTAAGGATCCTGGTGCCGCAAAAAATGGTTGTATTGAAAAACATATTGCTTTAGATGTGGTTTTAAAAATTGGAAAAATATTAGAATCTTATCCCGATTTTAATGTTAACTACACACGATCAACGGATGTTTTCATACCTTTAAGAGATAGAGCAAAAATTGCTAATGATTTTGAGGCCGATTTATTTGTTTCTGTTCACTGTAATTCTTCAGTATCTCCAAAACCATATGGCGCAATGACTTTGGTTATGGGATTGTCTCGTGCAGGTATGAATTTTGAAATTGCAAAAGCGGAAAATGCGGTAATTTCTTTGGAAGATAATTTCAAAGAAAAATATGAAGGTTTTGACCCAAATAATCCGAATACACAAATAGGACTTCGTATTATGCAAGAAGAAACGTTGATGCAAAGTATTAATTTTGCCAGTACGGTACAAAGTTATTTTAAAAATAGTTTACAAAGAAAGGATTTAGGTATGCACCAACAACCGCTTTGGGTTTTAGATGCAACCGTAATGCCAGGCGTTTTGATAGAATTAGGTTTTTTAAGTAATTTGGAAGAATCTAAATATATGAAATCGGAAGAAGGCAAATCAAATTACTCTCAAATTATTGCACGCTCAATTATTGAATATAAAAATAATGTAAGAGGCACGAATACACCTCCAAATGTATTACAAATTAAAGAACCAGTAATTGTTGAAGAATTGCCTGTAGTGGAAACTGTTATGGATACATCTAAAGTAGTTGATGCAGCTACTGAACCATTTATACCTGCTGAGTTAGCATATAAAGTACAAATTAGTTTTAGTACTAAGAAACTTGAATTAACGCCGGAAAACTTTAATGGTTTGGCAAATGTAACCATGATAGAAGTTAGTGGAGGTTACAAATATTTTTACGGACTAGGAACTTTAGAAGCATGTAAAAAATTTCTAGCTGAAGCCAAACAGAAAGGATTTGCATCTGCTTTTATTGTTGCACCAAATTAGACTTATGAAAAAATCGATAGTACTTTTATTATGCTTGTTTTCTGTATCATTTCATGCGCAAACTAAAAAATTCAAAGTAGTTTTAGATGCTGGACATGGTGGTAAAGATTATGGAGCTACCTATCATGGAAATATAGAAAAGAAAATTTCACTTAATACGGTTCTTAAAGTAGGAGAAATTTTAGCTAAAGAATCAAATATAGAAGTAGTTTATACCAGAAAAACGGATGTGTTTATTGAATTAAATGAACGAGCCAATATCGCGAATAGATCAAAAGGACATTTATTTGTTTCTATGCATTGTAATGCAAATGACAACCAAGAAGCATCAGGAAATGAAACTTATGTAATGGGAGTTACCCGAAATGCAGCCAATTTGGAAGTTGCCAAAAAGGAAAATGCCGTAGTTACTTTAGAAAGCGATTATAAAATAAAATATGATGGATTTGATCCAAAATCACCCGAATCGGTGATGGGGATTTCTATTATGCAAGAAGAAAATATTCAGCAAAGCATTGATATTGCTGGAAAAGTGCAACAAGCGTTTACAAAATTCACAACAAGTAAAAATAGAGGCGTAAAACAAGCTGGTTTTTTGGTGTTACGAAAAATTATTATGCCGCGTGTTCTTATTGAAATGGGATTTGTATCCAACAAACCTGAAGGTGCTTTTTTAAATTCGGAAGATGGACAAAATAAGTTAGCAGAAGCTATCTCTAAAGCTATTTTAGGATATCGAGATGATTTTTTTAAGACAGAAACAGCTACTTCGGTTAAAAAAGAAGAATCCAAAAAGACAATAGTTAAAAAAGAAGACCCAAAAAAGGTAGACCCAAAGAAAGTAGATCCGAAGCAATCTTCAGAAAATAAAACAGCTGTGGAAGGTGTTACTTTTAAAATACAAATTTCTTCAAGTGCTAATAATTTAGAAACGTTACCAAAAAACTTTAAAGGTTTAAATAACATTTCCGTTGAAAAAGGAACTACCATTTACAAATACTTTTATGGTAGCACTTCATCCTATACCAAAGCAAAACAATTATTAGAAGAAGCGAAAGCAAAAGGATATACTTCTTCGTTTATTGTGCCTATAAAAAATGGTAAAAAAATTAAATTAAGCGAGGCAATCAAATAAATAATGTTATTTTTGTGTCTTTATTACGCATAACAATTTTTAATTGTCGTTTTGTTTAAAAGTAATCACCAAATCTAAAGTAAAAGTATATTTAGCCCATATGAAAATCACAAAAGAAATTAAAGTTGCTGTTTTAGTTGTTTTATCTATAGTATTGTTTTACTGGGGTTTTGCATTTCTAAAAGGTAAAAATTTATTTGACACGAGCACTAAATTATATGCGGTTTATGATAATGTGGCGGGTTTAGTTGTGGCAGCTCCTGTAACCATAAATGGATTAAATATAGGAAAAGTAAATACTATTGAAATGTTGCCTGATGGTAAAATGAAAGTAGAATTAATAATTACTAACGAACAGATTCAAATTGCAAAATCTAGTGTGGCTCAAATTATGGATTCTGGTTTAATTGGTGGAAGAGAAATTGCAATTATCAATAACTTTTCTGATACCAATTATGCGCAATCAGGAGATACACTTAAAACATCTAACAAATTAGGTTTAACAGATGAACTCGCTAATCAAATTGGACCTGTAAAAGATAAAGTGGAAGTTTTATTAGAAAACGCAAATAAATTAATCGAAAATTTAAACGCTACTTTAGACGCTTCAACGCAACAAAAATTAAAAGCATCTATTGCATCTTTGGAGGTTACTATGTCGGAATTTAGTCAAGTTTCTAAAAATGTAAACGAAATAGTAGCAGATAATAAATCAAAACTAAATACAACGTTAGCTAATTTTGAAAACGCTTCAGGTAACATTAATAAAATGTCTACTTCTTTAGAAAAAGCAGATCTTGCCGCTTCAGTTAAAAAGTTAGAAACCACCCTCGCAAATGTAAATCAAATTATGACTGATTTAGAGCAAGGTAAAGGTTCCATTGGTAAACTATTAAAGGACGACGCTATGTATGTCAATCTAACCAAAACCTCAAAAGAATTGGAATTATTGTTACAAGATGTCCGTTTAAATCCTACACGATATGTTAATGTGTCTGTTTTTGGTAAGAAAAATAAACCGTATACAGCACCTGTAGTCGAACCGAATAAAGAGCAACCTAAAAACTAAATTTATGAGTTTTTTACCAAATATTATTTTTGCAATTGTCCTTATAATAGGCGTTGGTTTTTTTGTTAAAAATATAAAAAAAATTATACGAAATATTAAATTAGGACAAGATGTAAACCGAACTGATAATGTTTCAGCACGTTGGAAAAATATGGCGTTGATAGCTTTTGGTCAAAAAAAAATGTTTACCAGACCTATTCCTGCTTTACTGCATTTTACCTTATATGCTGCATTTATTATCACTCAAATTGAGTTATTAGAAATTATTGTAGACGGACTTTTCGGTACACATCGTTTTTTTAAAACGGGTTTAGGTGGATTTTATACTTTTTTAATAAGTTTTATAGAAATCCTTACCTTATTAGCTTTAGTGGCTACTTTAGCTTTTTTATCAAGAAGAAATTTATTAAAATTACCTCGTTTTACAAAATCAGAAATGTTAGGTTGGCCAACTAAAGACGCCAACTTAATACTAATAATGGAAATTGTTTTAGTAGCTTGTATTTTTACGATGAATGGAACTGATGAAGTTTTATATTCATTAGGGAAATCTCATTATGAAGGAACAGGTTCTTTTAATTTTGCCATTTCTCAACATTTAGGACCCGCTATTTTCGGCGGAATGAGTGAAAGTGCCTTACATATTTTAGAGCGAGTAGGATGGTGGGGACATTTTTTAATGGTACTTGCTTTCTTAAATTATTTATATTTTTCTAAGCATTTACATATTTTATTAGCGTTTCCTAATACTTATTTTGCCGATTTAAATGCAAAAGGGAAATTCGATAACTTAGAAAGTGTAACAAACGAAGTAAAATTAATGATGGATCCAAATGCCGATCCGTTTGCTGCTCCTGCTAATCCAGATGCGGTTCCAGCTAAATTTGGTGCTTCAGATGTACAAGATTTAAATTGGGTACAATTATTAAATGCCTATACGTGTACCGAATGTGGTAGATGTACTTCATCTTGCCCGGCAAATACAACTGGTAAGAAATTATCGCCACGTAAAATTATGATGGATACACGTGACAGATTAGAAGAAGTTGGAAAAAATATCGAGGCCAATAAAGGTGTTTTTGTTCCAGATAACAAATCGTTATTAAACGATTACATTACACCAGAAGAACTTTGGGCTTGTACGTCTTGTAACGCTTGTGTGGAGGAATGTCCAATCAATATTAGTCCGTTATCTATAATTATGGATATGAGACGTTATTTAGTGATGGAACAAAGTGCCGCACCAATGGAATTAAATGCCGTGATGACCAATATTGAAAATAATGGTGCACCATGGCAATACAACCAGCAAGATAGATTAAACTGGAGAAACGAAGCATAACAATTTCAATAACAATATCAAATACAAATTGAACAACAATTACAACAAAGCATGAAAAAAGAAGAAATTGACGGAAAATTACAAGAATTAAAAGTTAATGGAGAACATTTAAGCCCTGTTTTACCAGAAGGAATAAAAAATTACCTTATTGATATCGATGGAACCGTTTGCGATGATATTCCAAATGAAGAACCGGAAAGAATGGCAACAGCAAATGTGTATCCAGATGCGTTAGTAACATTAAATAAATGGTATGATGAAGGTCATGTTATTTTCTTTTTCACGTCACGTACTGAAGATCATAGAGCCGTTACTGAAGCTTGGTTACAACAACACGGTTTTAAATATCACGGAATGGTAATGGGAAAACCAAGAGGTGGAAATTACCACTGGATTGATAATCATTTAGTAAAAGCAACTCGATACAATGGAAAGTTTACGGATTTAATTGAAAAAGATGTAACGATCCAAGTTTTTGATGATGAATTGAGTAATTAATTTACTTATAATAATAATTTTGATAGAAAATACCTTAAACCATAAATAGTATGTCTGAAAATTTAGTAGTACCTACAATGGCCGAAATGATGGCACAAGGACAAACTCCTGAAGTTTTGTTTTGGGTAGGTTGTTCGGGAAGTTTTGATGATAGAGCCAAAAAAATAACAAAAGCTTTTGTTAAAATATTAAATAGAGCAAACGTTCCTTTTGCGGTTTTAGGCACAGAAGAAAGTTGTACAGGCGATCCTGCAAAACGTGCAGGAAATGAATTTTTATTTCAAATGCAAGCCATGATGAATATTGAAGTCATGAATGCCTATGAAGTAAAAAAAATAGTTACCGCTTGTCCACATTGTTTCAATACCATTAAAAATGAGTATCCAGAATTAGGTGGGAAATACGAAGTCGTACATCATACAGAATTTTTAAAATCTTTATTAGATTCAGGTCGATTAACTATTGAAGGCGGACAATTTAAAGGAAAACGCATTACGTTTCACGACCCTTGTTATTTAGGTCGTGCTAACAATATTTACGAAGCCCCGAGAGATTTAATCCAAAAATTAGACGCTGAGTTAGTTGAAATGAAACGTTCTCGTGCCAATGGTTTATGTTGTGGTGCTGGTGGCGCACAAATGTTTAAAGAACCAGAAAAAGGTAATAAAGACATCAACATCGAAAGAACAGAAGATGCTTTAGAAACGCAACCTGAAATTATTGCTGCTGGTTGTCCATTTTGTAACACCATGCTAACAGACGGTATCAAAAATAAAGAAAAAGAAAGCTCTGTTCAAGTAATGGATATTGCAGAATTAATTGCAAATGCTCAAGATTTATAAAAATGTACACACCATTCGAAAATTTACCAGAAGATTCAAAAATTTGGATTTACCAATCGAACAGAAAATTAACTGACGATGAAGTAACTTCAATAACAGCTAAATGCCAAGAATTTGTTGAAAATTGGGCAGCACACGGGACAAGTTTAGAAGCTTCTTTTCTTATAAAATATAACCGATTTATCATTTTTGCGGTCAATCAAGAAGTGCAAAATGCAACAGGTTGTTCTATCGATGCTTCAGTACATTTTATTCAACAATTGGAACAAGAATTTCAAATAGAGTTGCTTGATAAAATGAATGTGACTTACAAAATGGGAGAACACATTGCACATAAAACACTTATCGATTTCAAAAAAATGGCGAAGGAAAAAGCCGTTACTTCAAAAACTATTGTTTTCAATAATTTGATAAATACGAAAGGTGAATTTGAAGAATTTTGGGAAGTTCCTGCTGAAGAAAGTTGGCATAGTAGATTTTTCTAAAAAAATAACTAACTTTGAAAATCATCAGAAAATAGAAATTTTGATGGTTTTTTTATTTATTTACATTTCATGAAGCATTATATATATATCACTTTATTTCTCACCACTTTAGGTTTTGCGCAAAATAAAATGAACACGCAATCCCAACAAGTTTGGGTGGATAGCACTTATAATTCACTTTCTTTTGAAGAAAAAGTAGGGCAATTGTTTATGATTGCAGCCTACTCTAATAAAAACGAAGCCCACGCACAAGATTTAGATAAATTGATTACCAAATATAAAGTGGGTGGATTAATATTTTTTCAAGGAGGTCCAAATAGACAAGCAAAATTAACCAATCGTTTCCAAGCAAAATCGAAAATCCCAATGCTTATTGGAATTGATGCCGAATGGGGTTTAAGTATGCGAATAGATTCTACTCATACCTATCCGTGGAACATGACTTTGGGAGCGATTAAAGATAATTCGTTACTTGAAAGAATGGGTATGCAAATGGCAGATCAATCTAAACGAATGGGTATTCATTTTACTTTTGGTCCCGTTGTGGATATTAATACCAATCCTAAAAATCCAATTATCGGAAATCGTTCTTTTGGTGAAACTAAAGAAAATGTAGCCGAAAAAGCAGTTGCCTATATGCGTGGTTTACAATCTTATGGTGTTTTTGCTACTGCCAAGCATTTTCCAGGACACGGTGATACCTCTACAGATTCGCATCACGCCTTGCCAACTGTCGATTTTTCAAGAGATAGAATAGAAGAAGTAGAATTATATCCGTACAAAGAACTAATTAAAAATGGATTAGCCAGTGTAATGGTGGCGCATTTAAACGTGCCAAGTATCGAACTGCGTGAAAATTTTCCTTCTTCGTTATCTGAAAAAGTGGTGACGGATATTTTAAAAAACCAATTAAAATTTGAAGGATTAATTTTTACAGATGCTTTAAATATGAAAGGTGCCAGTAATTTCAAACAACCTGGCGATATAGATTTAGCTGCTTTTTTAGCGGGTAATGATGTATTGTTATTTGCAGAAAATGTTCCTTTTGCGATTGAAAAATTCAAACAAGCGTTTGCAGATAGTTTATTTACAGAAGAACGATTGGCACATTCTGTAAAGAAAATATTAAAGTATAAATACAAAGCTGGATTAAATAATTATTGTCCCATAGAATTTGAAAATTTATATGCCGATTTAAATAAAAAAGAATACAAAGCATTAAATTTAGAAATGTTTGAAAGTGCTGTTACCGTTCTAAAAAATGAAGACGATATTATTCCAATCAAAAGACTTGATAAAGAGAAAATAGCCTATGTAAAAATTGGTGACGGCGATGCCACAACGTATATAGAAAAACTTAAAGAATATGCACAAATTGATGTTATTACGACTAAAAATTTAGATTCACTTTTAGTGGAAATTGATGGGTATTCTAAAGTTATTGTAGGCTATCACAAACCAGAAGGAATTTGGAAGAAAAACGAAATGACGTTTAACGAAATCAATTGGATTGATAAAATTTCAAAACATAGCAAGACCATTGTTACTTTTTTCACAAAACCCTATTCGTTATTGCGTATTCCTACTTTTGATGAAACAGAAGGATTAATTGAAGCGTATCAAAACAATTCATTTTCTCAACTTGTAGCTGCAGAAATTTTATTTGGTGCCAAAGAAGCGAAAGGTGTTTTACCTGTTTCCATTAAGAAAAACTTTTGTGAATCAGATGGATTGAAAACTAAGAATCTTAATCGTTTAGGCTTTGCTTATCCAGAACAAGTGAATATGAATTCGGAGATTTTGGCTAAAATTGATGAAATTGCTACTTCAGCTATTAAAAATAAAGTAGCGCCAGGAATGCAAATATTGGTGGCTCGTAAAGGAAAAGTGGTGTACAGAAAAGCGTTTGGATCGCCTACTTACGATACTGTTCAGCTAGTAAAAAATACCGATTTGTATGATTTGGCTTCGCTTACTAAAATATTAAGTACGCTTCCTAATTTAATGAAGGATTACGAAAAAGGTAATTTTTCATTCAACAGTACGTTATCTCAATTACTTCCAAATTTTAAAAATTCTAACAAAGCAGATATTACGGTTTTAGATATGTTAACACATCAAGCTAAATTACCAGCTTGGACGCCTTTTTATATAAAAACATTAGATTCATTAAAAAAACCAAGTCAAAAATATTATCAAACTACACCTTCTGATAACTTTCCATTACAAGTTTCAACTAATTTATATTTAAGAAAAGATTATACGGATACGATAATAAATGTCATCAAAGAAGCACCATTATTGCCTTCAAAACAATATAAATACAGCGATTATGCTTTTATTTTATTTAAAGAATATTTAGAGAAATTTCATAATAAAAGTTTGGATAAACTCTCTGATGATAATTTTTATAAAATGTTGGGTGCAAATTATACTTCATACAATCCATTAGATAAATTTGAATTGGCAACCATTATGCCTTCAGAAATTGATTCGTATTATAGATACGACACTATTCAGGGTTATGTGCATGATATGGCTGCCGCTATGCAAGGCGGTATTGGTGGACATGCTGGATTGTTTTCTAATTCGTTAGATGTGGCTAAAATCATGCAAATGTATTTACAAAAAGGAACTTACGGTGGCTACACTTATTTTTCAAAAGATACGTTTGATGCTTTTAATTCTTGTTATTTTTGTAACACTGGAAATAGGCGAGGTGCTGGTTTTGACAAACCTCAAATTAGTGGCGAAGGTCCGACTTGCGGCTGTACTTCAAAAGCAAGTTTTGGACATACGGGATTTACTGGAACAATGGTTTGGGCAGATCCTGAAAAGGATTTAATTTATATTTTTCTATCAAATAGGAGTTATCCCGATGGCAATATTAATAAACTCTCAAAATTAAATATTAGAGAGAATATACAGAAAGTAATTTACGAATCGATAACAGATTAATTATGACTTCAGCTGCAAAAACTGTGGAAGACTATATGAATAATCTTCCAGAAGATAGAAAAAAACCAATGGAATTGCTTCGAAATACAATGCTTAAAAAAATCCCAGAAGGTTTTGAAGAAGGTATGAATTATGGTATGATTGGGTATTATGTTCCACATACAATTTATCCGAAAGGATATCATTGTAAACCAGCTGATCCATTGCCTTTTATCACATTTGCATCACAAAAAAATAGTATTAATTTTTACCATATGGGAATATATGCTAATAAGGCACTTTACGATTGGTTTGTGGCGGAATATCCAAAACACAGCACTAGAAAATTAGACATGGGTAAAAGTTGTATCCGATTTAATAAATTTGATGAAATTCCGTTTGAATTATTGGGTGAACTGGTTACAAAAATATCAGTTTCAGAATGGATTGAAACTTATGAAGCGACATTTGTAAAGAAATAATAATAACAAAATAAATTTCAAACGTCTTTAAAAAAAGTATTTGAAATTTCAACAACATATATAAATGAAAATAGCAATGGTTTGTTATCCTACCTTTGGTGGGAGTGGTGTAGTGGCTACAGAGTTAGGCTTAGAACTAGCAAAAAAAGGACATGAAATCCATTTCATTACCTATAAGCAACCTGTACGATTATCATTATTAAATCCGAATATTTATTTTCATGAAGTAAATGTTCCTAACTATCCATTGTTTCACTACCAGCCATATGAATTGGCCTTATCTAGTAAATTAGTAGATATGGTAAAATTATATAAGATTGATGTGTTACATGTACATTATGCCATTCCTCATGCGTATGCAGGCTATATGGCGAAGCAAATGTTAGCTGAAGAAGGTATTTCACTTCCGATGATTACAACACTTCACGGTACCGACATTACGTTAGTTGGGAATCATCCGTTTTATAAAAGTGCGGTTACTTTTAGTATCAACAAATCCGATTTTGTAACCAGTGTTTCCAATAGTTTACGTGAAGCTACCTATCGTTTGTTTGATGTTAATAAAGAAATTCATGTGATACCGAATTTCATCGAAATTGAAGAAACCCTTTTAGAAAATAAATCTATTTGTCAGCGTTCTGTTTTGGCTTCGACTAATGAAAAAATAATTACACACATTTCTAACTTTAGAAAAGTAAAAAATATTCCTGATGTGGTAAAGGTTTTTTATAACATTCAGAAAGAAATTCCATCCAAATTAATGATGGTAGGGGAAGGACCTGAGAAGATTGTTGCCGAGAAATTGTGTGAAGATTTAGGCATTGCAGATAAAGTTATTTTCTTTGGAAATAGTAACGATATTAATCAAATTTTGAAGTATTCTGATTTGTTTTTATTGCCTTCTGAAACAGAAAGTTTTGGTTTGGCAGCATTAGAAGCTATGGCATTTAGTGTGCCGGTCATATCAAGTAATTCGGGCGGTATACCAGAAGTAAATGAAGAAGGTGTTTCAGGTTATTTAAGTGCTGTTGGCGATGTGGAAAGCATGAGTAGAAACGCAATTTTTATATTAAATTCAGATGAAACGTTACTTCAGTTTAAGAAAGCGGCTTTTGAAGTAGCCAAAAAATTCGATATCAAAAACATTCTTCCTTTGTATGAAGAATTGTATAACAAAGCTATTAATTTAGATTCTTAATTATGAAAATGTTTAAAAATAGGGTGTTGCTAATTGGTGTTTGTTTGCTGTTTTTGTCTTGTAAACCCGTTCAGCAAGTAGTTGAAAAAGAAAGAGACCATTATGAAGTGGTTTTTAAAAGTCAAATAGGTGGGAAGAAAGAAAAATCTATTCAAGTAATTAAAAACTATGAAGAATTTAATGCGTTAATTACTGCTTTAAATATTGGAGAAGAATCTTTCGGTAAGTTACTAGCAATCGATTTAGAAAAGCACGATTTGGTAGCTTGTTTTTTAGGCGAAAAAACCACAGGTGGCTATGGCATTGAAGTAGCTGATGTACTATTTACCAAAACGACAGCAGAAATTATCTTGAAAGAAACGGGTCCCGAAAAAAATCAACTCGTAACCGATGCATTTACATCGCCTTATCTTTTCGTATTGGTGCCTAAAAACAAAACAATTTTAGTTAATTAACATTATACGTATCTAAAAATTCTTCTTGCACTTGCGTGGTAGTTACTGGTAGTCCAATTTGAGCAGCTATTGCAGCGTTTAAGCTAAAATTAGTATTTGTTTTTGTATATACAACGCCAATGTTTTTAGACAAGTATTGTGTTGAAACTACGACATCTTGCTGCGGTAAAATGTTTACAGTTATAGGAAATCCTGCAATAGTTTGTGTAGTCGTTATTTTTAAATTTACAACAATCTTTGTAGATTTTACATTTGGATACACATCGTTATTTGGCGAAGTAAAAGAGGCAAAACTCTCGCCACCAATAGATCTTAATCGATATTCAATGGTAACCGGAAAGTTACTTATTGTTTGTTGAAACGTACCTGTTTTTTCAGATAAAATTTCGCCATTTGTAGCATTTTCTTTAAAGATAATAAAATCGGTTACACTTAAATCTACTCCTGTTGGTAGCGTTATGCCTTGTAATACACTTAAATTTCCAGTTAAAAGTAATTTTCCAGCATCTTTTCTTAAGTTGTTGTTATTTAATGAAGTGCAATAAAAACCAGTTGCAATATTATTTCTGTTCTTGAATTTTTTATAAGTGTGTGCACCCACTATTTCATCTCCAAAAATATATAAAGAATCTCTAGTATTGGCTAATCCCACTACATCATACGTCCAATAGTTTCCTGTATTCATTGGTAAGGCATCTGTAAAAGTAGTTGAGTTGTTTGGGTTGTTTGGGTTATTTGAATTGTCTTCAATTGTACTTTCCAAACCTTCTACGGCACAAGAAATCAAACTCAAACTAAAAAGTATTACTAGTATTTTTTTCATTTTGTAAATTTTTTGCTAATATAAAAAAAACATTCGATATTTTTGTAACTATTAATGATTGCTAAAAATATTTTACATGGCAAATTCTATAGGAACACGTTTTACATTAACAACTTTTGGCGAGTCGCACGGCTTGGCTTATGGTGGAATTATAGATGGTTGTCCGTCTAATATTGCCATTGACTTAGCTTTTGTTCAATCAGAATTAGATCGAAGAAAGCCAGGGCAATCTAAACTGGTTTCCCAAAGAAAGGAAAGTGATACGGTACAATTTTTATCAGGTATTTTTGAAGGAAAAACCACAGGGACGCCTATTGGATTTATAATTGAAAATGAAAATCAGAAGTCTCAAGATTATGATCAATTAAAAGAAACCTTCCGACCAAGTCACGCAGATTATACCTACGATAAAAAATACGGAAATAGAGATTATAGAGGCGGTGGAAGAAGTTCGGCACGAGAAACGGTGAATTGGGTAGTGGCTGGAGCCATTGCCAAACAAATTATCCCAGAAATTAAAATAACTGCGTTTGTTTCTTCTGTTGGAACTATTTATATTGACAAACCTTACCAAGATTTAGATTTTACCAAAATTGAGAGCAATGCAGTTCGATGTCCGGACGAAGCTACAGCAGCTAAAATGGAAGACTACATCACCGAAATAAAAAAGCAAGGCGATACCGTTGGTGGCACCATTACTTGTGTGTTGCAAAATGTACCCATTGGTTTGGGGGAACCTGTTTTTGATAAATTACAAGCCCAATTGGGTAAAGCTATGCTATCTATAAACGCGGTAAAAGGGTTTGAGTATGGCTCAGGATTTTGTGCTGCTGAAATGAAAGGCAGTGCGCACAACGATTTATTTAACGAAGACGGCACTACCAAAACCAATTTGTCTGGTGGCATACAAGGCGGGATAAGTAACGGTATGGATATTTATTTTCGTGTGGCTTTTAAACCTGTAGCTACACTTTTACAACAACAAGAAGTTTTAACCCAAGACGGACAACTTGTAGACCAACAAGGCAAAGGAAGGCATGATGCTTGTGTGGTGCCTAGAGCGGTGCCTATTGTAGAAGCATTAGCTGCTATGGTATTGGCTGATTTTAGTTTGTTGAAATAATTTTCTTAAATTATCCATTAGTTTTTTTATACCTCTTACATACACTATCCATACACTATCTATACACTAACTACGGAGTATCTATACACCATCTCCTTTTGAAAGGATAGTTTTTTTGTTTAAAAAAGTAATTGTTTTTATTAGGATTAATCTTTTTTTAACTTTTTGTTTAAAATTTATAAATTAATAACGACACTATTTGACGTTATTAATTTATTTTGTAAAATGTAGTATTTATTTACATAAATTTGTAGGTAATTTAATAAATTTTTTTATGAAAAAACTATTTTTATTATTATTTATGTTTGCAGGTTTCAGCGTTTTTGGACAATTATCCCAAAACTTTGAAGGCTCAACATTTCCACCAACTGGTTGGATAACCTTTGAAACAGGAACAGGTACAGTTCAGAGTTGGTCTGAAACCAATTTAGCTGTTTTCACCTATGGGGGTGTTGGTAAATCAGCAGTAATTAACAAAGAAAATGTGGCTACAGGTCAGGCTATTGACTGGATGGTTACTTCTGCAGTTACTGTGCCAGCAAATGGACAATTGCGATTTTACACCAAAACTTCTCAAACGGGAGTTCAAGGAAGTTTATTTAATATTAAAATTTCAACCACTTCACAAACTAACCCTGCAAGTTTTACTAATCTTATTTCCTGGGATGAGGCTTCTTTGACAGCTACTGAGAATGTTTATGAAGAGAAAGTAATTGATATACCAGCCACATATCCAGTAGGTTCTACTATTTACATTGCCTTTGTAATGACAAATGACAATGGAGACAGGTGGCTAGTTGACAATGTAAACGTCGTGCAAAAATGTAATGCGCCTATTGGCCCATTAGCTACAGCACTTGAAACCACAACCAGTGCACAATTAAGCTGGGGAAATCCTGGAGGAATTACAGCTTGGCAAGTAGAAGTAGTGCCATTTGCAGATCCTTTTACAGGTGTTGCAACGTATACAAACGTAACCACAAATCCATTTATTGCAACAGGCTTATTACCAAATACGCTGTACAAATTTCAAGTTCGTTCTGTTTGTGCTAATGGTTTTGCTAGTGATTGGTTTGTCCCAAGCAGTTTTCAAACGGCATCTTTTGGAGATACGTGTTCTGGCCCAATTGTAGTTGGCCCTTTGCCTTACCAAACAGTTGACAACACCGCCAATTATTTAGATTTATTTGACACTGCGCAACCACTAAGTTGTAGTGGATCGGCAATAAATTATATGGCAGGTAACGATGTATTTTATTCCTATACTGCAACATTTACTGGTAATATTGCTATTTCTTTATCGCCTACCAATGTTCGTTCAAGCATACACGTATACAGCGCTTGTCCTGGGACAGCAGGAACCACTTGTTTGGCGGGTGTTGCTAATACCACATCTGGAGTGAGAAACATAAATCCATTTGCAGTAGTTGCAGGAACTACCTATTATATTATAATATCATCAAGTGCGGCACAGCAAACGGTTGGCTACACCTTAACGATTCAACAAGTTTTTTGTTATCAACCAAATGCAGGTACAGATGGAGAAACTACTATTTGTGAGATCAGTACAGCACCAATTGATTTGTTTAGTTTAATTACTGGCGAACAATCAGGTGGTGTTTGGACACAAACCTCTGGTTATGGAGGCGTATTTAGTGCCACAGCAGGAACATTTACACCATCAATGGGAGCAACAAATTCTACTTTTGCATATACCTTATCAGGAACGTTTCCATGTATTGATGATTCAAGTTTGGCAACAGTAAATATAATTGCACAACCAAATGCAGGTACAGATGGAGGGACTAATATTTGTGAGACCAGTACAGCAACAATTGATTTGTTTAGTTTAATTACTGGCGAACAATCAGGTGGTGTTTGGACGCAAACCTCAGGTTCAGGAGGTGTATTTAATTCAGTTTTAGGAACATTTACACCAGCTATAGGAGCAATTACAAGTACTTTTACCTATACCATATCAGGAGGAACGTTACCATGTATTGATGACTCAAGTTTGGTAACAGTAAACATAAATGCACAACCTAATACGGTATCAGGAGCTTCAGCAACACCATATTTATGTATCTATAATTTTTTAATCCCAATTACACATATTACCACAGGTGCTACCGGTATTGGAACAGCGACAGGTTTACCATCAGGTGTTACAGCTACATGGGCTGCCAATACTATTACTATTAGTGGCACACCAACTGTATCAGGAATATTTAATTATACCATTCCATTGACTGGAGAATGTGGTACAGTAAATGCTACAGGAGTTATTGTTGTGACCCCAGATAACACAGTATCACCACCTTCCGCTACACCAACACTTTGTATCAATTTACCCATAACACCAATTACACATACGACTACAGGTGCTACAGGTATTGCATCTACCACTACCAATTATGGCTTACCATCAGGTGTAAATGCTTCTTGGGCAGCTAATACCATTACAATAAGTGGAACACCAACAGTTTCAGGAACATTTAATTATAGCATTCCATTAACAGGAAATTGTGGCTTTGTATTAGCTGCAGGAACCATTACAGTATTCCCTACACCACAATTTATAACTCAAATTCCAGATATTGTGATTTGTAATGGAGGAACCTTAAATATTGCCTCACAATTAACAAGTACGGTTACAGGTGCTAATTTTATTTGGAATGCAACATCAAGTAATGTAAATATGGGTGCAATTAGTGGTACCCAGGCGAATATTGACCAAGTGGTTACTTTAAACGGTATCCAAAGTGGTACCATTTATATAGAAGTTAAACCACAAATAGGAAGTTGTTTTGGAACTCCACAACAAATTCAAATTACGGTTAATCCGCAACCTTTTTTTGTTTCATCTACTTCAAATCAATTCATTTGTTCAGAAAGTACAACAAATATATCATTTGCAGCAACAATGGTTAATACTGTTTTTAATTGGAGCGTATTAAGTAGTGTTGGCGTGAGTGGTGCATTCAATGGAACTGGAAGCGGCATTTATCAAACACTTTTCACCACAGGGCTCTCACAAGGAACAGTAGTTTATGAAGTAACTCCAAGTGCAAATGGATGTTTAGGAACTCCACAAATTATTTCTGTTACAGTAAATCCGTTACCAATAGTCTCCTTGACTGATGGCTACATTTGTGTGGATGCTCAAGGAAATCCGTATCAATCTTACTTGTTAAATACAGGATTAAATAATGTTGATTATATTTTTCAATGGTTTAAAGATGGTGTCTTACTATTAAATGCTAATGCTAATCTTAATGCAACATCTGAAGGAACTTATACAGTAGTGGTAACAAATGTAATTACTAATTGTGTTTCAAATGCGGCTAGTGCAATTGTAACGTCATTATATTCTCCTTCAAGTATTTCTGCAGATGGTACAACCGCAACCAGTGTAAGTATAAATAACGGTAACACCGTTCAGCTTCAGCTAAATGGTTTTTTTGGTTCACCTAGCAATATTCAATGGACACCCAATATAAATATTAGTTCAACAACAATTTCTAATCCAATAGTATATCCAAGTACAACAACAACGTATACAGCTAGTTTTATTAACTCAAATGGTTGTTTGCAATCTACTTCAATTACTGTTAATGTAAATCCACTACCCAATATTGGTAATATAAGTATATCAACTACAAATAATTCGGTTGTTGGACTTTTTGATACCATTACTGTAAATGTTCAATTGACAAATGCAACTGATTTGTATAGCTTGTATATGAAGTTAAAAGGAAATGCCGCTGTAAGTCAATATTTAGATTATTCAGGTTATGTTGCGAGTACCTTGTTAGGTCCTTTAGCAGATGTAATAGCTACTAATCCAATTGTAACCAATGGAGAGTATGATTTTGGAATTACTAAAATTGGAGCTGTTCCCGGCTATACCGGTAGTGGGCTGTTTTATACATTTAAATTTGTAACCAAAAACATTCCCATACCAGACGGAACCGTTTTCTGTTTTTATTTAGACGATGTAAATACATATAATTCTACTGGAACTGCTTGTGGTTTAACCAATCAAGGTCAATATTGCTTTACTTTTACAAATCAAATAAAAGTTTGGCCAGGCGATTTAAATAATTCAAATGTGGTTACCACCGCCGATTTATTGCCTATTGGCTACTTTTACAATTCTACGGGCCCTGTTAGACCCAATGCAACTATTCAATGGTCGGGTCAACCCGCTACACTATGGGGATATAATCACAGTTTTTTAAATAGCAATGCCTATAAAACATTTGCTGATTCTAATGGTGATGGGGTAATAAATAATGCAGATCAAGCGGCTATTGGATTTAATATGAATCAGGTTCACGCTAGGCAAGCTTCCGATAAACCTTTTGGTATAGCGCCAAATATGTCAAATAATGCTCAAGTAGTAGGTGCTCTTAATGTAACACCTAATGTTTCTATTATTAATGGTGCCGTATTACCTCAAACAGTAATTTTTACCGTAAATTTAACTAATACAGGAGGTTTGAGTTCGTTGTATGGAATATCTACAAATCTTATTTTTGATAATACTATTTTTGATTTGAGTACTGCAACTATTGATTATACGGGTTCAATTTTTGGACTTGTAAATACGGATTGTTTGGCAATTAATTACAATTCAGCAACCGGAGTCAGTGTTGGTTTAACCCGATATGCTAATGCAGCAATAAACGGTCAAGGGTTATTGTTTAAAGTAACACTTAAAACTAAAACGACATTGCCAAATTTACCACAAACACAAGTAACTTCATATGTTGATGCTGCTAACAATCAATTAGGAAACCCATTAGAAATAGGTGATTCGTTGCCAATGAATTTTTCTGTAATTAATGTTAATCTTGGTGTACAAGACAGTTTTATAAATACTTTTAAACTTTATCCAAATCCTACAAAAGGAATATTATATTTTTCTGTAGGTGATAGTTATTTGGATTTTCAAGAATTGAAATTAAAAATAGTGAATGCGTTAGGACAAGTAATAGACCAAATATCTGTTAAAAATTCAACAGAAGAAATTATTACAAAGAATTGGGGAAGTTCAGGATTGTATTTTGTACAAATTGAAACTACACAGGGAGAAATATTAGGAGTTAAAAAGATTATTCTTCAATAATTTTTTTTAATTAATTTAAATGGACAATATTTTAAATATTGTCCATTTTTTTTTGCTTGATATATAATTTAGCTCCCGCTCGTGCGCAAATCCTTTAACGATTAATAGAAGTAAAGTGACGGTGGCTTCGAGAGCCTTAGCCACCGTTTCAGGAGCCTCAGCCACTGTTTTGAGAAACTCAGTCACCGTTTTAGTAGTCTAGTTTGTTGCCTGAGGCTCTCGAAGGCAACAAAATTAGCTATCGAAGGCAACAAACTTAGTTTTCGAATGCTCCAAACGAACCACTCGAACGCAACAAACTTAGAGTCAGATGCTGAAACAACTTCAGCATGACAAAAGTTGTCTTGTCTACCTGAACTCGCTACTTATCAACCTGAACTTGTTTAGGTTCTAACGTTTGTAAAATAAGAACGCTAAGATTTTCCACATCGTATAATATTGATTAAGTAGAAAACTATTTTAAAATCTTTTTGTAGCAGTTTATCCAATATATATCACCACCTTTGTTACGGTACTTCTTTTTCAATGCCATCGCTTTTTGCGAAATTTGGATCTTAAGAAGTAACGCTATCCAGATGGAAACTCCAGAAGTTGAAAAAGAACAGGCGCATATTATTGTAGAAATCATTCAATATATTCCTAATGCCGTTTTAAGTAAAACTATTTTAAAGAAATTAACGGGTAATATTACGGTTTCTTCATTTGATGCAGGAGAAGAGTTAGCAGAAAAAACCTCTCCATTTGATAATTATATTCAAATTATTGACGGTACTGCCGAAATAATTATTAATGAAATTACACATAAACTTTCATTAGGTCAAGGAATTATTATTCCTGCACATGCCAAACATTGCTTTAATGCCAATGTAAAATTTAAAATGCTTTCTACCATTATAAAAAGCGGTTACGAAGAATAGCGGTTCCTCTTAGTTACTAATAAATTAACATCAGCAGTACAACAATGAAACTTTATATAAAATATATGGTAAGTCTCCGCTGTAAATTAGTGGTAAAAGAAGCGCTGGAATCCCTTGGGCTACACTTTGTTATTTTAGAATTAGGTATCGTTGAAATTATGCAAGATTTGACGGAAGCACAGCACACACAATTGTATGATTTGCTGTTGAAGTCGGGTTTGGAGTTAATGGATGATAAAAAATCGGTGCTGATTGAGAAAATAAAAAACATTATCATTGAGATGGTTCATTATTCTGATGAATTGCCTAAAGTAACTTATTCCGATTATATTAGCGAAAAAATGGGTTTGGATTATACGTATTTGTCTAAGTTATTTTCTGAGGTTAGAGGTATTACTATTGAGCATTTTATTATTGCACACAAGATTGAACGGGTGAAAGAATTACTACTTTATGACGAACTAAATCTTACGCAAATTTCCTACATAATGAATTATAGCAGTGTTTCGCACTTATCGAAACAGTTTAAAAAAGTCACGGGATTAACACCGTCGTTCTTTAAAAAATTAAAAGAAAAGAAACGAATTGCTTTAGAAAACATCTGAATTGTACCACTTATTTAAGTTAAAGTATAACAAAATTTAGCTTTAAAACGTCACCTTTGATAGTAATTAAAAATCTTATTTTTTTGAAACTATATATCAAATACATGGTGAGTACCCGCTGTAAAATCGCAGTTAAAGACGAGTTGAAAAAACTTGGTCTGCATTTTATTATGGTCGATTTAGGTGTAATTGAAATTATGGAAACCATTACAAATGAGAAACGATTACTACTAAAACAAGGATTGCAACACTCCGGTTTGGAATTAATGGATGATAAAAAAGCGATTTTAATTGAACAAATTAAAAATACGATTGTCCAATTAATTCATCATTCTGAAGAAGTTTTAAAAATAAATTTTTCAAATTATTTAGCTGAAAAATTAGAACTTAATTATACCTTCAAATCTAAATAAAATGGAACAAAACAGAATACAAGCAATCCTAACATTAGACATGGAAAATATTCCAAGCAATTTTCAAGAAATTTTAAAACATGAGCAAGAAGTTGTTGCAAAATGGAAAGAAGAAGGTGTATTAGAGAGCTTATTTTTAAGAAAAGAACGAAATGGTGCAATTTTAATATTTAAAGGTATTGACGAAGAAAAAGCAAAAGAGTTAATGACTACACTTCCGTTGTACAAACTTAAAAAAAGCGTAGAATATTTAAATTTAATAAAGCAATTTTAAAGACTAAATTAGTGTTTAAAAGACTACTGGCATCAGAAATTTACTTAAAGAGTTTATTTATAGTTAAGACACAGAAAAAGTTCAAGTAAGAACAAAAAAAAACAGATTCAAAAAATTGAATCTGTTTTTTTGTGGGCAATAGCTTGTCCCGATTTATCGGAAAGGGATTCGAACCCCCGAACCTCCCGATTGCATCGGGATACTCTGAACCAGCTGAGCTAATTATTATTCAATAATTCTTGAATTTTAATTTTGCTTTTCCAAGATTTAATTTGTTTCTCTCTCGCCAAAGCTTCAGATTTTGTATTATAGGTTTCTGAATGGACGATTTTCCAATCGTTTGTATTTCCAGTAAAACCTTTGCTTTTTTGATTGTGTCGGATAATTCTTTCCTCTAAGTCAGAAGTAAAGCCAATATAAAATTTATCCTTAGTGGGACTGTGGAGTATGTAAACGAAAAATGGCATATAATATAAATTTGGCGTATAAAAAAAGTCCTTATTTCTAAGGACTTTGTGGGCAATGAGGGGTTCGAACCCCCGACCCCCTCGGTGTAAACGAGGTGCTCTGAACCAGCTGAGCTAATTGCCCCAATATTTGTAATCTTTATTCTTCTAACCCCGACCCTCCCGATATATCGGGATGCTCTGAACCAGCTGAGCTAATTGCCCCAATAAAATGCACTACTTTCGTAGTGCGAGTGCAAATATACACTCAAATATTACATTTGCAAGAAAAAAAATATAAATAATTAATTAAATTGTATATCCTCTAAAATCACTTTATTAGATTCGTTTATGATTGTAAGGGTAACTTTTTTATTTTCAGATAATTGAGAATCAATTATGTATTTTTTTCCATTTTTATATGGAACGTTACTTTTTGAAAAATCTACATCACCATTAGAAATCGCTTCATCAATGGCTTTCATAGTGGTTGTTTTTTTAGCAAAAATGCTATCCACTGCTGCAGATGTTTTAAAAGGTTTGCTTCTAATATCTTTTATGACTCTGCAATTTGGAAAATAACAAAACGTAACACCTCTTGAAGTCGCTTTTGCTGATAAAAATTCACCAACAAAGTAAAATCCAATTAATAATCCGAATAAATAAAATGCTAATCTGTATCGTAATGACATCTGTACTATATTTTAATACAGCAAAGATAGTACTATAAATAGGATTGTCAAAAAACT
>NZ_JBIKJY010000034.1:0-16393 GCF_044360715.1 Flavobacterium sp.
TAATTTTATTAAATAAATAATATGTTTACAAATTTCAATTTTCAAGAAATATTATTCTAACAAAATTCATTTAAAATGTTATTTTTACTACTTTTGAAGAAAATTTGACACCTACAACTTATGATTTTTGATAGACAAGATATTAGCAACGAAACGTTACTTACTTTATATAAAAAATTAGTTAAACCCCGACTAATTGAGGAAAAAATGCTCATTTTGTTACGACAAGGAAAAGTATCTAAATGGTTTTCAGGTATCGGACAAGAAGCTATTTCTGTAGGAATTACGTGTGCTTTAGATTCAGACGAATACATTTTGCCAATGCATAGAAATTTAGGCGTATTTACCTCGCGTGATATTCCTTTACATAGATTGTTTTCGCAATGGCAAGGAAAAAAAACGGGATTTACAAAAGGTAGAGATAGAAGTTTTCATTTCGGAACTCAAGAATATAAAATTATTGGAATGATTTCGCATTTGGGTCCGCAATTAGGTGTGGCTGATGGAATTGCCTTAGCGAATAAATTAAGACAAAATGGTAAAGTAACTGCTGTTTTTACTGGTGAAGGCGCTACTTCTGAAGGTGATTTTCACGAAGCGTTAAATATTGCCGCGGTATGGGACTTACCTGTGTTATTTGTTATTGAAAATAATGGTTATGGACTTTCAACGCCAACCAATGAGCAATACCGTTGTGAAAACTTAGCTGATAAAGGCGTAGGATATGGTATGGAAAGTTTTGTTATTGATGGGAACAATATTTTAGACGTATATACTAAAATTTCAGAATTAAAAGCTTCAATGATTGCTAATCCTCGTCCTGTCTTGTTAGAGTTTAAAACCTTCAGAATGCGTGGGCACGAAGAGGCAAGTGGTACTAAATATGTGCCTCAAGAATTAATGGATATTTGGGCTGAAAAAGATCCAATCGAAAATTATAGAAAGTATTTAATAGCTACTGATGTGTTATCTGAAAATGAGGATAATCAAATTCGTGAAACAATTAAAGCTGAAATAGATGAACATTGGGCGATTACTCAAACTGCAGAAGAAGTAGTGGCTAATTTAGAAGAAGAATTAAACGATGTTTATGCACCTTATATTCATCAAGAAATCAACCCATCGGAAGTAACCGAAAACATTCGATTTATTGATGCCATTTCACAATCGTTACGACAATCGATGCAACGTTACCCGGAATTAATAATTATGGGTCAAGATGTTGCAGAGTATGGTGGTGCGTTTAAAATTACAGATGGTTTTGTTGCTGAATTTGGAAAAGAACGTGTGCGAAATACACCTATTTGTGAAAGTGCCGTAGTGTCTACAGGAATGGGCTTGTCTATAAATGGATGCAAAGCTATTGTAGAAATGCAATTTGCCGATTTCGTTTCAACAGGATTTAATCCGATTGTCAATTTATTAGCCAAACAACATTACCGTTGGAATGAGAAAGCCGATGTAGTGTTACGAATGCCTTGTGGTGGCGGTACGCAAGCAGGGCCTTTTCATTCGCAAACCAATGAAGCGTGGTTTACCAAAACACCAGGTTTAAAAGTAGTATATCCAGCATTTCCATACGATGTAAAAGGTTTGCTAAATACAGCAATTAACGATCCGAATCCGGTTTTGTTTTTTGAACACAAACAATTATATAGAAGTATTCATCAAGACGTGCCAACTGATTATTATACGATTCCTTTTGGTAAGGCGGCTTTATTAAAAGAAGGTAAGGATGTTACTGTTATTTCATTTGGTGCAGGCGTGCATTGGGCTTTGGAAACTTTAGCTAAAAATCCTGAAATTTCTGCAGATGTTATAGATTTACGAACCTTGCAACCTTTGGATTTAGATACGATTTTTGATTCAGTTAAGAAAACTGGAAAATGTATTATACTGCAAGAAGATACCTTATTTGGTGGAATTTCAAGTGATATTTCAGCTTTAATAATGGAGAACTGTTTCGAATATTTAGACGCACCTGTAAGACGTGTAGGAAGTTTAGAAACCCCAATTCCGTTTGTGAAGGCTATTGAAGATCAATATTTACCAAAAACTCGTTTTGAAATAGCTTTAAAAGAAGTTTTAGCATTTTAATAAAATATAGTACATTTGAAAAATGTAAAAGCGTACTTGTTACGCTTTTTTTATGCTTTATATAATTATTTCTACTATTTATTAGTGGAAATGAAAAAATAATATAAAAAAAACACGAATTCTATTTTATTATATTGCTAATTTAGTATATTTATGCAAAATTTATATATATGGAGATTTTAGCCTGTCCAAAATGTCAAAATAATCAGATCGTAAAGAGCGGAATTGTTAAAAATAGACAACGTTATTTGTGTAAACCGTGTAATTATTTTTTCAGCGTCAATAAATTAGGTAAAAAAATTGACGATTATTACGTTACGAAAGCCTTACAATTATACCTCGAAGGATTAAGTTTTAGAGAGATCGAACGCATTATCGGTGTGTCTCACGTTTCAATTAGCAATTGGGTTAAAGAATTTAAAATTAAAAAACCTGAAAATTCTAATTATCATCCTACTTATAAAATTTTTAATCATTTAGAATTGGTAGAATTTCTTAAAAATAAAGAAATATTATCCGGTGCTGGAATGATAATTACCGAACTTGGTGATAAGTTTATGCTAATTAAATGGGAACGTTTTAAAGATTAACTATACTGCTTTACAATTATATATATTAAAATTTTTTTGTTTTACTATTTTTTAGAATTTGGCACCACTAATCAAATACTAACTATATTAAATTATGAAAAAAATTTTATTAACAGCCGCGCTTCTCATCACGGCTTTATCGTTTGGTCAAGGATCAACCGATTATGGTGGAGGTATAAAGTTTAATCTTAATCCAGAGGGAACGAAGTACATGCGATTTATTACTTGGAATCAAGTCTGGATGCGTGCTTCACAAATGAATCCTGGAACGATGATTGGGGATCAAGGTGTCTCTACTCAAGAAGACATAGGTTTACGAAGATTACGTATACTTGCTTATACCCAAATATCTCCTCGTTATATGATTGTAACACATGTGGGTATAAATAACCAAACATTTATTAATGGTGGTGCTTCAGGATCTGCTGGCACAGGTGGATATGGAGCTGGTAAAAAACCTGGCTTGTTTTTTCATGATGCATGGAATGAATATGCTGTTGTACTTCCTAAAGAAGGAAAACCATTTAGTTTATCATTAGGAGGTGGATTACACTATTATATGGGTTTATCAAGAATGACAATGTCATCAACCTTAAATTACTTAACTATAGACGCACCAATATTCAATTGGCCTTTGATAGAAAATTCAGATCAATTTGCAAGACAAATTGGTGTTTTTGCTAAAGGTAAATATAATAAATTTGAATACAGATTTAGTTTAAACAAGCCTTTTGCTACAAATCAAACTGTTGCTAATGTTACTCAAGCTGAAAATGCAATTGCTGTAGATAACAATAATAATGCAAAATGGTCAAAAGCAGGATATGTTGAATATCAGGTATTTGATAAAGAGTCGAATTTTCTTCCTTTCAAGGTTGGATCGTATCTTGGGACTAAAAAAATGTTAAACTTTGGTGCAGGTTTTTACACTACGCCTAGTGGTACAAAAACTTCAGTAAATGGAATTACAGATAGACATACTATAGGTTTATTTGCAGGAGATGTATTCGTTGATTTACCAGTTGGTCAGAAAGACAAGAAGATGGCTGTAACGGCTTATAGTGTTTATTATGATTACAATTTTGGACCTAATTATTTAAGAAATATTGGAATTATGAATGAAGGAGTTGCAGATGCAAGCTTTACAGGTAGTAGAAGTTTGGCTGGACCTGGAAATCTTCAACCAATGGTAGGAACTGGAAATATATGGTACACTCAAGCAGGTTTTTTATTACCTAATAAATCAGACAAACCAAAGGTTAGAATTCAACCATTTGCAGCTTACACGTACAAGAATTTTGAAGCTTTAGGTAAAGCAAGTAATCAATTTGATTTTGGAACCAACTTGTTTTTAGATGGTCATCATGCTAAATTAACGGCTCAATATTCAAACAGACCTATTTACATTACTAAAGACAATATTGATTCGTATAAAGGAGAATTTTTATTACAATTACAAATATATTTATAAAATTTAAAACTGATTAACATGAGCGATAAAAAGACAACAGGAATTTGGAAAGTGATTTCCGCTTCCTCAATGGGCACAATGATTGAATGGTATGATTTCTATATCTTTGGAAGTTTAGCTACGTTACTTTCTACAAAATTTTTCCCACCAGATAATCCAACTGCGGCATTCTTATCTACGTTAGCAACATTTGCTGCAGGATTTGTGGTGCGTCCATTCGGAGCGTTATTTTTTGGAAGATTAGGTGATTTAATTGGACGTAAATATACGTTCATGGTGACACTTTTATTAATGGGTGGAGCTACTTTCTTAATTGGTTGTGTGCCTTCTTATGAAACAATCGGATTTTTTGCACCTTTATTAGTGCTTATTTTAAGATTATTACAAGGTTTAGCTTTAGGTGGAGAATATGGTGGTGCTGCCACTTATGTTGCAGAGCATTCGCCAACAGACCGAAGAGGTTTCTTTACATCTTGGATTCAAACTACAGCTACATTAGGATTATTTATATCTTTAATTGTAATTTACATCACAAGACACTCTTTGTCTAAAGAAGACTTTGTTGATTGGGGTTGGAGAATTCCGTTTTGGGTTTCTATCTTAATGATTTTGATCTCTTACGTGATTAGAAAAAACATGCATGAATCTCCAGTATTTACTAAAGTAAAAGAAGAAGGTAAGGTTTCTACAAATCCATTAAAAGAAAGTTTTGGAAACAAATTAAACTTCAAATTTGTATTGTTAGCTTTATTTGGAGCTACAATGGGTCAAGGTGTGGTTTGGTACACAGGTCAGTTTTACGCCATGAGTTTCATTGAAAAAACAATGAGTATTGATAAAGATATTGCCGATAACATTATGTTGGTTTCATTAGCATTAGGAACACCTTTCTTTGTATTATTTGGATGGTTATCTGATAAAATGAGTAGAAAATGGATTATGATGGCAGGTATGTTAATTGCTATATTTGCTTACCGTCCAATTTATACTTCAATGTATGAATCTGCAAGTGAAAAATCAATGAAAGCGAATGGTAACACATTAGTTTTGGATAGCTGTAAAGTAATTGGAGCACCATTAGCAGAAATTAAAACAGCTGCAGACAAAAAAGATCCAACAGTTAAGAATACAAAAATTCTTATTGCTACAAAATCAGATTCATTGTATAATACAGGAGCAAAATTCCATTATACTACAATTGATACCGTTTATGCTGCAAAAGCAATAGAATTTGATGCAAAAGCAAATGCTAAAAATGAAGTTTGGATTAAATTTAATACTACTAAAGATTCTGTTGTAACTGTAAATACTATTAAACTTAAAAACAGTTTAAAACCAGATGAAAAACCTGCAAAAGTTGATACATTAGCTGTTGTAGAATTAAAATCGTTCACAGAAGGTTCAGGTGCTAAATGTCATCCAGCAGGTGTAAGTTTAAAACATGGAACAGAAGTATCTAAAAACATTACAGATGATATTAAATGGCATTTAATTTGGATGGTTTTCATTCAAGTATTATTTGTAACCATGGTTTACGGACCTATTGCAGCATTCTTAGTTGAAATGTTCCCAGCAAAAATTAGATATACTTCTATGAGTTTACCTTACCACGTAGGAAACGGTATCTTTGGTGGATTGTTACCAGCAGTAGCTACTTTCTTAGCGTTAAATGCGAAGAAAGCAAATGACATTGCAAAAGAAGCAGGTGATGCATTACCATTTGACAAACCGTATTTAGAAGGACTTTGGTATCCAATTATTGTAGCAGGTGTTTGTTTGATTATCGGAGTGATTTATTTAAAATCTAACGATAAAAACGCACACGATTAATAACTTTAAAAACATAACAAAATGAATAAAATAAAAAGAATTTTAGGGATTGTATGGATAGCTATAGGTGCTGTTGCAGTATATTACTTATTCATCAATCAGGCGTTAGGTATGTGGAAAGAAGGCGGAGAAAAATTAGTTCCTGCCATAATATATACTTTTGTATTATGTCCGCTTATTGCGTATGGATTATTTACTTTCGGTAAATATTGCTTATCAGGTGAATACGATAACTAATCGGATCTACTTAATTTTAATAATAAATGTTAAAAACCATCTCTATTTTTAGGGATGGTTTTTTTAATTGTAAAATATTACATCTAAATATTTGACTAATTTCAAATTAATCTGTATTTTTAAAACTTTAAATAATGCCAAAACATGAAAAAAAGACACCAACAAAAATTAGTAATTGTTTCGATGGTATTACTCATTTGTCTCAATATGCCAATTATTTTATTGTTTGATTCTTCTAAAAGTATATTTGGATTTCCAAGTAGTTATATTTTTATTTTTTCTACTTGGCTGCTTTCTATATTAATTTCATTAGTTATAATGATTCGTTACAATGAATAGTGTTTTTTTACTTATTATACTATCCCTTTATTTGGCCATTTTGTTTTATATCGCACATTGGGCAGAAAAAAACAATGATAGCAAATGGACAAACAATCCGTATGTTTATTCTTTGTCTTTAGCCGTTTATTGTACTGCCTGGACGTATTATGGTAGTGTTGGAGTAGCGGCAGATAATGGATTGAGTTTTTTGCCAATTTACTTAGGACCCATTATTATTGCGCCATCTTGGATTTTAATTCTTAAAAAAATTATTCGAATTTCCCGTGTTAATAAAATTGCAAGTATTGCCGATTTTATATCATTACGCTATGGAAATAGTCGTTTCTTGGGGGCTATTGTAACTGTAATATGTTTAACCGGTATCATTCCTTATATTTCTTTGCAGTTAAAAGCCATCACAGAAACCTTTCATGTGGTTTCAAACACACCTGTGAATTCTTATATTTTTGATGACATTACTACTTATGTGGCTATTGCTTTGGCTTTATTTGCTTCCTATTATGGGACGCGTTATGCAGATGCTTCGGTAAAAAGAAAAGGAATTGTAACTGCCGTTGCAATGGAAAGCATACTAAAATTAGTATTTTTTGTAATTATTGGGGTGTATGTTACCTTTTTCGTATTTGATGGTTTTGATGATATTTATCAAAAAGCCAGTTTGTTAAAAGATTTTCAAGCAAAAAATACAATTGGAGGATTACCTCAAGCCATTAATTGGTTTTTACTTTGTCTGCTTTCTATGTTTGCCATCTTTTTATTGCCGCGACAATTTCATGTTTCTGTAGTAGAAAACAATCGCGAAGGTCACGTAAATACTGCTGTTTGGTTATTTCCTTTGTATTTATTACTGTTCAATATTTTTGTATATCCAATTGCTTGGGGTGGTAATATTTTATTTGATGGACAAGAAGTAAATTCCGATACCTATTCCTTATTAATTCCTCAATTGTTTGACAATAAAATATTAACTGTTTTGGTGTTCCTTGGCGGATTTTCTGCTGCCATTTCAATGATAGTGGTTTCGTCTATTGGATTATCAACAATGGTAACTAACAATATTTTAATTCCGTATAGTTTACTTGGAAAGTTAAAAAATGCCGAAACCATTAGTAGTAAAAGCATTTTAAATAGTCGAAGAATTAGTATTTTCTTGCTAATTATTCTTTCGTATTTTATTTATAGATTTTTTGGTTTAAATTATAATTTAGTTTCTATTGGTTTAGTAGCATTTGTAATCATTTCACAATTGGCTCCTGCATTTTTTGGCGCTTTGTTTTGGAGAAGAGGCTCAAGATTAGGCGCTATTTATGGAATTTTAATTGGGTTTATTATTTGTATATTTACGTTATTAATTCCGTATAGCATTGGTGCTTCAAATAGTGAAAGTACTTTTATTACAGATGGTTTTTTAAATATAGAACTTCTAAAACCGTTTCAATTATTTGGTTTGGATTATTTAGATCCGATTCCGCATGCTTTGTTTTGGAGTTTATTGTTTAATTGGGTGACTTATTTTGCTATTTCTGTGAGTTTTAAAGGAAATTATCGCGAACGTAATTATGCCGAAATGTTTGTAGATATAAATAAATACAGTTCCAATCATGAAAATGCATTTATTTGGAAAGGAACGGCTTATCGTAATGATATCGAAAAGGTTTTGGTTCGATTTTTAGGTGAAGAACGTACCAAACGAGCCATGAATATTTTTAATATCAAATACAACGTAGACCAAGATGTAGAATTAGCAGATGCGCGATTAATTAAATTTTCAGAAAACTTACTCACAGGTCATATCGGAACGGCTTCTGCCAGAATTTTAATTTCTAGCGTAGTAAAAGAAGAAAAAATTTCGCTTCCTGAAGTATTAAAAATTTTAGAAGAATCGAAAGAAAATATCATTGTCAACAAAAAACTGACTGAAACCTCTAATGAACTTAAGATTATTACGGCTAAACTTCAAGATGCCAATGCTTCATTAATTAGGAAAGACCTACAGAAAGATGAATTTTTGGATACTGTTACACACGAATTAAGAACGCCAATTACCGCTATTAGAGCCGCAAGCGAAATTTTACACGATGATGATGAAATCCCAGATGAATTAAAAAAACAGTTTTTACAAAATATTATTTCTGAATCTGATAGATTGAACCGATTAATTGATAAAATTCTTGATTTAGAAAAATTTGAAACTGGAAAGCAAATTATTCATCCTACAAAGAACAATTTAGTAAAAACGATTGAAAAATCTATAGAATCATTACAGCAACTCATTAAAAACAAACACATTGCAATACATATTGAGAGCAAACAAGTGGTGAATGCATTTTATGATGAAGATAGAATTATTCAAGTAATTACCAATTTAGTATCCAATGCCATTAAATTTTGTCCAGAAACAAATGGCTTAATTACGATTCAAATTAAGGAAAAGAATAATTTTATTCATACTTTCGTGCAAGACAACGGAAAAGGAATACATCCAAATGATTTTGTTGCTATTTTTGATAAATTTTATCAGTCCACCAATCAAAATATAAAAAAACCAGTTGGAAGTGGTTTAGGATTAGCGATTTGTAAACAAATTATGGAATATCATAAAGGTAAAATATGGGCAGAGCAAAACGCTAAAGGTGCTAGCATTGTATTTACATTACCAAAAAATAATCCTATTGAAAATATATAATATGAAAAAAATATTAATTGTAGATGACGAACCCAATATCGTAATGTCATTAGAATATACATTTAAGAAAAATGATTTTGAAGTTTTTATTGCTCGAGATGGAATAGAAGCGTTAGAAATTGTAAAGTCTAATTTTCCAGATGTCATCATTTTAGATGTTATGATGCCGCTAGTAGATGGTTATGCTACCTTAGAACATATTAGAAAAGACAGCAATTTATCGCATACAAAAGTCATCTTTTTATCGGCTAAAAACAAAGCAAGCGATATTGAAAAAGGTATGACATTAGGTGCCGATGCGTATTTAACAAAGCCCTTTTCTATTAAAAAAGTAGTGGAACAAGTACTTGAATTACTTAATTAAAATCATAAAAAATAAAAAGGCAAAACCAGTTTTTGTCTTTTTTTGCGATTAATAAATATATACTTATTTAGCAACATTATTTCAATTGGTGTATTTTAATTTAGTATTTTTACTTTGATAAAACAGAACAAATTAACAGAAATAATGACGTATCAAGAATTATATAACCATAGTATTCAATCTCCTGAGAAATTTTGGTCAGAACAAGTAAATGCCATAAAATGGTTTAAAATACCAACTACAATTTTATCTAAAGATCATAATGAATATCCACTTTGGTTTGCAGATGGAGAATTAAACGCTTGTTATTTAGCATTAGACAAACACATTGAAGATGGATTTGGAGATAATGTAGCTATTATTTATGATTCGCCAGTAACCCAAACTGTTAAGAAGTATACATATAATGAAGTAAAGACAGAAGTGGCCAAATTAGCAGGCGGTATGTTGTCTTTAGGCTTGAAAAAGGGTAACACGGCAGTTATTTATATGCCAATGATTCCTCAGGCTGCCTTTGCAATGTTAGCTTGTGCACGAATAGGAGTAATTCATTCCGTGGTTTTTGGTGGTTTCGCGCCACACGAATTGGCAATACGAATAGATGATTGCAAACCAAAAATTGTAATTACAGCATCTTCTGGAATAGAAATAGACCGCTTAATTGCCTATAAACCTTTAGTAGATGAAGCCATTGCATTAGCCTCGCATAAGCCAAAAAAAGTAATTATTTTAAACAGAAAATTAGGCGCAAGAATACCATTTAAAAAATACGATGTTGATTATGATGCTTTAGTATATGGTTCAGAAGAAGTACCTTGTGTACCAATAGAAGCGACTCATCCGTTATATATTTTATACACGTCCGGAACAACAGGAAAGCCAAAAGGAATTGTCAGAGATACAGGAGGTTACGCTACTGCACTTAAATACTCAATGGAACATATTTATGGTGCTAAACCAGATGAAGTTTTTTGGGCAGCTTCCGATGTGGGTTGGGTGGTAGGACATAGTTATATTGTTTACGGCCCCTTATTAAATAGAAATACAACAATCATTTTTGAAGGAAAACCTATTCGTACTCCAGATGCAAGTACGTTTTGGCGTGTAATTGAAGAGCATAAAGTAAATGTAATGTTTACAGCGCCAACTGCAATTAGAGCCATCAAAAAAGAAGATCCAAATGGAGACTTCATTAAAAAATACGATTTATCAAGTTTAAAAACCCAGTTTTTAGCAGGTGAACGCTGTGATGTGGCTACTTTAGAATGGTATCAAGCGCATATTCCAGTACCGGCAATTGACCATTGGTGGCAAACAGAATCCGGTTGGCCAATGATTGCTAATATGATGGGTGTAGAGTTTTTACCTATAAAGCCAGGTTCGGCAGGAAAAGCCGTTACGGGTTATAATATTCAAATCTTTAACGAAGAAGGCGAAGAAATGGCTGCAAACGAAGAAGGATATGTTGTAATAAAATTACCATTACCTCCAGGAACGATGATGGATTTATGGAATGAAAATGCTCGATTTAAAGAAGGATATTTAGAAAAATTTCCAGGTAATTATTTTTCTGGCGATGGCGGATTTAAAGATAAAGACGGATATATATTCATTACGGGCAGGGTAGATGATGTTATTAATGTAGCGGGTCATCGACTTTCTACAGCCGAAATGGAAGAAATTGTGTCTTCACATCATTCCGTTGCAGAATGTGCAGTTATTGGAATAAATGACGAATTAAAAGGGCAAGTTCCTTTGGCATTAGTGGTAAACAAACTTGGAGAAAATATTGAACATTTTCAATTGCAACACGAAGTAGTTCAGTTGGTTCGAGAGCAAATAGGTGCTGTAGCTTCTTTGCGAGACGTTGTAATTGTGCCTCGCCTTCCAAAAACCAGATCGGGTAAAATTTTACGTAAGCTTTTACGAAGTATAGCCGATGGTGAAAATATTCAAATCCCATCAACTATTGATGATGAAGCTATAATTGACGAAGTTAGAACCGAATTTATAAAAGCAAAAATAGGTTCATTTAGATAAAAGTATATCGAACGAAAGTTAGCTATACCTATTTAGCAAATTATTTCTTTTCCGTAGGAATAGATTTATTATATTTACATTACGAAACAAAAAACCAAACGAATAATGAGTTATTATAAAATTACTGATTTAGAAAATTATTTTAAAATGTACAAAAAATCAGTACGCGAACCAAGAAAATTTTGGGATCGTATTGCTGATGAAAACTTTACTTGGTATCAAAAATGGGATAAAGTTTTTGATGTTGATATGCAAGAAGCCAATTTCAAATGGTTTTTAAATGCGAAAGTAAATATTACTAAAAACTGTATCGATAGGCATTTAGCCAAACGTGGCGATAAAACGGCGATAATTTTTGAACCAAACGATCCAAAAGAAGCCGCGTTACATATATCATATAAAGAATTATATGAGCGCGTTTCTAAAATGGCAAATGTATTACGTGAACAAGGCATAAAAAAAGGCGATAGAGTTTGTATTTATTTACCAATGATTCCAGAATTAGCTGTTGCTGTATTAGCGTGCGCGCGAATTGGAGCCATTCACTCGGTAGTATTTGCTGGTTTTTCAGCTTCAGCTGTAGCGGCAAGAATTAACGATTCTGAATGTAAAATGGTAATTACATCTGATGGCGGATTTAGAGGTAATAAATCGGTTGATTTAAAGGGAATCGTAGATGAAGCATTAGAAAAATGTCCTTGTGTAGAAAAAGTATTAGTAGCTAAACGAACAAATACGGCTGTAAATATGAAAGATGGTCGTGACATTTGGTTACAACCACTTTTAGATGCTGCTTTAGGAAACAATTTTGCTGAAATTATGGATGCCGAAGATCCGTTGTTTATTTTATATACTTCAGGTTCTACTGGAAAACCTAAAGGAATGTTACATACCACTGCGGGTTATATGGTATATACTGCATACACCTTTAAAAACGTTTTCAATTACGAAGAAAATGATGTGTTCTGGTGTACCGCTGATATTGGTTGGATAACAGGACACTCTTATATTTTATATGGTCCGTTATTAAACGGAGCTACTACAGTACTTTTCGAAGGCGTACCTTCATATCCAGATTTTAGTCGTTTTTGGGAAGTAATTGAAAAACATCAAGTCAATCAATTTTACACGGCTCCAACTGCCATTCGTGCTTTAGCCAAAGAAAATTTAGATTATGTTCAAAAATTCCCATTAAGTTCTTTAAAAGTTATTGGATCTGTTGGAGAACCAATTAACGAAGAGGCTTGGCATTGGTATAACGACCACGTAGGAGGGAAGCGATGCCCATTAGTAGACACTTGGTGGCAAACGGAAACAGGTGGAATTATGATTTCTCCTATTCCTTTCGTAACGCCTACAAAACCAACGTATGCATCTTTACCTTTACCAGGAATTCAACCGGTTTTAATGGATGAATTAAGAAACGAAATTGAAGGCAACCAAGTAACTGGTAGTCTATGTATAAAATTCCCATGGCCGTCAATGGCAAGAACCATTTGGGGCGATCACCAGCGTTATAAAGAAACCTATTTTACAGCATTCCCAGGTAAATATTTCACTGGAGACGGTGCTTTACGCGATGAAGTTGGATATTACCGAATTACAGGTAGAGTAGATGATGTAATTATTGTTTCTGGGCATAATTTAGGAACCGCTCCTATTGAAGATTCTATAAATGAGCATCCAGCCGTAGCAGAAAGTGCTATTGTAGGTTTTCCTCACGATATTAAAGGAAATGCGTTATATGGTTTTGTTATTTTGAAAGAAACAGGAGAAACCAGAAATCAAGATAATTTAAGAAAAGAAATCAATCAACTTATTTCTGACCAAGTGGGACCTATTGCAAAATTAGACAAAATTCAGTTTGTATCTGGTTTACCAAAAACTCGTTCTGGAAAAATTATGAGACGTATTTTAAGAAAAATTGCTGAAGGTGATTTCTCTAATTTCGGAGACATTTCTACGTTGTTAAACCCTGAAATTGTTGAAGAAATTAAAAACGAAAAGTTATAATTCTTCAATTTTATATAATAAAAGAGGCACAATATAGTGCCTCTTTTTTATTTATTATAAGATGCTTGATGTTATTTAATTCCCAATTTACTTTTCAATTTCAAAAATAAAATAGCTATCGAATAGGCGTCATCTGCCACAGAATTTCTTTCACTGATAGAAATATTTAGAAATTTACTCATTTCTTCCATTGCATATTTTTTTTCATTGGTATCTGATAATTTATTAAACATAGCTTCAATGTCGTATGCCTCATTTTTAAGTTTTCCTAATTTAAGTCGACTTAACATTTGGTTTAGCATTTCGATATCAAAATCTATTCGATGCCCAATAAATATTGAATTTCCAAGATATTCGATTAAGGTTTCAATCGCCACTTCTTCAGAAACTTTTTCTACTTTACTCACCGTAATAAATTCGTTATCTAAACTAATATCTAATGGAGTAGTGTGCTTAATGTAAATTTCAAAAGAGTCTTTCAAAATAATTCTGTTTTCAACTATAGATGTTGCTGCGATAGACATAATTACATCTTTTTCTGTATCTAAACCAGAAGTTTCCATACTAATAACAACAAATTTAGTAGCTGGACTTTTAAAAGATTCAGTATATTTTTTCCAATATTCAGGATATTCTTTATGAAATAATTTTGATAACATATATTTTATGAAAATTGGGTTAATTTATATTTTGATTTAATTAAATCTGTAACATCTTCAATTTCTAATAAGGCTTTTTTCATTTCCTCTTTATCAATTTTAGACAGTTTTTTTGGGTCGATAAAAGCGCCGTCATTATCATTTATAATACCTTCTTGGGCTCTTAATTCTTGTAATTTTATGTAGTTTTCAGCAAAATCCAAGTATTTTTCAGCGTTTTTGGTATCAATTATAGCCATTTGCTTAAAGCGTAAATAGGTATTGTTAATTCCTTTTAAGTTATTACTTAAAGCAAAAATTCGTGCCGCATCAATATAAAATTGTAACCCTTTTTCTTTTAAATTAAATAGTTCTTTATGTTTTCCGTTTTCTTCAACAGCAAATTTTTTGAAAAAAGTCAAAGCAGGAGGAAGTTTAAGTAATTGATTACCAATATAATCAAAAAATAAAGTATTATTGGCTAAACTCTGATGTATGGCAATTTCTAATGAATCCTTAATTTTTGTTTCACCATAAATGTATTCAAAATCAAAGAAAATACCATTAAAGTCGGACATATTTTCACCTGGAGATTTAATGCAATTCGTATAAATTGACGTAAAATCAGACAACGATTTACACCATTTTATATTGCTGGCTAAATGTTCATTAGGACAAGGTTTATAACCTAAATTCTGCATATTTAATATGACTAATTTTGCCAATTGAACAAAGTAAAATTTCACATCACGGTGTTTGTCTGCTGCAACATTTTCGAATACAATTAAATTATCCTGATCACTTAAAACCAATTGTTCTTTTCTGGCCTGACTTCCTAAAGATAGCCAAACAAAACGAGCAGGAGGTGAGCCAATTTTTTCAATTGATAATTTTATACATTGCTGAATAATCGCGTGTAAAACACCACCAACAGTATTGTTAATATGAAATATAGGAATATTTTTTGTGAATGAATTCTGAATTACAAACAAATATTTAGAATGCACGTATTTTAGTTCCTCAAAATTTTTCGAATTTCGAATTTCATCAATCAAAACCCCTGGATTATTTGACTGCGATTTAATAATATCGCGTTCCGAAATAATACCTTTTATACGCGTATTTTCTGTACCATCTTCAGTAACACATAAATAGCTGGTTTCGTTTTTTAGAAGCAATAATTGCGCTTCTGCTACAGAAATGGTTTCTTCTACAATAGCTACATTTTGTTGCATAATTGAGCTGCAATCGGCATCAAAATTAATCGCACCGAAAGCCACTTTTTTTCTGAAATCGGCATCCGTAATTAAGCCATTTATTCTGGCGTTATTCGTAACAATTGCATAGGATTTGTTCGCATCCATCATTTTCTTCGCCACAGTCGAAATACTGGTATGAGTAGGAATTACAAGTGGATTTTTATCATAATCCAATTCTTGAAAATAAGAAAAATCAGTTAATTCTGTTTCCGAACTGGCTTCAGAAATCGCTTTTAAATTTTGATAATTTTCACCGTTTGATTTTGTCTGTTCAGAGAAACTCTCTAAAAAGTAATCCATTACACCAGCATATTTAGCTAAAAGTGGTTTAAATAAAACAATAGGAATCGCATACACTACAGCATCTTCATTTGCAATAGAATTTAAAGAATAATTATTTTTTGCAAAAAACGGACGTAATCCAAAAATAGAACCTACATAACATTTAGAAATTAAAGTTTCTTGTGCATCAATTATTTTTGTCAAATGAATAATTCCAGAATGTACAATATAAAAATTCTGATGCAATTCGTCATTAATTTTAAATAATCGTTTCGATTTTTCTAAATAGATAATTTCACTCTGCGAGGCAATTTCTAACAAGTCGCCATAAGCTACTGTTTTAAATGGATCGTATAGCTTTAAAAAATCTACAATGTTTTCTGCAAAAGTATTCTTCATAATAGGAGTAGTAAATACACATCAAAATTAAACAAATAAATCAATTCTTACTAACGTATTCTTAAATATTCTATTTTACATAATGTATATTATAATTCATTAATATTATTTAATATTATCTTAAATTAGATGATTATTGCTAAAC
>NZ_JBIKJY010000021.1:0-40421 GCF_044360715.1 Flavobacterium sp.
TATAGCACTATGTTAAACTGGTTTAAAAAAATAGCAATACTTGAAGGAATTTCTTTTTTAGTTTTAATATTTAATATGTTGGTTCTAAAACCAAATTATTTTGATACATACAAATTAATTCTAAAACCATTCGGAATGCTTCACGGTGTTTTATTTATCTTGTACATAATATTAGCTTTTTTATTGAAAGATGAAAAAAAATGGAATTTAAAAGATTTTAGCATTATTATATTAGCGTCTTTTATTCCGTTTGGTACTTTTTGGGTAGATAAAAAATATTTAAATCAAAGTGCTTAAAATTCGCATATTCCAAAATTAAAAATAATTTTTTTCAAATATGAAAGTTTTCGATCTAATTGAACCAGTACTAAAAAAGCTTGATTTCGGTGCAGATTTTACCTTATACGGAAATTTGTTCGTTAATTTATTGGTACTAATGGTTTTGGCTTATGCTATTGATTATTTGGCTAAAAAAATATTAATAATTGGTTTAGCTATTGTGGCAACATACACAAAATCAACATTTGACGATTTCTTAGTTGCCAACAAAACCGCTAAATATATTGCGCATTTAGTACCACTTTATTATATAAGTATAAAAATACCAATTGTTTTAGATGATTTTGTGTATTGGGAAAATTTATTTGGCAAAAGCGTAAAAATTTTCATTATTATTTTATCGCTTTACATTGTCCGAAGTGTCTTTAATTCCTTAAAAGATTATTTAAAAACATTACCAAAATATAATGATAAACCCATAGATAGCTACATTCAAGTAATTATGATTGTATTATGGATTTACGCCTTATTATCTATTATTTTATTGCTTTTTGATACTAAAAAAAGTGCTTTATTAACCGCATTTGGTTCCATTTCGGCGTTAATAATTTTAGTCTTTAGAGATACAATTTTAGGTTTTGTAGCCAGTATTCAAGTTACAGTGAACGATATGGTTCGCATTGGAGATTGGATAACTGTCGATAAATTCGGCGCTGATGGCGAAGTTGAAGAAATTAATTTAGCAACGGTTAAAGTCAGAAATTTCGACAATACCACCTCCACTATTCCAACTTATAGCTTAATTTCAGACAGTTTTAGAAATTGGCGCGGTATGATTAATTCTGACGGAAGACGAATCAAAAGACACGTTTTAATAAAAGGTGCTACGGTTCGTTTTGTTACGAATGAAGAATTGGAATCGTTTAAACGTATTCAGTTTGTATCGAATTATATTGATAAGAAAAAAATGGATATTGATAAGTTTAATACGGCGAATAATATCGACAAATCATTAAACGTAAATGGTCGAAATATGACAAACTTAGGTTTGTTTCGAAAATACATTCAAAAATACATTGAAACACATCCTGGAATTAACAAGGATATGCATTTGTTGGTCAGACATTTACAACCCACTGAAAAAGGTATTCCTTTAGAGATTTATTGCTTTAGCAAAGATAAAAAATGGGAAAATTACGAATATATTATGGCAGATATCTTTGACCATATCATCGCTTCTGTTCCTTATTTTGATTTAGAATTATTTGAAGTACAACACGTTAAAGCAGAAAAATTAAATTTATTAGATATAGATTAATAAGTAATTTAAAAACAAGTATTATGATACCTAGAAATGAGCTTTTATCTGCAATTAAATCTGAAAAATTAGGTATTGATTTTTTAGATACATTAACTGAAGAAGCGTTTCAGAATAGCACTTTACGACCAATTTTAAAGTTTCAAAACGATTTGCTTTTGCAGGTCTTTATAAATTATGCCATCAAACAAAAAGGATTATTTTTCACACTCTCACCTGATAAAAAAGAGAAATACATTGAAAACGTAATTCAAAAAGATATAAAATTCAGAAATGCTTTAAAGGGAATTATTATTGGCTTATTTTCAGTGGAAGAGTATTTAATTTATATTAAAAATTCCTCAAGTTTAAATAAACGAATGATGACGTTATTAATTGAAAGATATAGAAGTCAAATACAATTACTTACAAACGAGTGATGGAAATAAACCAATTACCTCAAGATAAAAAAATCATACTTTTTGATGGCGTTTGTAATTATTGTAATGATAAAGTCAATTTTATTATTAAAAATGATACAAATGATGTATTCAGGTTTGTAGCCATACAAAGTGAAACCGGACAAAAAATAATTACGTATTTAGGTATTGAAAAAACTATAGACAGTATTATACTATACGAACCGGGTTATGCCTATTTTATTAAATCAGAAGCGGTTTTTAGAATTATAAATCATTTGTCTTCATCAGTGAAATTATTATTACTTTTAAATTTTATTCCTACGAGTATCAAAAATATATTTTACGATATCATTGCCAAAAACAGATACAAATGGTATGGAAAAAATGAGCAATGTATGTTGCCATCGGAAGAAGTGGTCAGTAAATTTATTGCATAAAAAAATCCTGAATTTCTTCAGGATTTTTAATTTTAAAATTATAATTTATTCTTTAAATATTTTCTTGGTAAAATTACCGTTTTCAGTTTCAAGAGATAATAAATATATTCCAGCGGTTAATTTAGTTAAATCAATTGCTTCAAAATTAGAAACATTTTCTTGAATAACTCTTCCATTAATATCTGTAATTACAATTTTATTTATTTTTAAATTATTAGTATTTTCAATTTTTAAAATATCAAATACTGGATTTGGGTAAATATTAAAATTTGATGTTAAAAATGAATCTACAGATAAAACTGATGTAACTGTAACATTATCAAGTAAAATGCTTGATCTTTGCGTAGCTGAATGTTGAGGACAAGTATGATTAAAACCTAAATAATATACACCTGCAGTTGAAGCTGTATAAGTTTGAGTGTTTTCTACATAAGCCGTACTACTTGTTACCGAAAAAGAAGGTGTAATGAAAGTAGTTTGAGCTGTTGGATTAGCAGCAGAACCAATTTTAACGGCTAAATTATTAACTGAAGTAGTACCTGCACTTCTATTAAGTCTATGACTATATTTAATTGTAATCTGTTGACCGGCTGCTAATGTAATACCACGGGAAAACAACCATGAATTTGAAGCTGTATTTGTGCTAGAAGAAGCTAAAGCAATGTTTACGCCATCAACCGAAAAACCAGCAGGAACATTTGATGCGATTCCCCATGAACCACTTGCCGTATTTGCAGCAGTTGTAGCTGTAAATGTAGACCAACCAGCTTGTGGTAAGTTTAGACTTTCAAAACCATAGTTGTAATTTGGAGCTGCAGGTTGTGTAGTAACCGATGTAAAAACATAAGGACCATCCCATGCATTCGCTGTAGTAGTTCCACATTTAGATTTCACATAGAATGAATAAGCAGTACCAGCAGTAAGTCCAGTAATATTTGCAGTTGAAGTTGTAAGTCCAGTAACTATGGTACCAGAACCTAAAGTAAATCCAAGAGGTCCATATTGTAAATCAAAAGATGAACCTGAACTAGTCCAAGATAAAGTTCCAGTAGTTTCTGTCATTAAACTAGAATTTGCACCAACAACACCAGGGCAAGCTGTTACACTTACATCATCAATTCTAACTAAATCCGCATCATTAGCTTCATACTGAAATCTAATTTTTACATTTGCCTGACCAAGATAAGCCGCTCCTAATTGAATGTTTTTGTAAATTGGTTCATAATCTTCGTAAGCTCCTTCGTTTTCTTCAACCCAAATAGTTGTCCAAGTCACACCATTATTAGTAGAAACTTGACATCTTAAATCACCGGCAGGTATAGTTACCATATATTCATAACCAACAATAGCAGTAAAATTTACATAACAACTAGTCAAACCAACAGTACTAAAAGATGGTGAAATTAATTTTTCATTTTGTGCTGCAGCAACCCAGTTTACAATAGCAGAACCATTTCCTGTAGCAGTAGGATAACCTACGCTTCTAGACCAATTGTATGCAGCAGTAGGGTGTGTATTTTCAACTGTCCATCCTGTTGGAGGAAAAGTTGAACCTTCGAAATCTTCTCTTAATAAAGTTTGAGAAGTACCAATTAACGTAGAAAACAAAACGCCAATAGAAAGTAATTTTTTCATCATAATTATTTATTTAAGGTTTATTAATTGACAAATATAAAAATTTATTTTTTAATCTACCTATTTACATATAAAAAAATAAAAATAAATCATGAAAATACTATTTTACAGTGGACTATTTACAAATTCTTGTATTTTTCATATTCATGTTAATAAAACTAATCGTTATTTATTTCAATTTTCTTCTATTTCGTTCCGAAATTATCAAAGTTAGTTCCCTTCCCGTTTGCCCTGCAACAGACGTATTTTCTTGTGCACGCCTTATTAAATAAGGCATTACGTCTCTAACAGGTCCAAATGGTAAGTACTTCGCAACATTATAATTATTGGCTGCTAAATTATAACTTATGTTATCACTCATGCCATATAATTGACCAAACCAAATGCGAGAATCGTCATTTGAAATGCCTTTTTTCTGCATTAAATTCATTAGTAAATAAGAACTTTCTTCATTATGTGTTCCAGCAAAAACTGCCATTTCATTAATATTATCTAACATATAGTTTAATCCATCATTAAAATTAATGTCAGTAGCTTGTTTGGTTTCGCAAATTGGGTTTTTATACCCTTTTTCTTCCGCACGTTTGGCTTCTTTTTCCATATACGCACCACGAACTAATTTCATACCAATATGAAAACCTTTTTCTTTCGCTCTTAAATGCAGGGCTTTTAAATAAGGCACTCTATCCCATCTGTATAATTGTAAGGTATTGAAAATAATAGCTTTTTTGGTATTAAATTTTTTCATCATACGCTCCACTACTTCATCTGCCGCATCTTGCATCCAGGTTTCTTCACCGTCAATTAATATTTGAACGTCGCTATCATAGGCGTATTGACAAATTTTTTCAAATCGTGCCACTACTCTATTCCATTCATCTTGCTCCGCAATACTTAATGTTGCTTTTTCTCCTACTTTTTCATACAAGTCAATTCTTCCCAATCCGGTTGGTTTAAAAACAGCAAAAGGAATGGCTTTGTTTTCTTTCGCAAAATCAATTGTTTTTAACGTCATTTTCAAACAAGCGTCAAACTGTGCTTCCTCTTCTTTACCCTCTACAGAATAATCTAATACAGAAGAAACGCCTTTCGTGTACATTTTTGCCACCACTTGCAAACAATCTTGTTCGCTAACGCCACCACAAAAATGATCAAATACGGTTTTTCGTATAATACCTTCAACGGGTAAATGAAATTTTAAAGCAAAATTTGTTAATGAGGTGCCTATTTTTACTAATGCCGGTTTCCCAATCATTTGAAATAAAAAGTGCGCTCTGTTTAATTCAGAGTTAGATTTAAGCGAAAATGCTTTTTCTGTATTGTTAAATATTTTATCCATTAGTATTGAATTCATATTAAGGATTGCAAATATACTTATTGAACGAATGATTTCTCATATTTTTTAATTTATTTTGTGAAGAATTTATAAACTGTACAATGACACCTATTCAATCTGATAATTACACTATTTATTTTAATGATGCAAGTTTTGTGTATTTAGAAAATTTACTAAAAATAGAAACCTATTCTAAAATTTTTGTGTTAGTAGACGAAAATACGAATGAACATTGTTTACCTTATTTTCTTGCGAATTTACCAACCGAAATTGAAATTGAAATCATTGAAATTGAACCTGGTGAAGAAAACAAAAACATATACACGTGTATTGATTTATGGCATACTTTAATTGAATTAGATGCGGATAGAAAAAGCATTATGATTAATTTAGGCGGAGGGGTTATTACAGATATTGGCGGTTTTGTAGCAAGTACATATAAAAGATGTATTGATTTTATTAATATTCCAACTACTCTTTTAGCTATGGTCGATGCTTCTATTGGCGGAAAAACGGGTGTGGATTTAGGCAGTTTAAAAAATCAAATTGGGGTAATTAACGAACCTAAATCGGTTATTGTTATTTCTAAATTTTTAGAAACTTTACCAACAAATCAAATGCGTTCAGGATTGGCTGAAATGCTAAAACACGGATTAATTTATGACAAAACGTATTGGGACAAATTAAAACATCTAAATAACTTAAATACAGATGATTTAGATATTTTAATAAAACAATCAATTGAAATAAAAAACAAAATTGTTTCTCAGGATTTAAAAGAAAACGGCATTAGAAAAGCATTAAATTTTGGGCACACATTAGGGCATGCTATTGAAAGTTATTTCTTAGAATCCGAAGATAAAAAACAATTGCTTCATGGCGAAGCTATTGCTATTGGTATGATATTAGAAAGTTACTTGTCCTACAAGTTAGAATTTATATCTAAAGATAGTTATGCTGAGATAAAATATATTATTACTGATGTTTTTGAAAAAATATCTTTTAATGATTCTGACATCCAAAATATATTAGATTTATTGATTTTCGACAAAAAAAATGAGTTTGGAAACATACAATTTACATTATTAAACAAAATTGGAGAAAGTAAAATCAATCAAAAAGTTGATGAATCATTGATTTTACTGGCATTTGAAGATTATTTGAAGAATTAATTTTTTTTTACTTTACTTCTGTTTTTAGTAATATTATTTTTACTTTTGCTCAACAAAAATGGCACGTATTTCAATTAATTAAATTAGTAATAGTCAAATGAATACAAAATATTCCGACCTTATCAATCAAACTTTCTATTTTCCACAGGAAGAATTTACTTTGAATAAAGATAATTTGCATTTTCACGGTATTGATTTGATGAAATTAGTAGAACAATATGGTACGCCATTGAAATTTACCTATTTACCAAAAATCTCGCAAAACATTAATAGAGCTAAAATGTGGTTCAGAAATGCTATGGAAAAGCATGGCTATGAAGCCAAATATTTTTATTGCTATTGTACAAAAAGTTCTCATTTTGAATTTATTTTAAATGAAGCTCTAAAAAACAATATTCATATTGAAACGTCTTCCGCTTTTGATATAAATATTGTAGAAAACCTTATGGAACAAGGCAAAATCAATAAAAATTCATTTATCGTTTGTAATGGTTTTAAACGTGATCAATATGTAACTAATATTGCTCGTTTAATTAATAATGGACATAAAAATACTATCCCTGTCATTGATAATTTTGAGGAATTAGATTTACTTCAAGACCAAATTGATGGAAAATTTAAAATTGGAATTAGAATTGCAGCCGAGGAAGAACCTAAATTCGAATTTTATACGTCACGTTTAGGTATCGGATATAAAGACATTTTACCTTTTTATAGAAAACAAATTGCTGAAAATAAAAAAGTAGAACTTAAAATGCTTCACTTTTTCATTAATGCCGGTATTAATGACACGGCTTATTACTGGAACGAATTGGTAAAGTGTTTGAAAGTTTATATTGCACTAAAAAAAGAATGTCCATCTTTGGATAGTTTAAATATTGGTGGTGGTTTTCCTATTAAAAATTCATTAGCTTTTGAATATGATTATCAATATATGGTTGATGAAATATTGAACCAAATAAAAATAGCATGTGATGATGCAGAAGTTGATGTACCACATATTTTTACAGAATTTGGTTCATTTACAGTTGGTGAAGCAGGTGGTGCTTTATATCAAGTTTTATATCAAAAGAAACAAAATGATAGAGAAAACTGGAACATGATTGATTCTTCATTTATTACTACCCTACCCGATACATGGGCAATTAACAAACGATTTGTCATGCTAGCTGTAAATCGCTGGAATGACATTTATGAAAGGGTGCTTTTAGGTGGATTAACGTGCGATGGAGACGATTATTACAATTCAGAACAACATATGAATGCCGTGTATTTACCAAAGTATAATAAAGAAAAACCTTTATATATTGGCTTTTTCAATACAGGTGCTTACCAAGAAAGCATTGGCGGTTATGGCGGTTTAAGTCATTGTATTTTACCACAACCCAAACACATATTAATTGATAAAGACAAAAACGGAATTTTTGCTACTGAAGTATTTTCTGAACAACAAAATGCCGAACAAGTCTTGGAAATTTTAGGATACAACAAAAACAAAAACGATAATAAATAAACCCCATGAGTAAAGGACCAATTAGTCAGTTTGTAGAAAAACATTATTTACATTTTAATGCGGCTGCTTTAGTAGATGCAGCTAAAGGATATGAAACCCATTTGTTAGACAATGGAAAAATGATGGTAACGTTAGCTGGGGCAATGAGTACCGCTGAGCTAGGAAAATCATTAGCAGAAATGATTCGTCAAGATAAAATTCATATTATTTCTTGTACAGGTGCCAATTTAGAAGAAGATATTATGAATTTAGTGGCACACAATTCATACAAAAGAGTACCAAATTATAGAGATTTATCTCCAGAAGAAGAAAGAGAGTTATTAGACAATCATTTCAACAGAGTTACAGATACATGTATTCCTGAAGAAGAAGCATTTCGTCGTTTGCAACAACATTTATTTGATATTTGGAACAAAGCAGATAAAAACAACGAAAGATATTTTCCGCACGAATTTATGTACCAAATGATTAATTCCGGAGTATTAGAGCAATATTACGAAATCGATCCTAAAGATTCTTGGATGGTTGCCGCTGCAGAAAAGAACTTACCTATTGTGGTTCCAGGTTGGGAAGATAGTACTATGGGTAACATTTTCGCATCTTACTGCATCAAAGGGGAATTTAAAGCATCAACTACTAAAAGCGGTATCGAATACATGATGTGGTTGGCAGATTGGTATCCAAAAAATTGCGCAGGTAAAGGAATTGGATTTTTCCAAGTTGGTGGAGGAATTGCAGGAGATTTCCCTATTTGTGTTGTACCAATGTTATATCAAGACATGGAAATGCATGATGTGCCATTTTGGAGTTATTTCTGTCAGATTTCAGATTCAACTACAAGTTATGGATCGTATTCTGGAGCGGTTCCAAATGAAAAAATCACTTGGGGTAAATTAGATGTTGATACACCAAAATTTATTGTAGAATCGGATGCAACTATAGTGACACCTCTAATCTTTGCTTACATCTTAGGTTGGTAATAAGAAAAAAAAAAGTTTTAAAAAAATTTAAATTTTAAAATTAGAATACTAAATTTGACAATTAAAATTGATTAAGGCAAACAAGAAATGAAGAGAGTAATTGTAGAGTACGCAAAATTAACAAACGAGATTTTAAATCTATTGGTTGAAAAATTTCCTGATGGATATGATGATTCGGATATTATTCGATTCAAAAATGCTAAAAATGAGACTATTGAAGCTGTTGAAGTAAAAACAGAAGACACTATTTATTTAGTAAAAGTTAGCATGAAATTAGCCGACAGAATTGAAAATTTTGATGAAGAGGAAGATTTTATTACGCCTGAAGTAAGCATAGATGCAATTAAAGATTTAGGTATTGAAGATGACGAGGATGAGGAAGAGGAAGAAAAAATTGAATTAGATGATGAAGAAGATGCCGATGGAAATAAAATAAAATCAGATTCAGATGATGATGACGATGAAGAATAGAAAATAAAAGCATAAAAAAATCCCGTTTAGTAATTAAACGGGATTTTTTTTATAATTATAACTATTACATTTCTTTAAAAATCGTATGCATCAAACGTTTTTTGTCGTTAATGCTTTCTTCTAATGAAATCATAGTTTCAGTTCTGTAAACCCCATCAATATCATCAATTTGGAAGATAATGTCTTTTGCATTTGCAGTATCTTTTGCTCTAATTTTACAGAAAATATTGAATTTCCCAGTAGTTACAGAAGCTACTGTTACAAACGGAATTTCATTAATACGCTCTAAAACAAATTTCGTTTGCGAAGTACTATTTAAAAAGATACCTACATAAGCAATGAATGAATACCCTAATTTCTCGTAATCTAAAGTTAATGAAGAACCTTGAATAATTCCAGCATCTTCCATCTTTTTTACTCTAACGTGCACCGTACCAGCAGATATTAATAATTTTTTAGCAATATCTGTAAAAGGGATTCTAGTGTTGTCAATTAACATATCTAAAATCTGGTGATCTACTTCATCTAATCTAAACTTACTCATAATCAATCTGTTTTTATCTTTTATATACTAAACTTTTATAATGTCGCCAATTTTAGGAAAGTTTCGATTTTCAAATTCATACAATTTATTTTCAAAATCAATGGTTTGATGTGCGAAAAAAGTGTCTAAATTTTCAATCTGAATAATTTCAGGAATAAATTCTATTTTTCCTTCCGTTAAAACTTCCTTATATTGAACTGCAAATTTAATATTTTTTTCTACATTATTATCATTAATTTTTACATTTTTAAAAATAAAATCATAAAAACATTTATTATTTTGATAAATATTCAAATAATTCCCCAAATCGTTGCTAACTATATCGTTTTCGTTAATAAATGAAATTGCTGCTTTTAAAGCGATAAAAACAAATTTTCTTACCTCGTCTCTATTATAATCATTCGCATAATGTCCAGCTTCAAATAAAATAGTAGGATATCCCCTATTTGTAAAATAATCTCCAGTACAATTGATATTAAAAGAATCATCAAATCGCCCTACTTGATTGGGAATATATTTCTGTAATTCGTTATTTATACCTACAATTACAGCGGCAGCTTCTTCTCGAACCGAATTAAATGTACGTGCTTCGTTAAATGATGCCGTTAGAAACGACATCGTTGCAGGTTTCTGACTCTCAACTAATCCAAAAATAGTGCGTTGGTCGTGTAGATTAAAACAATAATCAGGAGTAAAAGTTTCTAAAACTGTTCGCAATACCTTACTTTCTGGTTGTGTGCAATCAAAAGCATCTCTGTTTAAATCTACGCTATTGGCGTTTTCTCTTGTATAAGCTGCTGCGCCGTCTGGATTTAATACAGGTATAATATAAAAAGAAACTAATTTTGAAAGGCTTTCAAACTCATTTTCGTTATGATGTAAAAAGTTTAAATAATCTATCAGACCTTTTGTTGTAGTACTTTCATTACCGTGCATTTGCGACCAAATCAAAATCTTAAGCTTTCCTTCTCCAAATTGAATTGCTTTTATTGGCTGCTGTTTTACAGAAAACCCAACGGTTGAAATTTTAAATACATAAGGTAAGGTTTCTAAAAAAGAATCTAAATGATTAGCTGTAACGTATCTTCCTCGAATCGATTCGTACAGATATTTGGTTGCTAATTGTAAATTATCTTTCATATTACAAATGTAAATATATTTCATTTTACATTTGTAAACAATGAAAATGATAAAATGGAAACAAAATTAGTGACAATTATAGAGTAAAATTTTACAAGTGTAAACATATTTTATAACATTAAACTAAATTACTTAATTTCAGTTACTTAAATAATATTATATAAACTATATATTTGTATAATTAATCATTATTTATGCTTAAATTAACGGTATATCACTATATTTTAATAAAAATATGTTACATTTGTAAACAATTTTTTTATTTTAATTCGGATGATAAATACAGACCACTTCGTAAAACGATTAGAAACCATTTTTGAATATTATGGTTTAACAGCCTCTCTTTTTGCAGATAAAATAAATGTGCAAAGATCAAGTATCTCTCACCTACTTTCTGGTAGAAACAAACCGAGTTTAGATTTTATATTAAAAGTAATTGAAAATTTTCCTGAAGTTGAATTATTGTGGTTGCTAAATGGAAAAGGAAGTTTTCCAAAAGGAGAAATGGGTTCTAATGAAAAAATAGCGGTTTCTTCCGAAGAAAAAACAGAACAAGTAAACGATTTGTTTTCTCAAAAAACTTCCATATTTGAAACTCTTCCTGAAAAAAAATCAAATACGCCAAAAATTGAAACCGAAGTTAAACCAATACATTCGGATTCAAAAATAGAACGAATTGTAGTGTTTTATACCGATGGTACGTTTAAGAATTACACGCCTTAATGGGTATAACTAAAAGCTGGTACTTTTCCTTTAATATTGGTATATAAAGATTCTAAGTAAAATGAATCTTTTTCATAATCGTTAGTTATTGTGAACGCATCAAAAATAACAACTTGTTTGTTTTCATAATCAAATGCAATAGGAATTATCGGAACATTTGCTTTTTGAGCGATATAATAATAACCAGATTTCCATTGTGTTACCTTTTTTCTGGTGCCTTCTGGAGACAACGACAAACGCAAAATATCTTTTGTGTCGAATATTTTTGCAATGGCTTCTACCTTATTTTCTGTCTTATTTCTATTAAGTGGAATGCCACCCATCCATTTTAAATAGCCGCCTAACGGAAAACGAAACAATTCTTGTTTGGCTAAAAAATTAATTTCTACAGGATAGGTTCCTCTAAAAAAAACACCAATAAAAAAATCAAACCAACTGGTGTGAGGTACTACAATTAGTACACATTTTTTTATAGAGGCATCAAAATCACCCTTGACTTTCCAGCCCATTATTTTAAAAAACAGTAGTCTATATAGAGAATGTTTCATTCTTTTACATTTTGAGAAAAAGCAAAAATAAAGTATATTTACGTAATTTATATGATGATGTTTAAAAAAATACTTAGCTACTTCTATCCTATCACAATTTATAAGGAAACTTCAACGATTAGCAAATCAATTGAAGTAACTATATACAACGGAAAAACGCTATTAAACACCACAAACACGAATTATTCTTTCGGAAGTTTACAAGCAATTTTAAAAAAAGGACTTTTAGATATTGGTGCAGCTGAAATTAATAGAATGGAATCTGTATTAATTTTAGGCGTGGCTGGCGGAAGCGTTGTGCAAACGTTGGTTACTGATTTTTCGTTTTCCAAAAAAATTACAGGTGTAGAACTTGACGCAGAGATTATTCAAATCGCAAATTCGTATTTTAATTTAGATGAAATTCCTAACTTTAAATGTGTTATTGCTGATGCCGAAAAATTTGTTCAAACAGATAAAAACCAATACGATTTAATTATTATTGATATTTTTAAAGATACCGAAATGCCTGAGTTTTTATTTCAAGAAAGCTTTATTTCTAATTGTAAACAATTACTTAATAAAAAAGGATATATCTTATTTAATACGATGCATTTAAATAATAGTAATCTTTCAAAAACAGAAGCATATCTGTCGCATTTTGATTCGGATTTATACGAAACAAAAGTGCTAAAGAATATTGAAAAATATAATGATGTAATTATAATTAAAAGTATATAAAATTTCAACCCATACAATATGAAACATTTTTTAAGAAAACTATTATTGGGAAATATTACCAAAACAGACAAGCCGCTTTTAAAAGTAAATCCCATTCGAAAGCGCATAGTAAATATCCAATCCATTTGGAATAATGACCATCAAGAGGATAACGGCATTGAAAAAATATTTAGATTGTTTTTATCAATTTCACAACTAATTTTTCCTGGTGTGTACATTAAGTATTTATTTTCTAGAAAAAACTATGAGTATCAGGATATTGCAATGGATACTTACATCATTTTAAAATTATTATTTCCAATTTACATCTTAAAAAATAACTTACAAGATCAAAATATTTTAATTTATATAATGGTATACCTGCTTTTAGAAACCATTTTATATATACCTACATTAATTTTCGCTTCAGATATGCTTTCGCGTCCAAAGTCCTATAAACGTTCGATGTTATTGTTGTTTTTAAATTATTTAGAAATTGTTTTTGCATTTGCTGTATTGTATACTTTGGGAGATAATATGAACAAACCTTTTACACATTGGTTTGATGCCGTTTATTTTAGCATAATTACGGCAAACTCTGTAGGATATGGCGATTTTTATCCCGTAACACCTTATGCAAAAGCTTTAGTTAGTATTCAAGCTATGTTCTTTTTATCGTTTGTGGTATTGTTTTTAAACTTCTTTTCAGCCAAAGTAAAAAATAAAGGGTATTTTGATAACGAAGAGTAATTAATATGCAAGATAATCAATTTATTTTTTGTTTAGAAGCCGTTTCTGATATCGAAAAGGTTACTGTTACCGATATTCAGTACCAATTAGAACGCTTGGCTTTGAATTACGAAATAGCGTCTATTTATAAAGCTTGCGATACAATTGAAGGGTTAGAAGAAAGTTTGTCGGCACTACTCTACGACGACCATAATTTCACGAATTATGAAATTATTTATTTGGTAATGGAAGGCGAAGACAATACCATTTGCATATACGACTATTATTATAGTTTAGATGAAATTGCCGAACTTTTTGAAGGAAAAATGAAAGGAAAAATTATTCATTTTGCCAATACCAAAACGCTTGAATTAACTAACGATGAAGCTCAGTTTTTCTTAGATGTAACAGGTGCAAAAGCCATTTCTGGATATGGTGCAAAATACACCAATTTAAAAAGCTACAACTTAGATTTAGAATTTTTTAAACTCTTTCAAGACAACGAAAATATAGACGAAGTAGTTGAAACGCTTTTTGAAAAAAATTATGCCCTTTGTAAAGTATTAGATTTTAGATTGTATTATTAATTCATATAATTATGTAATAACTAACCATTTAAATTCTAAAATACTTTACAAAAAACAACTAACTTTGCTACAACAAGTTTTACAACTCAAAAATCATAATTATGAAAAAATATCAAATTTTATCCGTTTTACTTTTGCTTACTATTTCTGTTTCGGCGCAGTTTTCTCAAAAACCGTTACCGTTTGCTTATACGGATTTAGAACCTTTCATAGATGCGCAAACTATGGAAATTCATTACAGCAAGCACCACGCGGCGTATGTAAAAAATTTAAATGCTGCTATTATAGGTACTGGAGCCGCTAAAATGTCAATCACAGAGATTTTCTCGAATGTATCAAAGTTGAGTCCTGCCATTAGAAACAATGCAGGCGGACATTATAATCACGAATTATTTTGGTCACTACTAACACCAATAAAAAACACGAAACCATCTACAGAATTAGAAAAAGCTATTACTGACACGTTTGGAAGTTTAGATGCTTTAAAAGAAAAAATTAATGCAGCTGCTACTTCTCGTTTTGGTTCAGGATGGGCTTGGCTTTCTGTTGATAAAAACAATAAATTGGTGGTGTCTTCTACGCCTAATCAAGACAATCCGTTAATGGATGTTGCAGAAACCAAAGGCACACCTATTTTAGGAATTGATGTTTGGGAACACGCGTATTATTTAAAATACCAAAACAAGCGTGCCGATTATTTAACCTCTATTTGGAACGTGATTAACTGGAACGAAGTAAGTGAAAATTATAAATTAGCTACTAAAAGCAATTAATTTATAGATATGAAAAAAGTATTTTTAGTTTTATTTTTATTCGGAACGCTATTGGTTGCTGCTCAAGAAAGCACACCTACTTTAGAAAATATAGCTTCTTTTGAAGGAAAAACAATAACAATTTGCGAAAAGGTAACCAGTGTTTATGAAACAAAAGGCGGAAATGCACTGTTGAATTTTGGAAAACCTTTTCCAGACAATGCGTTTTCTGTAGTAGTTTTTAAATTAGACAGAGAAGCATTTTCTTACGATCCACTGACGTTAGATTCAAAAACCATTTGCATTACGGGAACCGTAATAATGTATAAAGGCAAACCAGAAATTATTGTTAAAAAGGAAGCTGAGATTGTGGTGAAATAATTTAATTTATTTGACACAAATTTCACAAATTAGCACGAATAAATTTGTGAAAATTTGTGTAATCTGTGTTGAAATTCTTAGCCACGGATTTTAGGATTAACACGGATTAAATTTGTGGTAATTTGTGTAATCTGTGTTGAAATTTTTTTGAAACTGGCAGAATATTATACTAAACGTCTCGCTTTTTCTAAATCTTCAGGTGTGTCAATTCCTATACTTCCGTGAGACGTTTCAATCATTTTAATGCGTTTTCCGTATTCCAAATAACGTAATTGTTCTAGTTTTTCTGAGGCTTCTAAAGACAACATCGGTAATTTAGCAAAGTCTAATAACGCTTGTTTTCTAAATGCATAAATGCCAATATGCTTCATATATCGTACACCCACATTTTCCTCACGTGGAAACGGAATTACCGAACGCGAAAAATACAAAGCAAATCCGTCTTGATCTGTTATAACCTTTACATTATTTGGGTTTTCAATTTCTGATTTATCTTTAATTTCAAACATCAACGAAGCTAAATCTATTTTCTTAGCTGTATCTTGTTTGAAGGCTTCAATAATTTGTTCTAATGGTGGTTTATTGATAAATGGTTCGTCACCTTGCACATTTATAATAATGTCTGCATCAATATATTCAACAGCTTCAGCAATTCGGTCGCTACCACTTTCGTGTTCTTTTATGCTCATTATTGCCTTTCCATTATGCGAAATAATTTCGTTATAAATTAAATCTGAATCGGTTACCACAAATACATCGTCAAACAAATTAGTAGCCACAGCTGCTTCATATGTTCTTAAAATAACCGTTTTTCCACCTAAATCTTGCATTAATTTAGCAGGAAATCGTGTAGAAGCATAACGCGCAGGGATGACAGCAATTATTTTCATTGTAAATGGGTTAAAGGTTTTGGGTTAAAGGTTTAGTTTTATTTCTAAAATTAACGTTAAACACCAAATATATATTTAAAAATTTATCTATGTTTCTATGTGTTTTCAAAATTACTCAAAATTTTCATCTTTAAACCCAATTAAATACAACTTTTCTTTAGCTCTTGTTATTGCCGTGTACAGCCAACGAATATAATCTCTATCCACACCATTGGGCAAATAGGGTTTTTCTACAAACACACTACTCCACTGCCCTCCTTGCGATTTATGACACGTAATGGCATAGGAAAATTTTACCTGTAAAGCATTAAAATACGGATTGCTTTTTACTTTTAAAAGTTTCTTGTATTTGTGAATTTCGTCTTCATAATCTTTAGAAACTTCTTGATACAATAAATTCGATTCTTCATACGTTAGCGATGCCGCTTCACTTTCAATGGTATTTAAAAGCAATACGGTTTCAAATGGTGCTTCATTCGGATAATCAATCATTCGGATGGTAACATTGGCAAATTTAAAACCATATAATTCCTGAATATTTCTTATTTTTAAGACTTCAACAATATCGCCATTGGCAATAAAACCAGCTTGTGAAGTTTCATTTAGCCAAAAATAGTTGTTTTTTAATACCATTAACAAATCGCCAGCCGATAAATCACTTTCTTTATCTAAAATACGTTGTCTAATTTGCTGGTTGTACTGATTAGCACGTTTATTAGAACGCACGATGAATGCTGTATCTTCCGTACTATAATTTCGATACGATTGGTGAATGGCGTCTTCTATATCAAATCCATCATCCAATCGAATAATGTCTTTAAACGACTTTAAATTAAACTTGAAATCATCAATAAAATGCGATTTTAAAAGCGCTCGTAATTCGGTAGCATTGCTTAATATTCCTGAATTTTCGGCTTGACGCATTACTTCATCTAATTCAATATGGATAATTTCTTTATCGTAATTCACTTGTAAAGAATGAATATCCAAAGCCGGACTAATATCTGAATTCACCGGTGGTAACTGAGCCGTATCACCGACTAAAATAAGCTTACAATTTTGCCCTGCATCTACATAAAACAATAAATCGTCTAACAAAGAACCATTTTCATACAAACTCGTTTCGTTTGATTGATCCGAAATCATTGAGGCTTCATCAACAATAAATATCGTATCTTTAAATTTATTGGCTTGCATCACAAAACCTAAACCGCCATTTTTATTCTTTTTAGGAAAATAAATACGTTTATGAATGGTAAAAGCGGGTTTTTCAGAATAGGCTGACATCACTTTAGCCGCTCTACCTGTCGGCGCCAGCATCACCGATTTTTTATTGGCTGTTTGTAATTGATTTACTAAAGTTGAAATCACGGTAGTTTTACCCGTTCCGGCATAACCTTTTAAAACAAAAAGCGCATCATTAGAATGAAGCACAAACGCCGCCATTTTTTGGAAGAAAATATCCTGATTTGCAGTGGGCTGAAAAGGAAAATGATCTATTAAAATTTTATAAAATTGCGTTGGCGACATTCATTTTTAGTTTACGAACTTCAAATATAGCAAGGATTTTAAATATAATTTCATTTGAGGGTTTTTAATTCTCGTAAAAAATGTAAATTTGTATTTCAAATAAAAAATATGAATCAGGATATTACTCAAAAAACATATAAAAAGCTTTGCTTTGAGGTGTCATATAGTGACCTTTCTTTTTGTGTTATTGATTTGATTTCGAATAAAATAGTTACTTACAAATCGTATTCTATTAACAAAAACAATGTTTTAGAAGAAGAATTGTGGAAAATATTTGTAGAGAATCCTATTTTAGATGATAAATATGATGATGTTGTGGTGTTGCACAATTCTAATTTAAACACCTTGGTACCTTCTTCTTTGTTTGACCCCAATTATTTAGGAAGTTATTTACAATACAATTCGAAAGTTTTTGAAACCGATTATTTTGCTTTTGATTATTTAGATACGTACGATTTAAATAATGTTTTTATTCCGTACACGAATATAAACAATTATTTATTAGACCATTACGATACGTTTGATTATAAAAATTGCAACTCCATTTTTGTAAAAAAAGCATTAGATTTTTCTAAAAACAAGGATACTAAACAAGTTTGGGTACATTTTCAACACGATAGATTTGAAATTACGGTAACCAAAAACACAAATTTGTTATTGTTTAATACCTTTACTTATAACTCGTTAGAAGATTTTATTTATTTTTTATTGTTCACTTACGAGCAATTACAACTAAATCCTGAAACAATTCCTGTTCAGTTTTTAGGCGATATTTCAGAAGAAAGTGATGCGTTTAAAATTGCATATAAATATATAAGAAACTGTAGTTTATTAGATGTTTCTCATTTAAAATCCGTTTTAGATGTTCCTGAAAGCGACCTATTAAAGCATTTTATTTTATTTCACTCATGAGAATAATATCAGGAAAATATAAAGGTAGACGATTACAAGCACCAAAGAATTTGCCCGTTCGTCCTACTACCGATATGGCCAAAGAAGCTTTATTTAATATTTTAAATAACCATTTTAATTTTGGAGAATTAAAAATATTGGACTTGTTTTCTGGCACAGGTAATATTGCTTATGAATTTGCTTCTCGTGGTGCCACGCCGCTTGTAGCAGTAGATGCAGATATGGGTTGTGTAAATTACATACGAAAAATCGCTACTGAATTTGACTTTGATATCACGCCTATTAAAAGTGATGTTTTTGCATTTTTACAAAAACACAAAGGAAGTTACGACATTATTTTTGCAGACCCACCTTACCATATAGATCAAAAAGATTTTGAAAAAATTCCCGTTTTGATTTTTGAAAATGATATTTTAGACGAAGAAGGCATGCTAATTATTGAACATTCTAAAGATGCGAAATTAGAACATTTGGATAATTTTTCGTTTGCAAGAACCTATGGAGGAACCACTTTTAGCTTTTTTGAATTGGTAAGTGACGAAGACGAATTGGACGCAGTTACTGAAGATGACGAAAATGACGAATCCGAATAAGTATTATTAAGGCGATAAACGATCTATTTTCCAACTGAAATCAGCTTCTAATTTATAACGAATTCTATCGTGTAAACGATTGGCTCTTCCTTGCCAAAATTCTACTTCTACAGGTTTTACTAAAAATCCACCCCAATTTTCTGGTCGTTTTATTTCAGAACCTGAAACTTCTGTTTCTAAGTTTTTTAATTTTTCATCTAAAAAAGTTCTTGATGGAATTACTTCACTTTGATTCGAAACAATTGCTCCCAACTTACTGCCTTCTGGACGAGAATCAAAATAAGTATCTGAAACTTGTGCCGTTGTTTTTTCAGCTATTCCTTTAATGATTACTTGGCGTTCTAATATCGGCCAAAAGAAAGAAATACAAACATTTGGATGTTGTAAAATGGCTTTTCCTTTTTCTGAATTATAATTGGTGTAAAATATAAAACCTTCTTCATTGAATTTTTTTAGTAGTACTACCCTACTTTTTGGAAAACCATCCACACCTATAGAAGAAACCGTCATCGCATTAACTTCTCCATTTTCTTGTTCTTCCGCTTCATAAAACCAGTTATGAAACAATTGAATCGCATCATCAGGAATGGTGTTTTCTAATAACTCGCTCTTTTCGTATGATTTTCTATAATCGGATAAATCTTTCATTTTTTATAGGTAAAAGGTGAAGGGTTTTAGGTTAATGGTTTATTGTTTATTGTTTATTGTTTATTGTTTATTGTTTATTGTTTATTGTTTATTGTTTATTGTTTATTGTTTATTGTTTTGGGTTAAATATTCTTAATACAACACTTTTGTTTTAATTTTTGTGTTTCTCTGTCAATTTTTGTGAATCTCTGTGTAATATATCTTAAAATTCAAATTCCAATCCATCATCTGCAAGTAATACGTTTTCAAAAATTTCATTAGCTTCTGTTCTGAATAATTCAATATTTCCATATCGAGTTGAATAATGTCCTAGTAATAAATGTTTTACGTCTGCTAATTTAGCAATTTTTGCAGCTTGTTTCGCAGTAGTATGCATAGTTTTTTCAGCTAAATGAGATTCGCTTTCTAAAAACGTACTTTCGTGATACAAAACCGTTGTATTTTTAATTAACGGAATTAGATCTTCATTATACAAAGTATCTGAACAAAACGCATAACTTTTAGCTTCTTCAGGATCAAAAGATAATTCTGAATTGGGTATAATTCTTCCATCATCTAAAGTAATATCACCGCCTAATTTTATTTTATTGTAATATAATTTTTCAACATTGTAATTTAAGATGGCATCAATATTCAATTTTCGCTCTGTATTTTTTTCTTCAAATAAATAACCATTGGTGTACACTCTATGTTTTAGAGGTATTGTAGTGACTTTTACTTTTTCATCTTCGTAAATAACTTCACTTTCTTTGGAAGTTAATTCGTGAAAAAATAAATTATAGGAAGTGTAAGCGTTACCTAATTTCAACAGCAATAAAATAGCCTCTTTAATACCTTTTGGACCATAAATGTGCAACTCTTTTTCTCTACCCAATAACATAAAAGTAGAAATTAAGCCGATTAAACCAAAAAAATGGTCGCCATGTAAATGGGAAATGAAAATATGTTCAATTTGCGAAAACTTAATTTTGTGTTTACGCAATTGTACTTGTGTGCCTTCACCGCAATCTATTAAGAACATATGGTTTTTAATCTCTAAAACTTGCGATGTAGGATTGGTTATAGTTCTTGGAGTTGCGGCATAACAGCCCAATATTTTTATTTTCAAAACGAAATTAGTGTTGTTTTTGTTTTTTGTTTTCGTTGTAAATATTCATAGAAAAAAGAAAAATCAAAAGTACATTTGAAATTAATCTAAACCATTCTACTTTATTTTCTTGGTAAGAAATAATAATATTTAACACCAATAAAATAATGGCTAATAGTAGAAAAAACAAATTAAATTTGGCTCTAGTTGTCATTATTTATTGTTTTCTATTTTACTTAATTTGATGATTTGCAGAATCATACTAAATGCTAATAATACATTTGCAGAAATTGCCAAAAGATTATATTCATTGGTTTTTAATCCAGAAAATATAAGCATTGCGCTCATAAAGGTAAATCCAAACAATAAGCCCGTTAAAATGTATATTTTAGTTTGATTGGAAAGTTTCATAATATATATTTTTTACTCTTAAAGCGTTTTTTATTGCTTCAAAATCTTTTAAACATTTAACCTCTTAAACATTTAAACTGTTTTTTAGAATCCTAAGTCGCGTTCAATTTCTTCCATTTCAATAATATCGTGCGCTTCAAGTAACGATGGAACTGTAGTAATTGAAGTTGGAACTTTATTAAAATCAATATCTGTAGCAACAACTACAAAAGATTTTTTGTTTTTTTTATGTGCTTTTGCTAAATCTAAAAATTGCTTTAAGTTGCTTATTTCAAATGACTTATCGTGTGTGATATCAATTATTAAATTAACTGATATAAACGAGTTGTATTGTGTAGTTAATTTTTTTAAAAACACTTCAAAACTACTTTCAGTATCTTTAATTATGGTAGTATGACCTTTCTGTTCTACTTTCATATTTGAAAAGTTTATGAGTTTAAATGGTTAAAAGGTTAAAAGGTTTTGTGTGAATTTGATTCTTCCTACTTCAATCTCCCTACTCCCAACTTTAAATTAATTTTTAATCTTACTCGCTAATAAATAAATAACTGCCATTCGCACCGCTACCCCATTTTCTACTTGATCTAAAATAACGGAATGATTTCCATCAGCTACATCAGAAGTAATTTCTACCCCACGGTTTATAGGTCCTGGATGCATAACTACAATTTCTTTATTCAGGTTATTTAATATTTCATTTGTTAGTCCAAATTGCTGTGTATATTCTCGTGTATTTGGAAAATAACTTACATCCAGTCTTTCATTCTGTACACGTAACATATTCGCTACATCGCACCATTCTAAGGCTTTTATTAAATTGGGTTCGTAAGTAACTCCTAAAGAATTGATATATTGAGGAATCAATGTTTTGGGTCCGCATACTTTTACTTCAGCCCCTTGCATTTGTAAGGCAAAAATATTGGAAAGCGCTACTCTACTGTGTAATATATCACCAACAATAACTATTTTTTTACCAGCTACTTCGCCTAATTTTTCACGAATGGTATAACTATCTAATAAAGCTTGTGTGGGGTGTTCGTGTGCGCCATCACCAGCATTTACAATACTTGCTTTCACGTGTTGTGCTAAAAAATGTGCCGCTCCTGGCGAACTATGACGCATAACCACCATATCCACTTTCATAGCTAAAATATTATTTACGGTATCAATTAGCGTTTCTCCTTTTTTAACTGAAGATTGTCCTGAAGAAAAACTCACTACATCAGCTGAAAGTCGTTTTTGAGCTAATTCGAAAGATAATTTAGTTCGTGTACTGTTTTCGAAAAAGATGTTAGCAATAGTAATGTCTTGTAAAGAAGGTACTTTTTTTATAGGACGATTGATTACTTCTTTAAACTGATCAGCGGTTTCAAGAATTAAATTAATATCATTGGTATTGATGTACTTTATTCCTAATAAATGATTGACGCTTAATTCTTTCATTTTAAATGTGTTGTTTTAAACTATATTTTGTGTTGCTTTCGAGAGCCTCAAGCAATTGTGACTGAGGATCTCGAAGTCACTTAATTATTAATTTTTTACCTCAATAAAAACGGCGTCTTCACCATCATTTTCAGCCCACTTAACTAACACTTTCTCGTTATTAATAGCATCTACTTGTCGTCCTCTATAATCGGGTTGAATGGGTAAATCACGACTAAATCGTCTATCTATAAGGGTTAAAAGTTCTATTGATTTTGGTCTTCCGAAAGATTGTATTGCAGTCAAAGCTGCACGAATACTTCTACCGGTATATAATACATCATCTATAAAAACGACATTTTTATCTTCCACTAAAAAATCAATTTGCGTTTGATTGGCTTCAAATGGTTTTTCATTTCTACGAAAATCATCTCTAAAGAAAGTAATGTCTAAAAACCCTAATTTTAAATCAGATATTTGATAGTCGTCTTTTAAAATTTGTGATAATCTTTTGGCTAAAAATGAACCTCTGGGCTGAATTCCAATAAGAATAGTAGTAGTGAAATCAAGGTGTTTTTCGATTAATTGACAGGCCAATCGATGTAGTATAATGTTGACTTCTTTTGAATTGAGCAATGTTTTTTGACTCATATTGTGTGTGTTGTGGCTACAAATGTAAGATATTTCAATTACATTATCAAAATCAATTCCAAAAATCATTGTTTTTAAACACGGATTTAAGAAATTTTAAATATTTATATAATTATTTAAATCTGTGTTTTAAAAGTTAAATCTATTTGATTACTTAAAATTTCATTAATTCTTAATCAAAAGCAAATGCAAAAAATCATTTTTTTTAAACACGGATTTTAAAAATTTATATAATTTCCACAATCTGTGTTTTAAAAATAAAATCTAGTTCAAAAATTAAAATTTCATTAATTCTTTATACAATTTGTGAGTTGGCAAGCCCACTACATTGGCATAACTTCCTTCAATTTTCTCAATGGCTACCAATCCAATCCATTCTTGAATGCCATAAGAACCTGCTTTATCAAAGGGTTTGTAATTTTTTAAATAAAATTCAATTTCATCAAGAGATAAATCCGTAAAAGTAACCAAGGTTTCGTCGTGAAAAACCACTTCTTTTTTAGTCGATTTTATGCATACAGAAGTAATCACTTTATGTGTTTTACCAGACATTTCTGTTAACATTCTTAATGCATGCGTAGCGTCGCTAGGTTTTCCTAATGCCTTATTATCCAACCAAACAATAGTATCTGAAGTAATTAAAACTTCGTTATCTTGTAATTCATTTTCAAAAGCACTGGCTTTCAATTTGGCTAAAAAATTAGTTATTTCTTCGGCTTTTAAATGATCGGGGTAAATCTCTTCAATTTCTTTTAACCTTATTTCAAAATCAATCTCTAATTCTTTTAAAAATTGTTGTCTTCTTGGCGAACCTGATGCTAAAATAATTTTATGATTTTTAAATTTATCGTTAAGCATATTGCATAGAAATTAAGATGATTAGCAAAGACAACATAGTAGTAATTTGAACCATTCTCAAAATTCTAATTACCAAAAGGTACTCTTTGTTTAATTCGTATTGAAATAATTTGATTGCAACAAATAACAAAGGCGCAATAATAAATAGTATTAAATATCCTACAGCATACAGATTATGTGCTAAATTTTCAACCAAATAATAAGTTAGATAACTAATAAAAAGGACTAACGAAGCCGTACCTATAATTTTTGCATTTTTAATTCCGAAAGATGTCGCAACAGTTGAAATTCCAAAGGTAGCATCGCCTTTTTCATTTGTAATTGTTTTGATAATTTCTATAGCAAATTGTAATAGGAAAATAAAAATCGCATAATCTGTAAGAATAGAAACTAACGTTTTCATGAAAAATTCATTACCCGCATAAATAGCAGGAAAAATATTGAAAAAACTAATGATAACAATAGATAATGCGGCTACAAATGCCACAATTGCATTTCCTAAAATTGGAATTTGCTTTAATCCATTCGAATAAATATATAATAAAGCCGCGCAAATGACAAATATCGTAGCAAAAGCCGGTTTATTGATAACACGACTTAAATAAAATCCAATTCCAACACCCAAACAAGTAAAAATAAAATACAAATTATAGGCTGTTTTTTCAGAAATATGAGTACCTATAACTACTTCGTTTGGTTTATTGATGTTGTCTGTATCTAAATCAAATATGGCATTAATTATATAACCACCTGCTAAAATTAATAGCGTTGCAAAAATTAATAACACATACTGAAAATTAGATAACGATTGCCAAAGCACTAACGATTGTGGTGCGCCCAAGGCATCTTTAAAATGAATGTGATTCAAAAATCCGTATTTAATTACCAGTTGCATAAAAGCAAACAGTACTAAATTTTCTAATCTAATTAATTTAAAAAAATGTTTCATAATAAATCTAAAAAAACTTAGCATCAAAATCGTCCATCCATTTTCCTTGAACTTTCATTACCTGTTCAATTACATCTCGCACTGCGCCTTTTCCGCCATTTGCGTGAGAAATATATTTGCTTACGCCTTTTATTTCTTGAACGGCATCTTGTGGACACGTGGGTAAACCTACTTTTTGCATCACTAAATAATCAGGAATATCATCGCCCATATATAGAATTTCTTCAGGTTTCAATTGATAGGCATCGCAAATTTCGTAGAACTTTTCAACTTTATTTGGTGCTGCCAAATAGATATCTTTTATTCCTAAATTTTGCAATCTAACACGAACACCTTCGTTACTTCCACCTGAGATAATACAAACAGGATATCCTTTGTCAATAGCAGCTTTCATAGCATAGCCATCTTTAATATTCATTTGACGAAGCAATTGTCCGTCTTCTGAAATATGAACTGTGCCATCAGTTAATACGCCATCGATATCAAAGATAAACGCTTTAATATCATTCATTATTTCTTTATAACTTTTCGCCATTTTGAATAGATTTTGTCAAAATTTTATATATTTCTTTTTGATTTTCGTTCGTAAGAAAATCGATATGTTTTTCAATGGTTTTTTGGTCATTTCTTACAGCGGGTCCCGTTTGTGCTTCACTTGGTGAGAGTGATTTTATCTTTTCAGCCGTTTCTTTAATTAAAGGATGTAAAATTTCAAACGGAATGTTGTTTTCAATACAAATGGTATTGCCAATAGTGTACAAATGATTTGTGAAATTACAAACAAAAACGGCAGAAACGTGAAGTGCTTTACGTTGCTCACTTGATATAGCGTATACATTTTTTGATATAGATTTCGCAACTTTTTCTAAAAAGTTATAATCTGAAACATTTTCTGCTTCTAAACAAATTGGAATTTCAGAAAAATCAACTGCTTTGTTTTTTGTAAAGGTTTGTAACGGATAAAAAACACCTTTATTATTTTTACTATCAAGTAGATTTAAATCAGAACTTCCCGAAGTATGAACCACTAACCTATTTTCAAAAAGTAATTGAGATGAAACACTTGAAATAGCGCTATCTGAAACACAAATAATATAAACATCCGCTTCAGTAATTTTTGAAAAATCAGATGTTTGAAGTGTTTCAGGAAAATCTTTTGATATTGTTCTTGAAAAAACCTGAACTACTTCTATTTCATCAACTTTCGAAAAAGCTTGAAATAAATGAGTAGTCACGTTTCCTGAACCTAAAAGAATTACTTTTATCATGTTGCGAAGATAAACAATCGCAATAACAATATCAAATTTCAATTTTTTAAAAACACAGATTTAAGAAATTTTACGGATTATTATAATTTTAAAATCTGATTGCAAATAGTCAATATAATTAAAACTTAGTTTGGTACGGATTTTAAAAAATTAATATAATTTCTCAAATCTGTGTTGTAAAAAATAATGGTAATGACTAATTTTGAAAAAAATCTGTAAAATGAAAATTGTTATTTCTCCAGCAAAATCTTTAAATTTAGATAAAGAACTTCCTACTTCATTAGTTTCTGAAGGATCGTTTTTAAAACAAGCTGAAACCATTCAGAAAACCTTAAAAAAGAAAAAGCCAAAACAATTAATGGAATTAATGGATATTTCTGAAAAATTAGCAGAATTAAATTGGCAAAGAAATCAAGATTGGCAACTTCCTTTTACGCTAGAAAATGCACGACCAGCAATTTACACCTTTGATGGCGAAGTGTACACAGGTTTAGATGTATATTCGTTACCTGTTGAGAAAGTTACCGTTTTACAAGATAAATTGCGTATTTTATCTGGATTATATGGCGTTTTGAAACCTTTAGATTTAATGCAAGCCTACCGTTTAGAAATGGGTACTTCGATACAAATTGGTACTAAAAAAAATCTATACGAATTTTGGAAAAAATCAGTGACAGATTATTTAAATTCAGAATTAAATAAAGAGGAGTTATTTGTGAATTTAGCCAGTAACGAATATTTTTCTGCTGTTGATGCTAAAAAATTAAAAGTAGCTGTAATCACTCCAGAATTTAAAGATTATAAAGACGGAAAACTTAAAATGATTTCGTTTTTCGCAAAAAAAGCCAGAGGTTTAATGGTACGATACATTATAGATACAAATGCAGAAACTGTTGATGATTTAAAAGGTTTCAACTATGAAGGGTATGCATTTGATAGTAATTTATCAGAAGGAAATAAATTGGTTTTTACACGATAATTAATTATTCAACCAATTTTCTAATATCTTTTTTCCATCAGGAGTCAAGATACTTTCTGGATGAAATTGCACGCCTCGAACATCGTAAACGCTATGTTTTACTGACATAATTTGCTTATTTTCGTCAAGTGAAGTTATAATCAAATTTTGTGGAAAATTGTCATTTGAAATTACCCAAGAATGATATCGACCTACTTCAATTTCATTAGGCAAATTAGTAAAAATAGCATCGTTTTCAATAATCGTAATTTTTGAAGCTACGCCGTGATACACCTTTTCTAAATTGATTAACGTTCCACCGAAAACTTCACCTATAGCTTGTAAACCCAAACAAATCCCCAATATACTTTTTGTTTTGGCATACGTTTGTATGACTTCTTTTAACAAACCCGCTTCGCTAGGAATTCCAGGTCCTGGCGACAAAACTATTTTATCAAAAACTTCTAACTCTTTTAATTCAAATTCATCATTTCTAAAAACAGTAACTGTTGCTCCTAAATCTTCTAAATAGTGGACTAAATTGTAGGTAAAACTATCGTAATTATCTATGACAACTATTTTCAAATTTGAATGTTTTTTAAAGTTATTATTTTACTTTTGTAAAAATATAATTTTTTTATGGAAAGCGCAATGAAAATTGGTGATGTTGTTCAGGTTTTAGATGATAATTTAGAAGGTGTGATTTTACGATTTCAAACGGATAATTCAATTGTTATTGAAACTAAAGACGGTTTTGAGCTTATATACAATAAAAAAGAAGTTATAAAAATCGCAAGTGATGCGCCTAAAATTAATTTTGAGGGCAACCTTTCTAAAGTATTAGCAGAAAAAGAAATTCCTAAAAAACCAGGTTCGGTTTTAACCAAATTGAGCAAAAAAGATCCAATGGTTTTTGAAGTGGATTTGCATTTAGAAAAAATAATTACGGGAAAAAACCAAAATTTAACTAACTTCGATAAATTAAACATTCAACTTGAAGAAGCTAAGCGAGCTATGGATTTTGCAATTTCTAAACGATACAATCGTGTAGTTTTGATCCACGGAGTTGGTGATGGCGTTTTAAAAAGTGAGTTAGAATATTTATTAAGAAGATATGAAAACATAGTAATTCAAGAAGCCAATTATGGAAAATACGGATTGGGTGCTATGGAAGTTTACATTAAGCAAAATTAATTTAATGAAGAAAATATATTTAGATAACGCCGCTACAACGCCTTTAAGACTAGAAGTAATTCAAACGATGATGGATGTTTTGCAAAACGATTTTGGAAACCCATCTTCTACGCATAGTTTTGGTAGAAGCTCGAAATCAATAATTGAAACCTCAAGAAAAACAATTGCGAAATATTTAAACTGTTCTGCTCAAGAAATTATTTTTACTTCAAGTGCTACAGAAGCTACAAATTGGATTTTAAGAGAAATGGTAAAAAATAATGGTGTCAAAAAAATTATTACTAGTAAAATTGAACATCACGCCACATTATATACCGTTTTAAATTTACAAAAGGAATTTGGAATTGAAGTGGAATATATTAAAGTATTACCAAATGGAAATTTAGATTTGTTTGATTTTGAACGCAAATTAAACGAAGAAATTCCAACTTTAGTTACCTTAATGCACGTAAATAATGAAATAGGAACGCAACTAAACATTGATACTGTTTCTTCTATTTGTCAAAAATATAAAGCTGTTTTTCATTGTGATACCGTACAATCAATAGGCAAAACAACAATAGATTTACAAAAGACGCCTTTAGATTTTTTAGTAGCAAGTGCACATAAATTTCACGGACCAAAAGGAATTGGTTTTACTTTTATTAGAAAAAACCAATCTATGCAACCTATGTTTTATGGTGGTGAGCAAGAAAAAGGATTACGCGCTGGTACAGAGGCTGTACATCAAATTGCGGGTTTGGCAAAAGCATTTGAGTTGGCTAACGAACATATGACTGAAGAAACCAAATCAATTTCAGATTTAAAATCATATTGTATTTCTAAATTACAATCTAATTTTGAAGAAATCATAATTAATGGAGAAAATACATTTTATAATATTTTAAATGTATTATTGCCTTTTTCAGAAGAAAAAACCGCGCTAATTTTATTCAATTTAGATATGAAAGGCATTGCGGTTTCCAGAGGAAGTGCTTGCCAAAGTGGTAGCGTAAAACCCTCACACGTTTTGGCTGAATTTTTATCCTCAGATGATATTAAAAAGCCTTCTTTACGAATATCATTTAGTCATTATAACACAAAAGAAGAAATTGATCTTTTAATTGAAATTCTAAAAACCATATAAAAAAAAGCCATTCAAATTGAATGGCTTTTTTATGCTTAAGTAATGTGGAATTTATTTAGACCACAATTCAATACTGTCTTTATTTTGTTTAATATAATCTTCGTTTTTTTCTGCTGTAGCACCTGCTAATGATAATTTTGCAGTTTCAATAGCACCTTTTTTATCGCCTAATTTAAATTGAATTAACGATTTTAATCTGTAATACCAAAACGGAACTTTCTCACCTGATAAAGAAATTGCTTGATTCATCCAAAGTAATGCTTTATTTAAATCAGTATTAGATTGATAATAGTATTGTGCACTTGCATAATAGTCTTTTGCAGAAGGACCATTCATAACGTCTTCAATAGATTTTAAAACGGTTTTTTGAGTAGGCACTTCAATTTTTACTGATACTAAAGTTTTTTCCCAAGACAATTCCAAATTAGCTGCATCAGTTGTTACATTGTTAAAAGAAATAGTAAATGTTTCTACAAGTCGGTTTAAACTTTCTGGTTTCGCTGATGTTTTTAACGCAACTTTATCATCCATCCATTCTTCTGGTAAACCCCAATTATCGGTATCTTTGTAAAATATAATATCCCAAGAATCTGCTTTTGGCGTAGTAAATAATGCATATGTTCCTTTTGATAAAGACTTCCCATTAATTGTAACATCTTGCGAAAAAGTAATAGTTGTGTTTTTATTTGCTCCAGTTCGCCAATTTTTTCCGTAAGGTACTAATTCGCCATATACAGCTCTTCCTTTTGCACTTGGTCTATGATATTCCACACTAATTTGTGTCAAACCAACAGTTTGGTCAACTTTAGATACTGGACTTGCTTGTGGTGTTGCAATCTGTGCACTTATTACTCCTGAAATAAGGAATAAACTAAATAAGATATATTTTTTCATAATTCAAATATTTTTTTGCTAAAATACTATTTTATTTTGTCTTTCAAAGTTAATGAAATAATAAATCTAAATATTTTGTTCAATATTTTATTTATAATGTTAAACAAATGTATATTTGCATAATTAAATTCTAAAAAATGAAAATATACAGATTAGCATCAAAACAAAACTTACCAATTTCTAAAAAAGAAGCTTGGGAATTTTTATCAAGCCCAAAGAATTTAAAAACAATCACACCAGAATATATGAGTTTTGATATTTTGAGCGGTGCAGATAGACCGATGTTTGCTGGACAAATCATTCAATATATTGTTACGCCTTTATTAGGAATTAAAACGACTTGGGTTACCGAAATTACACATGTAGTTGAAGGAGAATATTTTGTAGATGAGCAAAGATTTGGACCTTATGCTCTATGGCATCATAAACATTTTATTAAAGAAATACCAGGTGGCGTGGAAATGGAAGACATTATCGATTATAAAGTTCCAATGGGAATTCTTGGGCAATTGGTACATCCTTTTATTGTAAAACCTAAATTAGATGAGATTTTTGAATACAGAAGAAAAAAATTAATTGAACTTTTTGGCGAATTTAAATAATATGACACTTTTTTGGTTTAGAAGAGATTTACGTTTAGAAGACAATACCGCATTGTTTTATGCTTTACAAGACAATGAAACCGTTTTGCCTATTTTTATTTTTGACGAAACCATTTTGCAACATCTTGAAAAAAATGATGCGCGTGTAACTTTCATTCATAATCAGCTGGAAAAAATAAATATAGAACTTGGAAAGATTAACAAGTCACTTGCTGTTTTTTATGGAAAACCAATTGATGTATTTGAAAAACTTATTAAAGAAAACCAAATAAAATCGGTTTATACCAATCACGATTATGAGCCATATGCTCGAAAAAGAGACGTCGCATTAAATGAAGTATTCAAAGAAAATAAAATTGAATTTAAAACCTGTAAAGATCAAGTAATTTTCGAAAAGTCTGAAATCACCAAGGATGATGGTTTGCCGTATGTAGTGTATACTCCGTTTTCAAATAAGTGGAAAGCAAAATTAAAGGAAACTAAACTTGTAAATTATCCTTCAGAAACGTTAATAAAAAATATTACTTCGCATTCCTACCCTTTTTTATCCTTAGCAGATATTGGTTTTGAGACAACTAAAATTGCACTTCCCGAGTATACAATTTCTGAAAAATTAATTTCTGAATATGAAGCTACAAGAAATTTCCCAGCTTTAAAAAACGGAACTTCATTAGTCGGTATTCATTTAAGATTTGGAACTATTAGCATTAGAAAATTAGTGCAACACGCTTTAAAATTTGAAAATGAGACGTTTTTAAAAGAATTAATTTGGCGCGAATTTTTTATGCAAATTTTATGGCATTTTCCTCATACTCAAACCAAAAGTTTCAAACCCAAATACGATGAAATAAAATGGGTAAATGATGAGAAATTATTTAAAAAGTGGTGTGATGGACAAACCGGTTATCCAATGGTGGATGCAGGTATGAGAGAGTTAAATGCTACTGGGCATATGCACAATCGCGTACGAATGGTGGTAGCTAGTTTTTTATGCAAACATTTATTAATTGATTGGCGTTGGGGCGAAACCTATTTTGCTTCTAAATTATTAGATTATGAACAAGCCAGTAATGTTGGGAATTGGCAATGGGCAGCAGGTTCAGGAGTTGATGCCGCACCGTATTTTAGAATATTTAATCCAACCGAGCAAATTAAAAAATTTGATAAAGAACTAAAATATATCAAAAAATGGGTTCCTGATTTGGAAACGCTTCAATATCCAAATCCAATTGTTGATCATAAAGAAGCAAGAGAAAAATGCTTACGCGTGTATAAGGAAGCCGTTGGGTAATTTATTTCAAAATGGTGTTGAAATCTAATTCTTCAAATCGATCAATAACTAAATTAGCCAAGCTGTAATCTTGTTTTTTGGAATTTACACTTCTATATCCTACACAAAAAATTCCAGCTGCATAAGCGGCTTTTATTCCGTTAGTACTGTCTTCAATTACAATACAATTTTCTTTTTTTGATTGCGATAGTCTAACGGCTTCTAAAAAAATTGCTGGATTGGGTTTAGATTGAGGAAAATCTTCACCAGAAACAATGTGCGAGAAATAGGAATGTAATTTAAAACGATTAAAAACGCGATTTATTGTTACTTTAGATGAGGAAGATGCTAAAATTAACTGAATACCATTTTGATGTAATTGTTTAATTAATTCCTCCACCCCTTCTAATAAAAACAAGTCTGCTTTGGTATCGAAAGCATCATTAAATAAACTTCGTTTTTTTTCTACTAAAGTGTGAATATCTTCAGTTACTTCAAAATGATCTTTAATTTTTTGAAACACATTTTTTGTTGAATTTCCTGTAAAAGAAGCATACATTTCTGCAGACACCTCAATACCTAACAACTTAAAATGCTCATAATACGCATAATTATGTACGGGCTCTGTATCCACAATTACACCATCCATATCAAAAATCACAGTTTGTAACATCTTTTTTGTTTTCTTGCGAAATTAAAAAATTAAATGGTAATTAAACCTTTTTGCGTAACTTTAGTCAAATATTAAATTAGATTTCATTGCAAGACGAAAAAAATTTTATAGCACGATTAATTCAAACCAAAACGCAAAACGAAGCGTTTAAAGAATTGGTGCAATGCTATCAAAAACCTTTATATTATCATATTCGAAATATCGTTTTAAATCACGATGATGCGGATGACGTGCTTCAAAATACGTTCATAAAAGTGTTTTCAAATATTGGTAATTTTAAAGGCGAAAGTAAATTGTATTCTTGGATGTATCGAATTGCCACAAATGAATCGCTTACTTTTATTGAGCAGCGAGCAAAAAAACAAGGAATTTCAAATTTAGAATTACAGCAAAAGGCAATATTAAATTTAGAATCAGATGTATATTTTGAAGGAAATGAAATTCAAATAAAACTTCAAAAAGCTATTGCTAATTTGCCTGAAAAACAACAGCTCGTTTTTAAAATGAAGTATTTTGAAGATATGAAATATGAAAATATTAGTGAAATTTTAGATACTTCTGTAGGAGGCTTAAAAGCCAACTATCATCACGCTGTAAAAAAAATTGAAGAATATTTAAAAAACAATTAAACCATTTATAATAAAAGTAGTCTAAATAAATAATGAAAACAGAATTAGAAAATAATAAAATTACTAACGGATTTACTATTCCATCTAACTATTTCGAAACATTTTCAAATGAATTATTCGAAATAATAAATGGTGAAGTAATTACGCAATCGCTTCCTAAATCTACAGGTTTTATTGTGCCTGAAGATTATTTTGAAACAAATGAAGCTGTAGTTTTAAAAACAATTCAATCAAATCAATCAAAAATAATTAATTTAAAATCTACAATTTATAAAGTAAGCGGAATTGCAGCAGTTTTATTACTAACTATTGTTTCTCCCATGTTATACCTTTCAACAGAAACAAAAAATAATGAACTAGTAGAAATGAGTTATTTAGAATTACATTCCAACGAATTAAGTGTATACGAAGTAGGTTCTATGTTAGATGATAAAGAAATAATAGAATTAGAAAATGAACTGATTTACAATAATTTAAATAATATTAATTAAATAATGAAATGAAAAAATTAGTAATACTACTTGCATTTATTTTTAGTTTGAACAATCAAGCACAAGAAAATTCAGAGCAAAAAAAAGCAGAAATAGAAAAACGTAGAGCGCAATTAATTGAAAAAAGAGAAGAATTAATTGCCAATAGAAAAGAAATGCTACAAGAAAAAAAGGATAAAATTAAATCATTAAAAATTGCTTTCATTTCTCAAAAATTAGCACTTACTTCAGAAGAAGCAGAAAAATTTTGGCCTGTTTATAACAAATATGACGAAAAAATAATGGCTTTAAAAGAAGCGCAAATGAAACTTCGAGTTGGTAAAAGAAATAGTTCAGATGAAGAAGCATTAAAAAAAATTGAAGAAGCCGAAGCCATTGAATCTGAGGTAATGCTATTGAAAAAGAAAATGCGCGCAGAATTAATTCCAATTATAACAGCCGAAAAAGTTGTAGCACTTGAGCGTTTAGAGCACGAATTTCATAGAAAAATTTTAGAAAAACTAAAAGGACGTAAGGGCAATCACCCACCACCTCCTCCAAGACGATAGATTCATAATTAATAAGCCATTTTTAATGGCTTATTTTTATTTTAGTTACTTTGTATTTACCTGCTAAATATATATTATTTTCCCCACTGAAACGTAGCGTATAAAAATCGGTATCTTCTAAAATTTTTGTCCACTTTTCTCCAAAATTAGTAGAATAATAAACACCTGAAATGCCACAAGTATATAGCACTTTACCACGACTTTTTGGCATAAATTGCACACAAGATGCATATCCAAAAGCTTTATCTTTTGATACTATTTCCCAAGTTTTTCCGCCATCTTTAGTTATCGCTTTATTGATAGAATTATCTTTTTGGTTTTCGTAATTTCCACCCACAATAATTCCTTTTCTTTTGTTATAAAAATCCATAGAAAAAGCACCTGTCATTGCTTCACCTTGTATAATTGGTGTTTCAAAAACCTGCCAAGTAATTCCTTTGTCTTCACTTGTAAATAACCTAGATTTTGTTCCTCCAGAAATAATATAAATAACGCCATCAACAATTTTTACATTCGTATCACTTGCCGCAAAAGCCGCTTCTCCATCAACTGTTTTTGGTAATTTATTACACGGTATTTTCTTCCAATTTTTTCCTGAATTCTCAGTCAAAAGAATTGATAAGCAATCTTCAGTTGGATCTCCAATAACTATTCCTAATCCTGTTTTAGCATCTATAAACATACTGTCATAAAATACTTTTTCTCCAGTTTCAGTATAAATTAAATTTGACGCACAACTATTTCCAAAAGTATTTAATGCGTACATATTTGCTGGAGTTCCTGCATTTAAAACATATATATTATTATTTGCAAATGCAATACTTCTAAAATCTGTAATTTCTTTCTGTAATTTTACGATTTTAGTTTCTGCTTCGTTTTGGAAACTTATAAATCCTGCTTTACTATTTGTACCTCCAAACCAAACTCCGTTAATCGTAGGGTAAATAGCTCGAATAGAAAGAGAATCTAAAATAATATCTTTTCTTTCTAAAACTTTAAATGTTGATTTACAGGATAAAAAAACAAAAAACACTAACAAGGATAAATATTTCATAAACTACTTATTTTAGGCGAATATACAATTATTCAAAAAATGAAAATCTTTAAATATCTATATTTTTAAAATTTTATTAGTTTAAAACGAGCTATTTATAGCGTGAATCAAAGGTTTTTTTGTTTTTAATTACTATCTTTGCAGGCATTTTTATATATAATACATGAGATTTCACAGAAACATTAGTTTTGCAGTAATAGATGCCTTAATGGCAATTTTTAATGAAGGCGAATATGCCGACAAAGTGGTTGCCAGAGCATTAAAATTAGATAAAAGATGGGGAAGCAGCGACAGAAAATTCGTAGCCGAAACCATTTACGATATAGTAAGATGGAAACGACTTTATGCTGAAATAGCTGAAATTAAAAAAGAACCATTTGATAGAGATAGTATTTGGAGAATGTTTGCAGTTTGGGCTACTTTAAAAGGATATACATTACCAGATTGGAAGTATTTTGAAGGTACACCAGTAAGAAGAATCAAAGGAAAATTTGATGAATTATCTAAAGATAGAAAGTTTAAAGAATCTATTCCTGATTGGATGGACGAAATAGGTGTTAAAGAATTAGGCGAAACAATTTGGTCTAAAGAAATTACTGCTCAAAATGAACCTGCGAAAGTTATTTTACGTACCAATACCATCAGAACAACAAAAGAAGCTTTAAAACAAGAATTACTTCAATTAGATATTCATACAAAAGTACTTCCTGATTATCCTGAAGCTTTAGAATTAGAGGAAAGAGCAAACGTATTTATAACAGACATTTTTAAAAATGGTTTGTTCGAAGTACAAGATGCTTCTTCTCAAATGGTGGCTCATATGTTAGATATTCAACCTGGAATGCGTGTGGTTGATACTTGCGCAGGTGCCGGTGGAAAAACATTACATATGGCTTGTTTAATGCAAAACAAAGGGCAAATTATTGCAATGGATTTGTATGAAAGTAAGTTAAAGCAATTAAAAATTCGTGCCAAAAGAAATGGAATTCATAATATTGAATACCGCGTAATTGACACTACTAAAGTGATAAAGAAACTTCACGGTCAAGCCGATAGAGTGCTAATAGATGCCCCTTGCAGTGGCTTGGGCGTATTAAAAAGAAATCCAGATGCAAAATGGAAACTAAAACCAGAGTTTATAGACAACATTCGTAAAGTTCAAGCAGAAGTTTTAGAAAGCTACGCTCCTATTGTAAAACCTGGAGGAAAATTAGTATATGCTACTTGTAGTGTGTTACCATCTGAAAACCAAGAACAAGTAAAAAAATTCTTAACTACAGAAATAGGTAAGAATTTTACATTTGTACAAGATAAAAAAGTATTAGCTCACGAATCTGGATATGACGGATTTTATATGGCTTTATTAACAAGAAACAATTAAACCCCATAATATGAAGAAATACCTACTTTTACTTTTAGTTGCTCAGTTAAGCTTTGGGCAAGCTGGAGCACCTGCAAATCCTTATTACAATGGAATGAATTGGACGCAAACAGGCATGCCTTTAAAAACGTCTTTATCAACACTAACCATAAACAAACACACGAATCTGCTTCCTTATGTTTGGAATGCCACACAAGCTACAGACCTAGATCCTTCAGATTCAAATAATGTATTGCTAATTTATGGTTTTAGTACTACTACTTGTCCAACTAGTATTTCAGATGGCAATGATCATCGAAAAAGAGATGTTAATTCAAATGGTGGAGGGAATTCTTGTGAATGGAACCGAGAACATGTTTATGCAAAAGCACTAGGTACTCCGGCACTTGATGATAGTGGTTTAAGTGACGCAGGTGAAGATGCACATAATTTAAGATCTTGTGATGTAGATAGAAATGGTAATAGAGGAAATTTAAAATTCGCAACTGGTTCTGGTAATTCAGGAACTGTAACAGGCGGTTGGTATCCTGGAAATGAGTGGAAAGGTGATGTAGCAAGAATGATGATGTATATGTATTTAAGATATCCTACACAATGCTTACCAATTAACGTTGGAACTGGAGCAACTGTTTCAACAGATACAAATATGATTCAATTATTTTTACAATGGAATGCAGAAGATCCAGTTTCTGCTTACGAAGATGATAGAAATACATATCATGGAAATACTTCAAACACGTATGCACAAGGAAATAGAAATCCATTTATTGATAATCCTTATTTAGCAACTGTTATTTGGGGAGGACCTGCGGCTGAAAACAGATGGCCAACAATATTTTTATCATCTCAAAGTTTTTTAGCAGAAAATGCAGTAAGCGTCTATCCAAACCCGACAAATTCTAATGAAATTGAAATTGCTACAGAAGAAGTAATTACTAAATTAACTTTAGTAAGTATTAATGGTCAAATTATTAAAGAAATTGTTAATCCTATTTTGAATCAAAACACATACAAAATAAATGATTTACCACAAGGATTTTATTTTTTACAAATTAACGCTGAAAAAGGAATTCTGACTAAAAAAATTATTGTCAATTAATTTAGTTTTAAATTTTTTATATCAAATCCCTAATTACTTTGTAGTTAGGAATTTTTTTCTTTTTGAAATAAACCCAACTTAAATCAAGTTTAGTCATATTAAAGCGTACATTCGTAAAAAAATATGTCCATTGAAATAAAGGTTGCTGCTGTTGAACATTTGTTTAGTCAATTAGATGTTGAAATAAACACCTTTCAAAATGAAACTAAGTTACATTGTAATGTGGGTTGTGGAAAATGTTGCACGAAATTAGACATTGAAGCCTCTCCATTAGAATTTTTACCTTGGGCGTTTCATATTTTTTTAAATGGTGAAGCAGAAAAAATTCTCGCCGAATTAGAAATAAAAACTTCCACAATTTGCCATATATACAATCCTTTAACCCTATTAGACAAAGTAAACGGAAGTTGTAGTAATTATTCCTATCGCGGATTAATTTGTAGGTTGTTTGGTTATGCAGCAACCAAAGACAAATACGGACAGTTGAGATTAGCCACTTGTAAAATAATTAAAACGGAACAAGTCGAGAATTTCAAAAATGCTTCCAATCTGATTCAGAATGGTCTTCCTGTGCCTATATTTACGGATTACTATATGAATTTATCTCAAATTGATTACCAATTAGGAAATATTATTTTACCAATTAATAAAGCATTAAAATATGCCCTTGAAGAAGTATTGCAGTATTATGCATATCGACCTTTGCCGAATGGATTTAAAAATATTGCTTAGCATTCATTTCATTATTCCTATAAATTGATTTGACAATTCTTTTTTAAACCTTAAATTGGCCGAAAAAAAGAATGTCAATTCAAAAAATGGTGCAGGATATTGAATTGTTGTTCGATACATTAGAAATCGAATTAAACAATTTTACAGCTACAACCCAATTATTTTGCAATAACGGTTGTGGAAAATGCTGTACAAATCCTACTATGGAAGCTTCTCCGTTAGAATTTTTACCTTGGGCATTTCATTTGTTTAAAATTGGTGAAGCAGAAAACACACTTGAAAAACTAAACAATCACTCCAACCCTATTTGTTATAATTATAATCAAACTTCAGAAATAAATTTACATTTAGGAAGTTGTAGTACTTATAAATACCGAGGTTTAGTTTGCAGATTATTTGGATATGGAGCTACCAGAAATAAATTTGCACAACTACGTTTGGCGACTTGTTCTATCATAAAAGACGAACAAACTAATAATTATAACGCAGCAAACGAAGCCATAAATAACGGATTATATGTTCCTGTTTTTACAGATTATTATATGAATTTATCGCAAATAGATTTTCGTCTTGGAAATACATATGTTCACATAAACAAAGCGTTACAAATGGCTTTAGAAGAAGTAATACACTATTATGCGTATAGAGATTTTCCTGAAGTAGAATAAATAAACTAAATTGTTTTTGAGTTTCTATATTTTGATGGTGTCACTCCTTTTTTATTTAAAAAAACCCTATTGAAATAACTCAATGTTTCAAAACCACACTCAAAAGATATTTGGTTAATTGATTTATCTGATTGAACCAATAATCGGCAAGCTTCATTGATTCGTAATTCATTCAAATAATCGGAATACGTTTTACCTGTTGCTTTTTTAAAAAACTTACAAAAATTACTTTCGGTTA
>NZ_JBIKJY010000025.1:0-31669 GCF_044360715.1 Flavobacterium sp.
ATGAACCAACCATATCATTCTCCAAAGCAAACCAAGTGTTCACTTCAATACCGTCTTTCAGATAGTAACTTCTCACAGCACCTTTAACTACAAAATAAGCAAAGTCGTGTCGTTGGTTTTCTTTAACAAGTACGTGCTTTTTGTCCAAGTTTAAAACTGACAAATGATTACATATTTCTGCAATTGTATTTTCGCTTAATTTTTGATTAGTAGAAAAATGGTCTATAAAGGTTTTGAATAAAATGTCCATTCTTAAATGTCTATTTGGGTCTTGATGTCTTTTAGTTTGTGGGGTCTGCTACCATTGCTTATAACTCATTTATATGCGATATAAAACTTCGTAAATACACTCATATTTGGATAGATATGCGAAGTTTTTTTCGCTTTTTTATTTAAATCAAATATAATAAATAATTCTCAATATTCTATTTAGTGTATTATTGAAAAAAAGTCGAAAGTCAAAAGTCGTTAAAAGGGTGTTGGAATTTGGAATTTAAAATTTGGAATTTAAAATTTGGAATTTAATATTTAGAATTTAAAATTTATTTACAACTTTTCTTGTAATGCTTTTATTTCATCTCTAAACTTGGCGGCTTGCATAAAGTCTAATTCTTTAGCGGCTTTTTCCATAAGTTTTCGTTTGTCCCTAATTTTCTTTTCAATTTCGGGTTTGCTTAGGTATTCGCTTTCGGGTTCTGCGGCTTTATACGCTTGGTTTTCGAAGTATTGTGTAGAAACAGAATTGGCACCAAACGCGTTTCCTAAACTTTTGTTTAACGATTGTGGCGTTTTGCCGTGTAACGTGTTGTAAGCCGTTTGTTTTTCACGTCGGTAAATGGTTTCATCTATGGTGTGTTGCATACTTGCCGTAATTTTGTCCGCATACATAATGGCTTTTCCGTTAATGTTTCTGGCGGCTCTTCCAACGGTTTGCGTTAACGAACGTTTGCTACGTAAAAAACCTTCTTTGTCCGCATCTAAAATCGCTACAAGCGATACTTCGGGTAAATCTAATCCTTCACGTAATAAGTTCACGCCAATTAGTACATCAAAAACGCCTTTTCGTAAGTCTTGCATAATTTCTACACGTTCCAAAGTATCTACATCCGAATGAATGTAACGGCATCGTATCGAAACTTTAGTCAAGTATTTAGCTAATTCTTCTGCCATACGTTTGGTTAACGTCGTAACTAAAACCCGCTCGTCGGCTTCACATCGCAATTGAATTTCTTCAATTAAATCATCTATTTGATTCGCACTTGGACGAATTTCAATAATCGGATCTAACAATCCTGTAGGACGAATAATTTGCTCAACATACACACCTTCCGATTTTTGCATTTCATAGTCGGCAGGCGTGGCAGAAACATATACTACTTGATTTTGTAGGGCTTCAAATTCTTCAAATTTTAATGGTCTGTTATCCATTGCGGCAGGCAAACGAAATCCGTATTCTACCAAGTTTTCTTTTCGGCTTCTGTCGCCACCATACATAGCGTGTACTTGCGATATGGTTACGTGACTTTCATCAATAACCATCAAGTAATCGTCTGGAAAATAGTCTAATAAACAGAAAGGGCGCGTACCCGGTTCCCGACCATCAAGGTAACGCGAATAATTTTCAATTCCAGAACAATAGCCCAATTCGCGAATCATTTCTAAATCGAAATTGGTGCGTTCTTCTAAGCGTTTGGCTTCTAAATGTTTGCCTATTTCTCGGAAATATTCGACTTGTTTTACCATATCTTGTTGGATTTCCCAAATGGCTTTTTGTAAGACATCTGGAGAAGTCACAAACATATTGGCAGGATAAATACTTAACGAATCGTATTTTTCTAATACCTGAGACGTTCGGGCATCAAAGGCTTCAATTTCTTCAATTTCATCACCAAAAAAGTGAATTCGAAACGGTTCGTCACCATAACTTGGAAATACTTCAACCGTATCGCCTTTGATACGAAAGGTTCCAGGCGTAAATTCCATTTCAGTACGAGCATATAAACTTTGCACCAATTGATGCAATAATTTGGTTCGAGAAATGGCTTGTCCGCTTTTTAAAGTAATTACATTTTTCTGAAATTCAACCGGATTTCCAATTCCATACAAGCAAGAAACAGATGAAATTACAATAATATCTCTCCGACCTGAAAGCAGGGCAGAGGTAGTGCTTAAACGAAGTTTTTCGAGTTCTTCGTTAATAGATAAGTCTTTTTCTATATAGGTTCCTGTTACCGGAATAAAGGCTTCGGGTTGATAATAATCGTAATACGAAACAAAATACTGCACCGAATTATTAGGAAAAAATTGCTTAAATTCCGAATACAATTGTGCCGCTAAAGTTTTGTTGTGTGCTAAAACTAAAGTAGGTTTCTGCACTTCTTGAACCACATTGGCTACCGTAAATGTTTTTCCTGAGCCCGTAACCCCTAATAAGGTTTGGAATTTTTCGCCATTTATAATGCCTTTAGCTAATTTTTCAATCGCTTGCGGCTGGTCGCCAGTGGGAACGTAATCGGATACTACTTGGAATTTCATTTTGGTGAAAAATATTGAAATGCGAAGTTAGAATTTTTTAACACGAATTACACGAATTTGCACAAATAAAAATGTAATTATTCTTGTAAAATTTATACACAACGTTTGTCATGCTGAAAGCATCTCTTTTAGTTGAATTGTAAAACTTTGTGTGAGACCCTTTCAGGGTGACAAATGTTGTGTGAAGTTTTTAGTTTCTGATTCCCATTTACTCCCAGTTTGTTATGCTGAAAGCATCTCTTTTAGTTGAATTGTAAAACTTTGTGTGAGACCCTTTCAGGGTGACAAATGTTGTGTGAAGTTTTTAGTTTCTGATTCCCATTTACTCCCAGTTTGTTATGCTGAAAGCATCTCTTTTAGTTGAATTGTAAAACTTTGCGTGAGACCCTTTCAGGGTGACAAACGTTGTGTGAAGTTTTTAGTTTCTAATTGCCATTTACCCCCAGTTTGTCATGCTGAAAGCATCTCTTTTAGTTGAATTGTAAAACTTTGTGTGAGACCCTTTCAGGGTGACAAATGTTGTGTGAAGTTTTTAGTTTCTGATTCCCATTTACTCCCAGTTTGTTATGCTGAAAGCATCTCTTTTAGTTGAATTGTAAAACTTTGTGTGAGACCCTTTCAGGGTGACAAACGTTGTGTGAAGTTTTTAGTTTCTAATTGCCATTTACTCCCAGTTTGTTATGCTGAAAGCATCTCTTTTAGTTGAATTGTAAAACTTTGCGTGAGACCCTTTCAGGGTGACAAATGTTGTGTGAAGTTTTTAGTTTCTAATTGCCATTTACTCCCAGTTTGTTATGCTGAAAGCATCTCTTTTAGTTGAATTGTAAAACTTTGTGTGAGACCCTTTCAGGGTGACAAATGTTGTGTGAAGTTTTTTAGTTTCTAATTGCCATTTACTCCCAGTTTGTCATGCTGAAAGCATCTCTTTTAGTTGAATTGTAAAACTTTGCGTGAGACCCTTTCAGGGTGACAAACGTTGTGTGAAGTTTTTATTTATAAATCGTAAATCAACTCAGTTTTTCCGCCAAATATTTCCCTGTCAACGATTTTTTATTTTTTGCGATTTCTTCTGGAGTTCCAAAAGCGACCAATTGCCCACCATTCTCACCACCTTCAGGGCCTATATCGATGATGTAATCAGCACATTTTATAAGTTCTAAATTGTGTTCAATTACGATTATAGAATGTCCTTTATCAAGTAGAGCATCAAATGATTTTAATAATTTTTTAATGTCGTGAAAATGCAAACCAGTTGTAGGTTCATCAAAAACAAACAGCATTTTTTCTTTAGTGGCTCCTTTTACTAAAAACGAGGCCAATTTAATACGTTGTGCTTCACCACCAGAAAGTGTAGAAGAAGATTGTCCCAATTGCACATATCCTAAACCTACATCTTTTAAAGGTTGTAATTTCTGTGTGATTTTGGTTTGCCCGTGCATTTCAAAAAACGCAACGGCTTCATCAATGGTCATTTTTAGTAAATCGTCGATGTTTTTGCCTTCGAAATTCACTTCCAACACTTCTTTTTTGAAGCGTTTTCCGTTACAGGTTTCGCATTCTAAATGCACATCGGCCATAAATTGCATTTCAATGGTTACTTCGCCATCGCCTTTACACGTTTCGCATCTTCCACCATCTACGTTAAAGGAGAAATGTTTGGCTTGGTAATTTCTTAACTTGGAAGTGGTTTGTTTGGCATATAATTCTCTAATATCATCGTAGGCTTTGATATACGTCACTGGATTGGAACGCGAACTTCTTCCAATAGGATTTTGGTCTACATATTCAATGTTTTTAAGGTGCGAATAACTGCCTTCTAAACTTGTAAATTGACCTGCTTTATCTCCAATTCCAGTTAGTTTTTTCTGTAAAGCGGGAAATAATATCTTTTTTACTAACGTACTTTTTCCACTACCAGAAACTCCTGTAATTACAGTTAAGCAATCTAAAGGAAAAGTGACATCAATATTTTTTAAGTTGTTTTCTCTGGCGCCAATAATATCAATATGATTTTTGAATTTTCTTCGAACTTTAGGCACTTCGATTTTTTCTTTTCCGTTTAAATATCTCGACGTTAAAGAATCTGATTTCAAAATTTCTTTATACGTGCCTTGCGCGACTAAATTACCACCCAAAGTTCCCGCTTCAGGACCAATATCAATAATCATATCGGCGGCTTTCATAATATCTTCGTCGTGCTCCACAATAATTACTGTGTTACCTAACTTTTTTAAGTTCAGTAATACTTCAATCAATTTTTCAGTGTCTTTTGGGTGTAAACCAATACTTGGCTCATCTAAAATATACATAGAACCCACTAACGAGCTTCCTAAAGAAGTAGCTAAATTAATTCGTTGCGATTCGCCACCAGAAAGAGATGCCGATTGTCTGTTTAAACTTAAATAATTTAATCCTACGTTATCTAAAAATGCCAGACGGTTTTTGATTTCTAAAAGTAATCGTTTCGCAACTTTTAAATCGTATTCTGATAATTCAATTGTATTAAAAAACGGAATTAATTTGATAATTGGCAAATCTACCAAGTCAGAAATTGTTTTACCTGCAACTTTAATATTGTTGGTTTCAGAACGTAATCTTTTTCCTTTACAATCGTGGCATTTTGTTTTCCCTCTGTAGCGCGAAAGCATCACACGATTTTGAATTTTATAATTATTCGCTTCTAAATCGGCAAAAAAGGCATTTAAACCTGTGAAATACTTATTCCCATTCCAAACAAGTGCTTTGTGTGCGTCTGATAATTCAAAATAAGGCTTATGGATAGGAAAATCAAAATGATGTGAATTGTTTACCAATTGATCTCGGTACCAACCCATACTTTCTCCTCGCCAAGGATAAATGGCATTTTCATATACAGAAAGCGCGGTGTTTGGCACAACAAGTTCTTCGTCAATACCAATCACACTTCCGTAGCCTTCGCAAGTAGGACAAGCACCATACGGATTGTTAAAACTAAATAAATGTATATTTGGTTCTAAAAAATCCAAACCATCTAATTGAAAATTAGAGTTAAAAATGATGCGATTTGATTTTTCGGGTTCTTGTAAATACAACTCGCCTTTTCCTTCATAAAATGCTATTTGTAAGGCATCAGCAATTCGGTTTAAGAATTCTTCATCTGATTGTACTACGATTCTGTCAATAACTAATAAAATTTCTTTGTTAGCCATTGTAGATTCGTCAATCATTTCTAATGTCGAAACAAAATCATCTAAACGTACCGTTTGATTGTCTACCAAAACACGTGCAAAACCTTGCTGTAATAACACATTCAGTTTGTCGTGTAATTTTCTGCCTTCTTCTAAATGAATAGGAGCAAGTAGGAGCCATTTCGAATCAATGTCTAATGATTGAATGTATTTTACTACATCAGAAACGGTATGTTTTTTAACTTCTTCACCTGAAATTGGCGAATACGTTCTCCCAATTCTGGCAAATAATAATTTTAAGTAATCGTATATTTCTGTTGATGTACCTACAGTTGAGCGCGCGTTTGTAGTATTTACTTTTTGTTCAATTGCAATGGCAGGCGCAATTCCTTTAATGTATTCTACTTTCGGTTTGTCTAATTTCCCTAAGAATTGACGTGCATAAGAAGATAAACTTTCTACGTAACGTCTTTGTCCTTCTGCATAGAGTGTATCAAAGGCTAAACTTGATTTTCCAGATCCAGAAAGTCCAGTAATCACAACCATTTGATTTCTTGGAATGGCGACATCAATATTTTTTAAATTGTGCAATTGTGCCCCTTTTATCAAGATAAATTTTTTGGGTTCTAAAGAAGAAAAATCGGATTGCATCATTGTGTTTTTTATGAGAATGGCAAAGATAATTAATTAAACATAAAAGTAGGCTTGAAATAAATCCAAATGAATATATTTTGTTGTTGTATAGTTTTTATATCATTAAGAATTGATTTGGTCTTTAACGATATCAATATATTTGTGATAATCAAAAAACAAATAGATTATGAAAAACAAATTACTACTTTTATTATCACTTATCGCTTTAAGTGGATTTTCGCAAAATGCACCCATAAACTTTGAAACATCAGGGAATGGTGCAACTTGGAATTGGATTACTTTTGAAAATGGCGCTAATGCACCACTTCAGATAGTTGCAAATCCGAGTGCATCTGGAATAAATACTTCGTCAACTGTTGCGAAATTAACAACATTAATTACAGGGGCAACTTTTGCAGGTGTAGAATCGGTACATCAATTATCTGTGCCGTCAGGACCGTCTGCATTTGGTACCTATACTATTACAGCAAGCAATTGTACAGTGAAAATTATGGTTTATAAAAGCGTGATTAGTGATGTAGGTATAAAATTTGTAAATGCCACAAATGGTTCAACTGGGGAAATTAAAAAGTCCAACTCAGTTATCAATCAGTGGGAAGAATTAATATTTGATTTTTCTTCAAAAATAGGAGAAACAAACGACCAAATTGTTATTTTTCCTGACTTCCAACCACGAACTACAGACAATATCTGTTATTTTGACAACATTACTTTCGGTCCAGAAATTGAAAAACCTAATTTACCTTTAGATTTTGAATCTTCAACAATTACTTACTCATTTTCTAATTTCGGAAATGCGGTTACTACTAAAATTCCTAATCCACAGAGTAACGGAATTAATACATCAAGTAATGTAGCTAAATTAATAAAAAATGTTGGTACAACATGGGCAGGTTCGTTTATTGAGTTGGCAAATGCTGTAGATTTTTCTGTAGTTAATTCAATTAAAATGAAAGTGTATTCACCATATGCAGGGAAAACGTTCAAACTTAAATTAGAAAATTTAACTAATGCTTCTGTTAATATAGAAGTTGATGCCGTAAATACAACTGCAAATGCCTGGGAAGAATTAACATTTGTATTTCCAAACGTAGTGAATGCAAATAATTATAAAAGAGTAGTAGTGTTTTGTAATTTTGGTGCTGTAGGTACTGGAGAAACCTATTATTTTGATGATATAAAATTAAATACAAATTTATCGTCTTCTACCTTCGATTTAGAATCAGTAAAATTATATCCGAATCCATGTACGGATTTACTAACGATACAAGTAGCCACACCTATTTTTGACTGTGTATTGTATAATTCTTTAGGACAAGTTGTTAATCGTTTTGATATTAATACTAACGAATATACTTTTAATTTATCGCATTTAGATGCTGGTATGTATTACATAAGTTTCATGGTTAATGATGAATTGTTTACTAAAAAGGTTATTAAGAAATAAATTTAAATCATATAGAAAAAACACGGCAAACTTTGTCGTGTTTTTTTTGTGTCTATTATCAAACTACTAATATATATTATTAATAATTTCATTATATGTAATTTATTGTAGTAATTATTGAGTAATTAGTATTTCTTCCGTCATTTGACGTTTTTTTGCTTTTTTACGTGAAAAAACAATGTATTTATTTCACGAAATCGTTGTAGGTTACCACAACATTAACTTATCATTATGTGAATTATCGTATGTGTAGTATTATCAATTAAATATACTAAATCTATATTTATCAGTATTTTATAAGCATTTACTACATTATTTCTTTGTAGAAAAGTAGTATAGTTTTTATATATATCAAAAAAAAACTATGAATTTAAATCTTATTTATATTTGATTAATCTTAAAACGTAAAAACAATGAAAAAAACATTACAATTCTTTTTAATTGGTATTTGTATTTTTACAAGTTATCAAAATGTGCAGGCACAAACTTCTGTGACTGTAAACGGTGCAGCAAACTGGTTAGGTTATGCTAATGTATTTCAAACTGATGGAACTACATGGGCTTTTGGAAGTTCATGGGCATTACCAGATTTAAAAACTACACTTACGGCTTCTACGAATACCTTAAAGTTACAACCTAATTTTAATGCCTATGCTAATGCAACTTCAGCTGCAGACCTTGCGTATTGGACAAATGGAGCAGGGTTAGGTAATAAAATATTTGAAGGTAATACCTATGTTGAAAATGCTAGTTTAGCGGGACAAATAGTTACCTTTACAGGAAATGTTACCAATCATAATTTAGCTTCAGGTTATACTGCTGTGGCTTTTATTAAAGGTTTAAATCCTGCAAATAATTATTCTACAGATTTTAGTGTAACATTACCGTTAACAACTACAGGTGCTTTTAGTTTAAGTACTGTTACAGCAATTCCAGCTGGCTTATTAGTACAATATGGTTTTACAGTAAAAGGATTAAACGGTAATCCAGCAAATGAAACTGCTTTAGGTAATGTAACTGTTGTAGGTACAACTCCTCCACCAACTCCAGTTAACGTAACTTTCAAAGTAGATATGACACAACAAACGGGATTTACTACGCCATATGTAAGTGGTACTTTTAATAACTGGTCTGGAGATGCTAACCCAATGACTGACGCTAATGCTGACGGAGTATGGGAAGCAACTATTGCTATTCTTCCAGGAACACATGAGTATAAATTTTCAAGAGACAATTGGGCTGGTTCTGAACAACTAGCATCTGGAACAAGTTGTACAATCACTTCAAATGGATTTACAAACAGAACTTTAGTAGTTGCAAATCAGAATTTAGTACAACCAACAGTATGTTGGGCATCTTGTGCTGCATGTACTACCACAAATCCTGTTACTGAACCAATGACTGCTGCGCCAACACCAACAATACCAGCAGCAAATGTAATTTCTATGTTTAGTAATGCTTACACAAATGTTCCTGTTGATACTTGGCAAACAACTTGGTCTTCAGGTGTATTAACAAACATTCAGATTCAAGGAAATGACACAAAAAAATATACAAATTTAGATTTTGTAGGAGTTGAAACTGTAACATCTCAAATTAACGCTACAAACATGCTTTTTTTACATGTTGATGCGTGGACGCCTAATATGACTACATTTAGAGTTAAATTAGTAGATTTTGGTGCAAATGCTGCTTTTGGAGGTGGTGATGATGTAAATCATGAATTAATTTTCACTCCAACTCTATCGGCTTGGAATAGCTACCATATTCCTTTATCTAATTTCACTAATTTAGTTACAAAAGGACATATTGCTCAATTAATATTTTCAGGACTACCTGTTGGTGCTGGAACTTTATTTGTAGATAACGTTTATTTTACAACTGCAGCATTATCAAACCAATCATTTGATATGGCTAAAATCAGTATGTTTCCAAATCCAACTTCAAATATGTTAACAATTACATCTGCAAATAAAATGGATGCAATAACTGTTTATAGTGTTGTAGGACAAGAAGTAATGAATGTAAACGTTAATGCTGATAACACAGTCTTGAATGTGTCAGGTTTACAAGATGGTATTTATTTAGTTAAAGTAATTTCTGAAGGAAAAGTAAGTACTTCAAAATTTATTAAACAATAATCATTTAGTTCAAATTAGAAAGCACGTTTCAATTGAAACGTGCTTTTTTTTGTAATATTTTCTTTTTCAAAATTTTATCAATACTTTTATAATCGTTAACCATATTTTTATTAAATGAAAGGCTTCCAAAAACCTATTTTTACTTTTTATCTTTTAGTAGTATTTTCTTTTGTAGGATATGCACAGCAATTGCCGCCAATAGTTAAATATCCTTCCAGTATTTATAACGCCGGAAATCAAAATTGGATGATTTCGCAAGACAAACACCAATTCTTATTTTTTGCAAATAACGATGGACTTTTGGAGTTTAACGGGACCAATTGGAATTTATATCCGTCCCCAAACGAAACCATTACGCGTTCAGTAAAAGTAGTTGGAGACAGAATTTATACAGGTTGTTATATGGAATTCGGTTATTGGGTGAGAGAAGCCAATAATAAACTAAAATACACCTCGTTATGTGATAAAATTAAAGCTAAAATTATTGACGATGAACAATTTTGGAACATTTTAAATTATGAACAATGGGTGATTTTTCAGTCATTAAATCAAATTTATATTTATGATACTAAAACGCAAAAATTTAGTATCATTCCATCAAGTAAAGGGATTTTAAAATCATTTCAAGTGGATAATTCCATTTATTTTCAAGTGGCGAATGATGGTTTATTTGAAATTGAAAATGGAAAGCAAAAATTAATTTCAAATCATCCTATTTTAAAGAACAATAAAATTGTAAATATCTTCGCAACTGATGATGGCTTATTATTACAAACGCAATATTCAGGCTTTTATAAGTTAATTGGGGGTAATGTTATTAAATTTACCACAGAAGTTGACTCCGAAATCGCATCAAGTAGTGTGTATAGTAGTCAGCAACTTTCAGATAAAGGTTTTGCGATAGGAACGGTGTCAAATGGAATTTTTGTAGTTTCTGCAGAAGGAAAAAAGAAATATCACATCACACAGAATAAAGGGTTAAGTAACAACACTGCATTGTCTTTGTTTGAAGATGTTGATAAAAATTTATGGATTGGATTAGATAATGGTATAAACTGCATCAATTTACAATCGCCAATAAAAAGTTTTTCTGACGATACGGGTATTTTAGGAACCGTTTATACTTCGTTACTTCATAATGGAAATTTATATATTGGAACCAACCAAGGATTGTTTTATAAAAATGTTTTAAGTGATGCTTCTTTCCAATTTATAAATGGAACGAAAGGACAAGTTTGGTCGATTTTTGCTCATAATGGTACTTTGTTTTGTGGACATGATTCAGGAACTTTTGTTGTAACTACTAATGTAGCTAAATTAATATTTTCAAATTCAGGAACTTGGAAATTTGAAACTGTTGCAAATGCACCAAACTTATTGCTTCAAGGAAATTATTACGGAATTTCCGTATTACAGAAAGTAGGGAATCAATGGCAATTTAAAAACAGAATCGAAGGTTTTGATTATTCTTCAAAATATTTTGAAGTTACATCCAATTTGGAAGTATATGTAAGTCACGAATACAAAGGTGTGTTTCGTTTTCAACTTGATCAATCTTTCACGACAGCTAAAAAAATATTTGCATATAATACGCCAACTAAAGGCAAGAATGCTAGTTTATCTCAGTTTAATTCAAATATATATTATGCAAATAAGGAAGGTATTTTTAAATTAAACAGTCAATCAAAGCGATTTGTAAAAGATAAAAATTTAAGCGCTGTTTTTGAAAAAGATGAATATACTTCAGGAAAATTAATTGTAGATAATTCTAATAAACTTTGGTTGTTTTCTAAAAATTACATTCATTATTTCACCTTAAGTAAGTTGAGTAGTCAATTAAAAGAAAATATTATTCCAATTCCTGCCTCGTTAACCAACTCCATGTTAGGTTATGAAAACATAACACAATTATCAAATGCAAATTATTTAATTGGTACTACCGATGGCTATTATATTATAAATTTAAATGATTTAAGTTTTAAAAATTATAGCGTTTCAATTGCGAATATTTCTGTAAACAAACTAGATGAAAAAATCGTAAATTATTCAATTAATGAAGATGGAGAGCTGGCATACGATGAAAACAATATAACATTTAATTATACCGTTCCGGAATACAATAAATACATTAACGCTGAATATCAATTTATTTTAGAAGGATTACAAGATCAATGGAGCGAATGGAGTGCGAAAACTAGTGCTAATTTTAAAAATTTACCTCCGGGAACTTATGTATTTAAAGTAAGAGCCAAAATAGCCAATTCTAAACCAGAAAATTTAGCTACCTATACGTTTACTATAAATAAACCATGGTATGCAACGAATTTATTAGTTTTTATTTATTTATTATTGGGAATTATAGGTGCCGTTTACATACATAAAACCTACAAGAAGTACTATAGAGAAAAAGAGCAAAAATTAATTGAAGAAAATAATTTACTATTAGAAATAGCGGCTTTAGAAAGTAATCAGCAAATCATGCGCTTGAAAAACGAACAATTATCCCAAGACGTAGATATTAAAAATAAAGAATTGGCGGTTTCTACTATGAGTTTAATTAAGAAGAACGAGCTCCTATCATTAATCAAAGAAGATTTAAAAAACAATACAGAAGAAGGCAGTAAAAGCATAAAATCTGTAATTACTACTATTACTAAAAATATTAGTGAAGAAGACACTTGGACAGTTTTTAAAGAAGCGTTTGACACGGCAGATAATAACTTCTTAAAGAAAGTAAAACAAGCCCATTCTTCATTAACGCCAAACGATTTAAGGTTATGTGCCTACTTGAGATTGAATTTATCTTCTAAAGAAATTGCACCACTTTTAAATATCTCAGTTCGAAGTGTAGAAATTAAAAGATATCGTTTGCGTAAAAAAATGGATTTACCTCATGAAAAAGGATTGGTTGAGTATATATTGTCTTTTTAGCACTACAACATTAAGTCTTTTTACCTATACAAAAACACTACAACAACGTTATCGTAATACAAAACACTGTGTAATATTAAAAAAATAAGACAAATTAAATATTTGTGAAACATAATAATTGCTAGCCTTTTATTGCGAATATCATAAAAAAAGTACATTTTTTTTAAATTGTATGTTTTTTGTAAAGGTTATAATTACACAAATATTATGATTAACCTATAATTTTACCAGTAACTAAACTAACAAATAAATTATACATTTATGAAATCTAAATTATGGCAATTTGCTTTTCTGTTATTTACAGCTATCGGTTTTTCACAATCGGTAACCGTATCTGGAAAAGTTTATGATTCTAGCACAAATACGCCATTGGGCGGTGCTACTGTTTTACTAAACAAAGCCGGTGTAGCCTCTTCTGCTGCAGATGGTAGTTTTACAGTTTCTAATGTAGCTGTAGGAAGTACACTTACATTTTCATTTTACGGATACAGTTCGCAAGAATTCGTAGTATCTAAAAATGAAACTATTACTATTTCTTTAAAACAAGATAATAAGGCAATTGAAGAAGTAGTAGTGGTGGGATATTCTTCAAAAAAGAGAAAAGATGTAACCGGAGCTATTTCTTATGTATCTAGCAAAACTATCGAACAATTAAAACCTATACAAGCGGCACAAGCACTTCAAGGTACTGTTTCAGGAGTTGTTGTAACAACTGGTTCTGGGGCACCAGGTTCTGGTTTAAATATTAGAATTAGAGGTATTTCTTCTAATACTAATAGTGAGCCAATGTATTTAATTGATGGATATCAAGGAGATATTAATTTATTGAATCCTTCTGATATAGAAAGCATTACGGTTCTTAAAGATGCACAAGCTTCGGTTTATGGAGCTAAAGGAGCAAATGGAGTGGTATTAGTTACTACAAAACAAGGAAAGAAAAATGCCAAAACAAAAGTATCTTATAATGCTTATTTTGGACAACAAGAAACGACTAGAAAGTTAAATCTTCTAAATGCTACTGAATATGCATTGCTTTTAAATGAAAGTTTTGCGAATGGCGGACAATCGATTCCTTATCCAAATGTATCAGGTTTAGGCTTAGGTACAAATTGGCAAAATGAAGTATTTGACAAAGCAAAAATTGTAAATCATGATTTTGCTGTTTCTGGTGGTTCAGAGAAAATGGTTTATACGTTTAGTGCTTCTAAAATTAAACAAGATGGTATTATCGGTTTAGATAAATCTGGATTTGATAGAAGTAACGCTAGATTTTCTTTTGGAGTAGATATAACAGATAAAGTTAATTTATCTACAAATTTATATTACACGGATTACAACAGACAAGGTTTAAATGAAAATGGTTTAGGTTCTGTATTATTTAATGCAATAAACACACCTTCTACACTTACACCTTACGATGCAAATGGTGATTATACATTAGTTCCAGCCACTGCGGGTTATGGTAATGAAGTAATTAACCCATTGGCTCAAATAGCAAATACGCACAACAGTTACAATCAAAAGAAAATTAATGGTAACTTTATTTTAACATACAAACCTATTAAGGATTTAAAAATTACTTCACGATATGGTTTTAACTCAGCTAATTCTGTTGGGAAATCATTTAGTAAGAAAATATCCTATGGTGGTACTAAAGTATTTAACGTAGATAGAAATAGTGTGTCTCAAAATGCAATTCGATTCAGTGATTATACATTTGATTTGTTTGCTGAATATGAAAAAGTTTTATTTGACAATCACAAATTAAAATTAACAACTGGAGGAACTTTATTTGAAGAAAAAAGCGAAGGATTATACGGGACTGGTTTTGATGTGCCATATAACTCTTGGGAATATGCAGATATCCAATTGGCTAACGGTACACCACCAGAAGGCGTAATTACATCGGGTTCTTATAAATCTTCACCATACAAACGTCCTTCTTTGTTTGCTACTTTAGATTATGATTTTAAAGAAAAATACCTTTTGTCATTTATTGTAAGACGTGATCAATCAAGTCGTTTTCCTACTAAAAACAGTGTAGCTGTTTTTAAATCAATCTTAGGAGGTTGGATTGTTTCTCAAGAAGACTTTTTCAAGAAAGACGGATTTGTTAACTTCTTAAAAATTAGAGGTAGTTATGGAACGTTAGGTAATGACGTTGCTGGTAATAACGACTTTAGATCCACGTTAGTAAATTCATCTTATGTATTAAATAATACTTTGACAAACGGTGTGGCAACAGGAAAAATCCCTAACACTAAAATTAAATGGGAAACAGATACTAAGCTAGATTTAGGTTTAGATGTAAGAATGTTGAATAACAAAATTGATATTACTGCGGATTATTTTAATGACAAAAGAACTGATTTATTAGTAGGAGGTGTGCCAATTTCGGGTATAAATGGTGGATATGCTCCAGGATCTGGATCTCCAACTGTAAATGCAGGTACGGTAGTGAATAAAGGTTTTGAGTTTTCATTGAATTACAAAAATGATTCGAATAAAATAAAATATAGTTTAGGTTTTAATGCCACAACTATTAATAACGAAGTTTTAGAAGTTAAAAATTCTACAGGATATATTGAATCAGGATCTTTCGGAATTGGACAATTGGCTCCAACAAGAATGGAAGTAGGACAACCAATGGGTGTTTTTTATGGTTTACAAGCGGATGGTATTTTTCAAAATCAAGCTGAAATTAATGCATATCCATCACAATCTGGTTTAGGTTCAGCAACTTCTCCTGGTGATATTCGTTATAAAGATATTAACGGCGATGGTGCTATCGATTTTAAAGATAGAACGTATATTGGAAAACCAATTGCAGATTTTACTTTAGGATTTAATGTAAATGTAAATTACAAAAACATTGATTTTGTTGCTTATGCTTATGCATCTGTTGGAAATGATTTAATTAGAAATTACGAAAGAACAGAAAACAGATTAAATAAATTAGATTATGTTTTAGACCGATGGACTGGTGAAGGTACAAGTAATACCGTGCCTAGAGTTACAACTGGAGCGACTAACAACAACTTATTTTCTAGTTATTTTGTAGAAGATGCTTCTTTCTTAAGAATTCAAAATGTTCAAATTGGATATACATTACCTTCTAAGGTTATAGCAAAATTAGGTATTTCAAAAGTACGATTCTATGCTGCTGCAAATAATGTGTTAACCTTCTCAAAATACAGAGGATTCGATCCAGCTGCTAATACAGGTAATCCTATATCTGGTGGAATTGATTATGGTTTTTATCCAACTCCAAGAACATATTCATTTGGATTTAATGTTAATTTTTAAAATTATTAAAATGAAAAAATATATTTTATTACCCGTTTTATTCTTGTCAGGAATTGCAGCCATTACGGTTTCATGTTCAGAAGATTTTATTAACGAAAATCCTCCGTACACTATTGATTCTGAAAATTATTTCAATTCAGAGCAAGATTATAATAATGCATTAATTGGTGCATACGAAATGTTAAATTCTACATACATTAACGTAATGTTAGGAGAAATTGCATCTGATAATACGCTTTCTGGAGGTGAAAGTGCTACAGATGTGTTAGGAATTCAACAAATTGATGAAATGACTCACACGCCTGTTAATGGAAACTTAAAAGATGTATGGAACTGGACATCAGCAGGTGTGCAACGTTGTAACTATATCTTAGAATTTAAAGATAAAATTGACTTTACAGGGAAAAATCAAATCATTGCAGAAACACGTTTCTTACGTGCTTATTTCAGATTTGAATTGGTTAAGTTTTTTGGAGGTATTCCGTTAAAAGGAGATAAAAGATTCGAATTAGATGATGAGAAATCAATTCCTCGTTCTTCTATTGCAGACTCTTATGCTGCTATTGAAGCAGATTTACTTTTCGCAATTGATAATTTAAGCCCAACAGCTCCTCAAGTTGGTAGAGTAACTAAAGGTGCAGCACAAGCGCTTTTAGGAAAAACGTATTTATTTCAAAATAAATTTTCTCAAGCAGCTACAGTATTAGATCAAGTAATTACTAGTAATTCATATACTTTGGTAAGCAACTACAATACTATTTTCGAAAATAACAACGAAAACAATTCAGAATCTGTTTTTGAAATTCAATATACTGATGCTCAAGGTGCTAGTTTTGATTGTTTACAATGTAGTAAAGGGAATGTAGCTGTAGGTTTCAACGGAATTAGAAATTATAGCGGACCGTTTTTTGATGGTGGATATAGTTTTAATGTACCTACTCAAGCCTCTTATGATGCCTATGAAGTTGGTGATAACAGACGTGATGTTGCTATCTTAAATATTGTTACTTGGGCTGCAGCAAACAACGCTTCTTATGGTGAAGGTTATAAACATACAGGATTTTTTAACAGAAAATATTTAGCACGTCAAGGTGATTCAAATATTGGAGACCAAAACTTAACCAATCCAAACAACTATAGAGCGATTCGTTATGCAGATGTATTGCTTATGGCGGCTGAAGCTTTCAATAGAAGTGGAAATGATGTTAAAGCAAGAACGTACTTAAATTTAGTAAGAAGAAGAGCTTTTGGAGATAACAATCACGATATTTCAGCTTCTGGAGCAGCTTTAACAGATTTTATTTGGGCGGAAAGAAAATTAGAACTAATGGGTGAAGGCCACCGTTTCTTCGATTTAGTTAGAACTAACAAAGCGGCTACTTCAATTACTGGTTTTGTTACTGGAAAACACGATTTATTTCCAATTCCATTAGAAGAAATTCAATTCTCAAACGGAAATTGGCAACAAAACCCTAACTACTAAAATTCAATAGATATGAAAAATATAAAATTAGTACTAAGCTTATTTGTATTAACCATTTTTGGTTGTACAATTGATGAGAGCAGCACAGATTTAGAAGGTGTAAATGCACCAAGAAATATTTCTGCTTTAATGACAATTAAACAAGATAATTCAGGTAAAGTAACTATCATTCCAAAAGGTGAAGGTGTAACGCAATATGAAATTTATTTTGGTGATGGAACTACTGCTCCTGCTTTTGTAAGCCCAGGAAGTTCAGTTGATCATGTGTATACAGAAGGTGTTTTTCCAGTTCGAATTGTAGCAATGGCTATAGACGGACAAAAAACAGAAGTTACACAATCACTTACGGTGTCTTTTTTAGCACCTACAAATTTAAATGTTACCATTAGTCCAGTGGTTGGAAATAATATGGCTATAACAGCTCAAGCAACTGCAAATTTAGAAACGTTTTTCCAAGTATATTGGGGTGAAGATCCAAATCAAGTACCGCAAGACTTTATGGAAGGTCAAACCGTGACGCATACGTACGCATCAGTTGGAACTTTTACAGTAAAAGTGGTAGCTTTAAGTGGTGGTGCTGCAACAACTGAATACCAACAAAATGTAACGATTTCGAATCCAGTTTTAATGCCAATTAACTTTGAATCAGCTACATTAAATTATGCATTTACCAACTTTGGTGGTGCTAATACAACAGTAGTAAATAATCCAAATGTTAATGGAGGAAATGGAAGTGCAAAAGTGGCTAAACTTACAAAAAATACTGGTTCAGAAGTATGGGCTGGTTCATTTATCGAATTAGGTAGTCCAATAAATTTTGCTACCATGCAAAAAATTAAAATTAAAGCATGGTCACCACAATCTGGTATTACAGTTAAAATGAAGTTAGAAAATTTAGCCAATCCAAATATTAATACAGAAGTAGATGTTACAAACACAACTGCTAATGCTTGGGAAGATTTAGTTTTTGATTTTACAGGTATCAATAATGCAAATAATTACCAAAGAGTAGTTTTGTTTTTCAATTTTGGAAATGCGGGTACGGGATTAAATTATTATTTTGATGATGTAGAACTTACTACTGGTGCTGAAAGTTTAGTATTACCATTAACGTTTCAATCTACTACATTAACGTATTCATTTACAAACTTTGGTGGCGTGTCAACAGATGTAGTAACTAATCCTAACGTAACAGGTATTAATACTACTACTAAAGTTGGAAGAACAGTTAAAACTAGTGGTGCACAAACTTGGGGAGGTTCATTTATCGAACTAAGCAGTCCAATTAATTTTGCTACCATGCAAAAAATTAAAATGAAAGTATGGTCGCCACAAGCAGGTGCTGTAGTAAAATTAAAATTAGAAAACTTAGCAAACGGAACAGGTATTAATACAGAATTAGATGCGACTACTACAGTAGCAAATGGTTGGGAAGAATTAACCTATAATTTCACAGGTATAAATAATGCTAATAATTATCAAAGAGTAGTAGTGTTTTTCGATTTCGGTAATGCTGGAAACGGAGCAACTTATTATTTCGATGACATTAAATTATCTAACTAAAAACAATCAAACATGAAAACAATTGTAAATAATATATTAGTTACGCTATCACTACTTTTAGTTTTTAGCTGTCAGGAAGAAGATAATGTGTTTGGTGATTTATCAGCACCTACAAATTTAACCGTTCAAGCAAATATTGAAGGTGTAAGTACCGCTAATCCAAATGGAGATGGTTCAGGTGTGGTTAATTTTGTAGCAACAGCTACAAATGCAATTTCTTATAAATATGTATTTAGTGATGGAACTACTGCAAATGCGCCTTCGGGACAATTGCAAAAACGTTTTACACAACCAGGAACCAATGAGTATACTATTACGGTAACTGCTTCAGGTAAAGGTGGTGTTAGTACTACAACTACTTTAACGTTACAAGTTAGAAGTGATTTTACTGATGCAGAAGCGGTGCAGTTTTTAACTGGAGGTTCTCAAAAAAGTTGGTATTGGTCTGCTTCAGAGCCAGGACACTTGGGTGTAGGCCCTAATAGCACTGATGCAACTCAAAATTATTATCCACACTGGTATCAAGCAGCCCCATGGGAAAAAGCTGGAAGTCCGGCTAGTAGCTGTTTATATGAAAATGTTTTGCATTTTTCATTAGTAGGAGGTCAATTAAAATTCCTTTTAGATAATGGAGGAAGTACATTCTTTAATAAAGATTTTAATAGTGTAGTGGGTGCAACTTCACCAGATGATGGATGTTATTCTTATGATACTTCAGGTTTAAAAACAGTTACTTTATCGCCATCTGAATCGTTAGTGGTTGGAAATAATATTCCGAATCAAACACGTGGTACGATGTTAAATATTTCTGACGGAGGATTTATGGGATATTATATTGGACAAAGTTCTTACGAAATTATGTCTATTACTAATAACAGAATGGTAGTAAGAGCGGTAATGGGTGGAAATCCAGCATTAGCTTGGTACCATACGTTTACTACAATTCAACCAGTTCAAGATCCAATAACAGATTATACAAACTTAGTATGGTCAGATGAGTTTAATACAGATGGTGCGCCTGATACTGCCAAATGGGGATATGATATTGGCGCTGGCGGATGGGGTAATGGAGAGTCTCAATATTACACAAATAGTGCAAATAATGTTATTGTTGAAGGGGGTAACCTTAAAATAACTGCAAAAGCTCAAAATTTAAGTGGTTCTAACTATACTTCAGCACGTTTAAAATCTGAAAATAAATTCGAATTTAAATACGGAAAAGTTGAGGTAAGAGCAAAACTTCCTGTAGGTGGTGGAACATGGCCTGCTATTTGGATGTTAGGTGAAAATTATGCAACCAATACTTGGCCAGCTTGTGGAGAAATTGACATAATGGAACACAAAGGAAATGAACCAAACAAAATTCATGGTTCATTACATTATCCTGGAAACTTTGGTGGAAATGCCAATACGAATACAACCATGATTACAGGTGCTTCTACTCAATTTCATGTTTATAAAGCAGTATGGTCACCTAATTCTATAAAAATATATGTAGATAATGTATTGTTCCATACGGTAGCAAATTCAGGTTCTTTACCATTTAATGCAAACTTCTTCTTGATACTTAATGTAGCTATGGGAGGTAACTTTGGAGGTACAATAGACCCAGCGTTTTCACAATCTGCAATGGAAGTAGATTACGTAAGAGTATATCAATAATATTTATAAAACTAAGTAATAACAAGAAGACGTATATATGTCTTCTTGTTATTCATTTTTTATCTCATTAAATTTAACAATGGATTTTAAGTCAATAAAATATTACCTAATTGCCAGTGTATTGGTTGTCAGTTGTGCTACTCCTAAGAAGGGTAGCTTTTCTGCTAAAACAAAAACGTTAGATCAAAAAGTAGATTCACTTTTGAATATCATGACGTTGGATGAAAAAATTGGACAATTAAATCAGTATAATGGTTTTTGGGAAATTACAGGACCCGCTCCAAAAGACGGACAGGCTGCCAAAAAATATAACGATTTAAAGAATGGTTTAGTAGGTTCCATGTTAAATGTAAAAGGGGTAAAGGATGTATATGCGATTCAAAAAATCGCTGTAGAACAAACCCGTTTAGGCATTCCGTTATTATTTGGTTTCGATGTCATTCATGGTCACAAAACAATAAGTCCTATTCCATTAGCGGAAGCCGCAAGTTGGGATTTAGATGCCATTAAGAAATCAGCGCAAGTAGGGGCAGAGGAAGCCGCTGCTGAAGGAATAAACTGGACATTTGCTCCAATGGTTGATATTTCAAGAGATGCCAGATGGGGTAGAGTTATGGAAGGTGCCGGAGAAGATACGTATTTAGGTAGTAAAATAGCTGCTGCCCGAGTAAACGGATTTCAAGGTGATTTATCTACAAATAAAAACATTTTGGCTTGTGCCAAACACTTTGCAGGTTATGCATTTGCAGAAGCCGGTAGAGATTACAATACCGTAATGGTTAGTGATGAGGTACTTCATAATGTGATTTTACCTCCTTTTAAAGCGTCGGTAGATGCAGGTGTAAAAACGTTTATGAATTCTTTCAATGAACTAAATGGTGTTCCCGCAACAGGTAGCAAATTACTTCAAAGAGATATCTTAAAAAAGAACTGGAATTTTGACGGATTTGTAGTATCTGATTGGGGTTCGATTATTGAAATGATTCCTCATGGTTATGCCAAAAACAGCAAACATGCTGCAGAAATTGCCATTCAAGCAGGTTCTGATATGGATATGGAATCGTATGCGTATGTAGAACATTTAAGTGCTTTAGTAAAAGAAGGAAAGGTAAGTGAAAATCTAATTAATGATGCTGCAAGAAGAATTCTTAAAGTAAAATTCGAATTGGGTTTATTTGACAATCCATATAAATATTGCGATGAAGCACATGAAAAAGCAACAGTTGGAAAACAAGAATTTCATGATGCTGTTTTAGATGTAGCTAAAAAATCAATTGTTTTATTAAAAAACGAAAACAACCTATTGCCTTTAGCGCAATCGGGCAAAAAAGTTGCCTTAATTGGTGCTTTAGCTTCAGACAAAACAAGTCCTTTAGGAAGTTGGCGCATTGCTGCACAAGACAATACAGCTGTTTCTGTATTAGAAGGAATGCAACACTATAAAAACAATCAACTAACTTATGCAAAAGGTGCTGATCTTACTGTAGGAAGAACTCAGTTTGTATGGGAAACTCATATAAATACAACTGACACATCAGGTTTTTCGGAAGCTATTGAAGTAGCTAAAAAAGCAGATGTTGTTGTGATGGTTTTAGGAGAACACGGGTTGCAAACTGGTGAAGGTAGAAGTAGAACAGACTTAGGTTTACCGGGTGTACAACAAGAATTATTAGAAGCCATTTATAAAGTAAATAAAAACATTGTTTTGGTTTTAAATAACGGTCGTCCATTAGCTATTCCTTGGGCTGCAGAAAACATTCCTGCTATTGTTGAAGCTTGGCATTTGGGTACAGAAAGTGGAAATGCTATCGCTCAAGTGTTGTATGGCGATTACAACCCAAGCGGAAAATTACCTATGACGTTTCCAAGAAATGTAGCGCAAGTACCTATTTATTATAATTATAAAAACACAGGGCGCCCTACAATGAACGAACCAGAAAGTGTATTTTGGTCGCATTATTCAGATGAAAAAAACACACCACTTTTTGCTTTTGGGCACGGTTTAAGTTATTCTAAATTTGAGTATTCAGATTTAAAATTAAGTGCTACTACATTAGCTCAAGGAGGAAATATAAACGTTACAGTATCATTAAAAAACAATAGTACTGTAGCAGGAAAAGAAGTAGTACAATTGTATATTAGAGATATAATTGGAAGTACAACTCGACCAGTTAAAGAATTAAAAGGATTCGAAATGGTAGCATTACAGCCTAACGAAACCAAAACTATTACTTTTACAATTACAGAAGAAATGCTTGCCTTTTATACGGCTAACAACAAATGGGAAACCGAAGCAGGAGATTTCAAAGTATTTGTAGGAGGAAGCTCAGACAAAACAATTGAGGCTAATTTTGAATTTATAAAAACCAATTAACATGCGATTATTTCTTGTTTTATTTTTAGTTAGTCATTTTTCATTTTCGCAAGACGATAAAAGAAAATTGGTGTGGGAAGAAAATTTTAATACCACTACACTCGATGAAACTACTTGGAATTTCGAATTGGGTAATGGTTGCCCAAATTTATGTGGTTGGGGAAATAATGAAGCCCAAATCTATACAAATAAAAATCACGAACTAAAAGATGGTTTTTTAATTATTGAAGCAAAAAAAGAAGGCGAAAGCTACACTTCTACAAGAATTACTACTCAAAATAAAAAAGTATTTCAATACGGACGCATTGAAACGCGTGCAAAATTACCAGTTGGTACTGGATTATGGCCGGCTTTTTGGATGTTGGGTCAAAATATTTCTACTGTAGGTTGGCCTAAATGTGGCGAAATTGATATTTTAGAATATGTAGGTAAACAACCTGATATTGTATTTACATCATTACATACACAAGCCAGTCATGGAAATACGATTAATACAAAGAAAACAACAATCCCAACGATAGAAGAAGGTTTTCATACGTATGCTATTGATTGGACGAAAGATAAAATAGCATTTTTTGTTGATGATGCGTTAGTATATACGTTTCAACCTGAAGTAAAAGATGAAAATACGTGGCCGTATAACCAACCTTTTTATTTTATTATTAATGTGGCAATAGGTGGAAATTTCGGCGGTCCAACAATTGATGCTTCTATTTTACCACAAAAATTCATTTTAGATTATATTAAAGTATATCAATAAACTCAGTAGTTTATCACTTTTTTCAACGCATCTTTTTTCACTTTAGTACATTAAAAACGTTAAATTTTTAAATTATATTTGGTATTTAGAAATATTTAACATTATATTTGCTACTAATTAACCCTTAAAACCTATTTGCTTATACTATAAAAATACTTTTTTTAAAATTTTAGTTCCAAATCTAAAAAGTATATTTATGGCAAATAGAGTACAAACTCCTGATGCAATTTTATTGCAAGACTATATTAGTGGAGACGAAACAGCTTTACAAGTTTTAATAGAAAGACACCAGTCTAAAATCTTTGGTTTTATTTATTCCAAAATTCCAGACCGTTCGGTTTGTGATGACGTTTTTCAAGACACGTTTATTAAAGTAATTAAAACGTTACGCACCAAAGGGTACAATGAAGAAGGTAAATTTTTACCTTGGGTAATGCGTATTGCTTCTAATTTAGTTATTGACTATTTCAGACATAATAAAAAAATGCCATTTCAACGAGAAACCGACGAATATAGTATTTTTGATTTTATGACCGATTCAAGTTTGACAATTGAAAACCAACTAATTGAAAACCAAGTAGAATTAGATGTTAGAAAAATCTTAGAACAACTACCTGAAGATCAGAAAGAAGTGATAAAAATGCGTTTTTACGAAGATTTAAGTTTCAAAGAAATTTCTGAAATTACAGGTGTGAGCATCAATACTGCCTTGGGTAGAATGCGCTATGCTGTAATTAATTTAAGAAAAATCGTAGAAAAAAATAATATTATTTTAACGAATTAAACAATTCATACAATAATGTATTGTGTTTTGCGTTATCCTATAAATAAACATTTAAGTTCGTATATGGGAAAACTTTACGCTAAAAAAAGACAATCAATTAAAGAAATGAAACCCAATAAAAATGTAGTTAGTTTAATATTGAGTTATTCGCAGGCTATGAAAATGGTTAAAGTAGGAAATCTTACTTTTGAGAGCATAGCAAATTGATTAAAAATGCTTCGGAAACTATTTCGAAGCATTTTTTTTATAATATTCATTAAGAACAGATTTTCTTCCAATCGTTTTTGTGATAGTATCTTTTTCTAAATCCCAACCTCTTGCAGGTGAGTATTCTCGGCCATACCAAATAATTTGCAAATGCAACTCGTTCCAAGTTTCTTTCGGAAAAATAGCTTTGGCATCTTTCTCGGTTTGTACCACGTTTTTACCTGATGTTAAATTCCATCGGTACAATAATCGGTGAATGTGTGTATCTACTGGAAATGCGGGTACTCCAAATGCCTGACTCATTACTACGCTAGCGGTTTTATGTCCTACTGCCGGTAAGGCTTCTAATGCTTCAAAACTTTGAGGTACTTCGCCGTTGTATTTTTCAATTAAAATCTGCGATAAACCGTGAATGCCTTTCGATTTCATAGGTGATAATCCGCAAGGACGAATGATTTCCTTAATTTCTTCCACACTCATTTTTATCATATCGTATGGATTATCTGCTTTAGCAAATAATAATGGTGTAATTTGATTGACACGAACATCTGTACATTGCGCCGATAGTAAAACAGCAATCAGTAAGGTATACGGATCTTTATGGTCTAAAGGAATCGGAATTTCAGGATACAAATCGTTTAACGTATTTATAACAAATGTTGCACGCTCTTTTTTAGTCATTTTTGTATATTTGATGTGGTAAAGTTAATCAATAGCAAGAACAATATCAAAAATCAATAACAATAGCAATAACAAATTCCAAATTCCAAATAACAAATAACAAATTCCAAATAACAAATAACAAATTCCAAACAACAAACAACAAACAACAAACAATAAACCAAAAACATGACACATTTAAAAGTAGGCGATAGCGCACCAAGTTTCTCAGGAACCGACCAAAACGGCAAACAACATACTTTAGTTGATTATAAAGGAAAAAAACTAGTGGTTTTCTTTTATCCGAAAGCCAATACGCCGGGTTGTACCGCCGAAGCTTGTGATTTACGAGACAATTACGAACGTTTTCAAGCCAATAATTACGAATTGTTAGGCGTGAGTGCCGATAGTGCTAAAGCACAAAAGAAATTTGAAGAAAAATACAGCTTCCCATTTGCCTTATTGGCCGATGAAGACAAATCTGTGATTGAAGCCTTTGGCGTTTGGGGACCTAAAAAGTTTATGGGTAAAGAATATGACGGTATTCATAGAACCACGTTCGTAATAGACGAAAACGGTACTATAACTGATGTTATATCTGATGTGAAAACCAAAGCACACGCCAGTCAGATTTTAGGATAAAGAAAAAGGGTTTTCATAGAATTAATTGTACAATTAAAATTGTTTTAATATATTTGGGTAAATTAAATTTCTAAAACAATGTCAAATAAATTCACAATTTTATTTTTATTAGTAGTATCAACCAATTTATGGAGCCAAAATAAAAGTTTTGCAATAGGCTATACCGGTCGATTATTGATCAATGCTACTTTTGCAGAGAATTCTAATTCAAGTGTAGAAGGTTCACAGTATATTGATGATAAGTTTTTTCCTTCACAATTTACTTGTGTTGATGAAGCTACACCACCTATCCGATACAATGCTTACCGAGATGAAATGGAATTTATGAAGGACGGTAAAATGTATTATGCAAATAAAATAGATTCTTGTGTAATTATTTTATCTAATAAATTTTATAAATATGTTTCTTATAAAGAGAAGGATGTTACTAATGGATATTTAGTATTGCTTACTAAAACGGCCAACCCAAAATATAACTTATATAAAAAAGAAAAAGTGGTTTATGTTCCAGAATATGTTCCTAATTCGAATTATGGAGAGCCTAAACCTGCAAATTATGCCATTGAGAAAAGCAAGTTTTTTATTGGAAATCAAGAGGGTATATCTGAGTTCCCAAATAAGAAAAATGAATTTTTAAAACTTTTTCCTAATCAAAAAGATATACTAGAAACATATATAAAAGAAAATAAGATTTCTTTCAGTGATGAATTAAGTTTAATAAAACTAGTAGATTATTTAAATACGCTTTAATTTCTGACATAAAACCAAAATACACGCCAGTCAGATTTTAGGATAAAGAAAAAGGGTTTTCAAATTAGATGAAAACCCTTTTTTTATGCTAATCCCTTCAATTATTTAACAACGATTATTTTTATTAACTGCACGTTTAAAAAGTACTTTATTGTCTTTTGCAATATAGTCGCTAGAAAGTATTAAATACGGATGATTGTTTGAAAATCCTGCGCTATGACTTCTTACTAGTATCTTATCGTTTACTTTTAAGCTTTTAAGTAACTCAAATTCCTTTGGAATAAATTGCATCATATAGGTTTCGCCCTCAATTTCTACGATAAGCCATTTTGGACTATCAGATGGTGCATTTTCACGCTGAAACGTAACAGATTTAACCACTGCTTCCATATCACTAAACGCTTTAAAGTGCTTTTTTACTTTTTCGTAACTGGCATCTATTTTTTTACCTTCTGGAGAGTTTTCCCATTTTTTGTATGCTATCCCATCTGGGCTAGCTTCCCATTTTTTACGTGCTGCTTTCATTTCTTCAGCCGTAAGTGGTTTTTGCAATGCTTTTTTAGTTGGTTCTTTTTTACTATCGTTGTTGGCAACCACTACGCTACTCACCACAACCGCTACTAAAAACAAGGTAAACAAGATTTTTTTCAGATGTTTCATATTGTGAATTTTAGTTTATATTTTTTTTAGAATTGTCGCTATGGTTCTAACGCCATAACAAGTATTTATAACAAATAAACTAAATATATCGCAGTAGCCAAAATATATAATTATAAAAAAAACTTAAAGTTTAGATTTGAAGTTCTATAATTGTTGCCTTCGAGTGCCTCAGGCAACAATACAGAAACAATATTTATTATATGGTGGCTGAGGCTCTCGAAGCCACCATCTGCTTTCTAGTGCCAGTTCTATTGTTGCCTTCGAGTGCCTCAGGCAACAATACAGAAACAATATTTATTATATGGTGGCTGAGGCTCTCGAAGCCACCATCAACTCTCGAAGCCACCATTTTATTTCCCCAAATCCCTATATGCTTTTGCTAATTCTGGTAGTAAATTGCTATTACCTTCAATTAGAGCTTCTTTCTTTTTTCTACTCCAACCTTGTATTTGTTTTTCACGATAAAAAGCGGTATCAATTCTTGCATATTCTTCATAATAGACCAAAGTAACAGGCAAATGTTTTTTAGTATGATTAGCCCCTTCACCATTTTGATGCTCTGCCAATCTTCGTTCTAAATCAATTGTACTTCCAGTATAATAACTTCCGTTAGCACAAAGTAAAATGTACATATAACCTTTCATAGATGTATTTATTAGTTGCTTTTATATATTGTTGCCTTCTTTTATTGTTGCCTTCGAGAGCCTCAGGCAACAATACAGATGGTGGCTGAGGCTCTCGAAGCCACCATCAACAACATATATTGTTGCCTTCGAGAACCTCAGGCAACAATATCATGGTGGCTGAGGCTCTCGAAGCCACCATCTGCTTTTCGATTTCCTTCATATATTGCTGCCTTCGAGAACCTCAGGCAACAATATCATGGTGGCTGAGGCACTCGAAGCCACCATCAACTCTCGAAGCTACTCCTTCAAAAACCCATACTCATACACTTTCGGTTTAATCTTATCTGCTAAAACAGCCAATTTACTTCGTAGTTCGCTAATTAACTCCATATACCTGGCGTCGTTGCTTTTGGAATTCATTCTGCCTTTTTCGTTTCTGCCTTGGAAGTGCTCTCGGATGTCGTACAAATTACTTATTTCCTTTAGCTCTATTGTGCGATTTACACAACATTTCACAATTCTTAATGTCGGTCGCTCCGCCTTTGCTCCAAGCGGTTACGTGGTCTGCGTCCATTTCGGTAAGTTTCCAAATTTTGGTTTTGTTGGCATCGTGACCGATTGCACAATGTGAACAATTTGACACGTTTTTCTTTTCGGCTTCTGCTGTTTGAATTGCGTATGTTGATTTTTTTGTTGCTTCGTCAAATACACGAACTTCCAACAATTTGTAGTCGGTTGAACCACCTAAAATAAATTCAAAAACGCCTTTTCTGTTTTTTATATAGGGGTCGGCATACAATTTTTTAACTTGTTCCGAAACAGTTTTTGAGTTGTACGGTTGCTTTTTGTATGTTTCATAAAGTCTTCCCCAATCAAGTCCTTTCATTTCGCTTTCAACATCGGTAAATACAGTAGAAACCCAATCAATAACACTTGTGAAATAATTTTTCAGTTCTGTAATGTTGTTGTCAAATCTGTGTCGGCTCATATACACACCTACATCATCTTTACTTACCCATTCCAACGCTCTTTCTAAAAAGTCTTGTCTGTTGGCACTTCCTGATATGTACGCACTCCATTTTTGGATGTTTGCATTTTGGCTGTTGCTAAATTCTTCTTTGCCCAATGTTACAAATGGTCCAGAATACACTGCGTTTAGTAATTCTTGATTGGTTAATGGAACGCCTGAAATATTGATCGTTCTAAACCATTCTTTTATTTCACTTTCGGTGCCTTCACATTCATATATTAAGAGTTTAGCGTTTAAAATTTTGTGTTGTTTGTCTTCTGCAATACCACTAAAATATTGCTCCATTCCATTTTCGTCTTTAATGGCAAATTTGTTGGTTACAAAACGTCCAAAACTAGTAATACGTTGTTGTCCGTCTAAAACTTCAAGACTATTTTCATTTACTCGGTTAAAATAAATTAAACCTAATGGATACCCTTTTAAAATAGACGCAATTACAGCAACATCTCTTTTACCGTCTGCATAAATGTAGTTGCGCTGGTATTCAGGTTGAATGGTTAAGGTACCCGAAAGTCCAAACAAACCTTTGCCTTCTAATTCGTTATATATAAACCCCTCGCAAATGGCTTGGATGGTGATGTCTGTTCTTAAGTTTGTATTCATTGTTTTTTGTGTTTGATTAAAATTCTTTGATAAACTGTTTTAGCTTTAGCATCTACTACTAAATAAGGATTTTGAATTCTCCAAGTTATATCTTGCTTTTTATATTCTTTTGCTTTTTCTTGACTTGGTGGTGTGAAAAAATAGCATTCATTTTCTGCCCATTCTATATCTCCACCTCTCCAAATTATCTCAAATTGTTCGGGTGAATATTTGTCTAAAAAAGTAATTGGAACTCCCATAACACCATCATAATCGCTTGGAATAGCATCAGTAAATGGAACATCTATTGCATCATAATTTTCATACTTATTATATGATTTTTGACCTTTAATTTCTTTGTGTTTGCTAAACTTTAAATTATCTTCAATTGTCATTAATGGCATTGGCTGGTGTCTTCTTCCGTGGTCAATGTTAGTAAACCAACAAACACCAGGTACACGATTTACCTTGTCTCCATTTTGTTCTTTTTCAAATTTATAAGTGTCTGAATAAACAAAATCTGTTGGCACTTTGAAATACATACCAGTATTAAAATTTGTTGCACCTAACCATAGCTTATCTGATTGTATTAATTGGAAAAGTTCTTTATATGTAATCGCATTCATATTACCAATTATTAAAAGTTTTTTGTCAGCTTCAACTATCCAATTTAAAAAATTTCTAAACAAAGAAAATGGCGGATTGGTAATTATTATATCGGCTTCATCTCTAAGTTTCTTTACTTCTTCGCTTTTAAAATCACCATCGCCTTCCAGATAAGTCCACTCCAAATCGTTTACATCAATTTTTCCATCTTTGGTTGTATCGTGGGTGAGGGTAAATATTTTACCGTTTACGTTGGTTTTGTTTTGGTCAAACTGTGGTGCGTTGGTTTCAAAAAGGGTAGGTTGGTAATTAGTTTTGTACAATTTACTTTTAGGAGCATAGCTTGTACTTATAATTTTTTTTAAACCAAACCTTTTAAAATTTTGCGCAAAAAATTTAGTAAAATTGCTCCATTCAGGGTCGTCACAAGGCAGTAAAATGGTTTTGCCTCTAAAGGTGTTGGGGTTAAAGTCCAAATACGCCATTATTTCTTTTTCAATGTCGTGGTATTGGGTATAAAATTCGTCATTCTTTGCATTTTTAGCTTTAGATAGGTTACTATTAGCCATTGGTTTTTTTGGGGATTAGGTTATACTTTTATTTCAAACTACCACAGTTGGGGCTGTGGGAGTAGGGCAATATGGTTTTTTTTCAAACCTGACAGGTTTCAAAAACCTGTCAGGTTGTATTAGCCTTTACCACGCGAAAAAATTCGCGCTGTTGCGGGGGCAAAAAAGGGTGTTTGTGTCGTGTTTGTTTTTTATTTCATAGTGTAGGTTTTTTGTTTTGCTCAAAGTCAGGAGACGTTGCGCAGCTGGTTTTTTTTTTCAAACCTGACAGGTTTCAAAAACCTGTCAGGTTGTATTAGCCTTTACCACGCGAAAGGATTCGCGCTGTTGCGGGGGCAAAAAAGGGTGTTTGTGTCGTGTTTGTTTTTTTATTTCATAGTGTAGGTTTTTTGTTTTGCGCAAAGTCAGGAGACTTTGCGCAGTTGGGTTTTTTTCAAACCTGACAGGTTTCAAAAACCTGTCAGGTTGTATTAGCCTTTATCACGCGAAAAAATTCGCGCTGTTGCGGGGGCAAAAAAGGGTGTTTGTGT
>NZ_JBIKJY010000029.1:0-23995 GCF_044360715.1 Flavobacterium sp.
AGAATTCTTGATAAAAAAGTTTTGCAAGGGAATTCAACTGAAAAAACAAGGCCATAGCCCTGATCGTAGCGGCATCCTTTTTGGTTACTAGACTTCCTTTTGAAGTGTAGTAACCAAAAAGATATAGCGGAGAGCAGGAAATAGCTGCTAAAAAAACTATACCTATATATATTGTAGGAAATATTGGATTGTATTATCTTTGCACCTCAATAAAAAATAAACCATGATTAAAGTTACTTTACCCGATGGATCGGTAAGAGAGTTTTCGCAAGGCGTAACTCCGATGGATGTTGCTAAAAATATTAGCGAAGGATTTGCTAGAAATGTGATTTCAGCTAATTACAATGACACGACGATAGAAACATCTACCCCTTTAACCGCTGACGGTGCGCTTACTTTATATACATGGAATGATAAAGAAGGAAAGAAAGCGTTTTGGCATTCGACTTCACACGTAATGGCACAAACATTAGAAGAAATGTACTCAGGTATTAAATTAACACTTGGACCTGCCATTGATAATGGATTTTATTATGATGTAGATTTTGGAAATCATAAAATTACGGATGCTGATTTTAAAAAGATTGAAGACCGCGTTTTAGAAATTTCAAGAGAAAAACACGAATTTAAAATGCGTGCTGTAACTAAAGCCGAAGCATTAGAGAAATATAAAGACAACGAATATAAAACAGAATTAATTTCTAATTTAGAAGACGGAACTATTACTTTTTGTGATCATGCTACGTTTACAGATTTATGTCGTGGTGGACACATTCCGAATACAGGAATTATTAAGGCTGTGAAAATAATGAGTATTGCTGGTGCGTATTGGCGTGGTGATGAAAAAAACAAACAATTAACGCGTGTTTACGGAACTTCATTTCCAAAACAAAAGGATTTAACAGACTATTTAGAATTATTAGAAGAAGCTAAAAGACGCGACCACAGAAAGTTAGGTAAAGAATTGGATTTATTCCATTTTTCACAACGTGTTGGACAAGGCTTGCCATTATGGCTTCCAAAAGGTGCTGCTTTGCGCGATAGATTAGAACAATTTTTAAAGAAAGCTCAAAAGAAAGCAGGATACGAACAAGTGGTTACGCCTCATATTGGACAGAAAGAATTATATGTTACTTCTGGGCATTATGCTAAATATGGAGCAGATAGTTTTCAACCGATAACGACTCCAGCTGAAGGCGAAGAGTTTTTATTAAAACCTATGAACTGTCCGCATCACTGTGAAATATATAACTCTAGACCTTGGTCTTACAAAGATTTACCAAAACGTTATGCTGAATTTGGTACCGTTTATAGATACGAACAATCTGGAGAATTACACGGTTTAACACGTGTAAGAGGATTTACTCAAGATGACGCACATATTTTCTGTATGCCAGATCAATTGGATGCGGAATTTAAAAACGTAATTGATTTAGTGCTTTACGTATTTGGTTCATTAGGATTTGAAAATTTTACAGCGCAAGTTTCTGTTAGAGATTTAAACAATCCAGAAAAATATATTGGTAGCGTTGAAAACTGGGAAAAAGCTGAAAATGCTATTATTAGCGCCGCAAAAGACAAAGGATTAAATTACGTTATTGAAGCTGGTGAAGCTGCATTTTATGGTCCGAAGTTAGACTTTATGGTTAAAGATGCATTAGGAAGAAGCTGGCAATTAGGAACAATTCAAGTAGATTACAACTTACCAGAACGTTTTGAACTATCCTATAAAGGTGCAGATGACAAATTACATCGTCCTGTAATGATTCATAGAGCGCCATTTGGTTCGATGGAACGATTTATAGCAATTTTATTAGAACATACTGCAGGAAATTTCCCACTTTGGTTAATGCCAGAACAAGCAATTATATTAAGTTTAAGTGAGAAATATGAAAAATATGCGAAAAAAGTTTTAGATTTGCTGGAAATTCACGAAATTCGCGCCCTAATTGACAACCGAAACGAGACAATTGGTAAGAAAATTAGAGAAGCAGAAATGCAAAAAATGCCATTTATGCTAATAGTTGGTGAAGAAGAAGAAAAAAATGGTACCATTTCTGTACGTCGTAATGGGCAAGAAGGAAAAGGAAATATTACAGTTACAATTGAAGAATTTGCAAAAATTGTAAATGAAGAAATAAGCAAAACATTGAAACAATTTTAAAGTTTAACTAAAATTACAGAGTCATAGCAATTAGAAGAGGAAGAGGGAGTTACACTCCTAGAGTAGAAAAAGTAGCCGCACATCGTATTAATAATTTAATTAGAGGTGTAGCTGAAGTACGTTTAGTAGGTGAAAACATTGAACCAGGTGTTTACAAAATGGCTGATGCATTACGATTTGCAGAAGAACAAGAAGTAGACTTAGTTGAAATTTCACCAAACGCAGACCCACCTGTTTGTAAATTGATGGATTATGGAAAATTTTTGTACCAACAAAAGAAAAGGGAAAAAGAATTAAAAGCAAAATCTAGTCAGGTTGTAATTAAGGAAATTCGTTTTGGACCTCAAACTGATGAACATGATTATGAATTTAAGAAAAAAAATGCTTTAAAATTCTTACAAGAAGGTTCAAAATTAAAGGCATTTGTATTTTTTAAAGGACGTTCTATTATCTATAAAGAGCAAGGACAAATTTTATTATTACGTTTGGCTCAAGATTTAGAAGAATTTGGAAAAGTAGAAAGTATGCCCGTTTTAGAAGGAAAACGTATGATTATATACATTGCTTCTAAGAAAAAAGTTAAATAAAGCAATAAGCAATAAGCAATAAGCCATAAGCTATCAAAAGCCTAATGTTTACTGCCTAATGCTTAAAGCTATCAAGATAGTAAGTAAGAATAAATTAAATACCTAGGAAAAAATGCCTAAAATGAAAACAAAATCTAGTGCTAAGAAACGATTTAAAGTTACTGGTTCTGGAAAGATCAAAAGAAAACACGCTTTTAAGAGTCACATTTTGACAAAAAAATCTAAAAAACGTAAATTAGCTTTAACTCACTCTGGTTTAGTTCATAAAACAGATGAGAAAAGCATTAAACAACAATTAAATATTATTTAATACGTTGTTTGGTTAAAACTAATTAATAACCCTGGAGTGGGCAGACTTCGACAGGCTTAGCCTGACAACAGAAGTTGAAAGTACTAATAAAGTCGCCTTACTACAAAAAACATTTAAAATTATGCCAAGAGCAGTAAATTCAGTAGCTACAAGAGCTAAAAGAAAAAGAGTATTAAAACAAGCAAAAGGATTCTTCGGAAGACGTAAAAACGTTTGGACAGTCGCTAAAAATGCGGTAGAAAAAGCAATGTGCTATGCCTACCGTGATAGAAAGCAAAAGAAAAGAAATTTCCGTGCCTTATGGATTATGCGTATTAACGCTGGTGCAAGACAATACGGAATGAGCTATTCTCAGTTTATGGGTAAAGTAAAAGCTAACAACATCGAATTGAACCGTAAAGTTCTTGCCGATTTAGCTATGAACCACTCAGAAGCATTTGCAGCTATCGTAAATAAAGTGAAATAATCAACGTTTAATCATATTTATATCTTACTTATACAAAATCCCAATCGAAAGGTTGGGATTTTTTGTTTCTTATCATAATGTAAATCTGTATTATTAATTGTAAATTTGCCACTTACAATAGAATATGGAAAATAATGAAACAAACCTTTACTTTGAAGGTTTACACCCAAAAAACAAACATATTGGCAGATATGACTTTGCTCAATTAATAAAAACGCATCCCGATTTAAACTTACACTTATTCCTAAATAAAGCAGGAGAAAAGTCAATTGATTTTTCAAATCCAATTGCCGTAAAAGCATTAAATAAAGCCTTATTAATGCATTTTTACAATTTAGAATACTGGAATATTCCAAAAACCAACTTATGCCCTCCTATTCCTGGAAGAGCCGAATACATTCATCATATTGCAGATGTATTAGCCGCTTCAAATGACGGAGTGGTTCCAACCGGAAATGCCGTTAGAATTTTAGATATTGGCGTTGGTGCAAATTGTATTTATCCAATTATTGGAAATCATGAGTATGGTTGGACATTTGTAGGAACTGAAGTGGACAAACAATCTTTACTATCTGCAGAAACCATTTTAAGTAAAAATCCGAAATTAAAGGAAAACGTAACCGTTCGATTTAACGATAATAAACGAAATGTTTTAAAATACATTTTAGAATCGGAAGAAGTTTTTGATTTTGTTATTTGTAATCCACCTTTTCATAGTTCTGCAGAAGAAGCTGCAAAAGGTTCATTACGAAAAAACAAAAACTTAGGTCAGAAAGTAGCTGACAAACCCGTTTTAAATTTCAGTGGTCAGAATAACGAATTATGGTGTGAAGGTGGCGAATTGGCTTTTGTAACCAATATGATTTATGAAAGTGTTCACTTTAAAAGTCAATGTAAATGGTTCAGTGCTATTATTTCTAAGAAATCAAACTTGAAGCCGTTGTACAAACAAATGAAGAAAGTAGAAGTTAAAAAGAGTACTACACTTCATTTAACAAATGGAAACAAAACTACACAGATTATTTGCTGGCAATTTTAATATAAAAAAAGGCTACCAAATGGTAGCCTTTTTTTATGAATTTATAACTAAACGAAAACCTTCTCCGTGAATATTCAATATTTCAACACGTTCATCTAATTTTAGATATTTTCTAAGTTTAGCTATATAAACGTCCATACTTCTTGATGTGAAATAATTATCGTCTCTCCAAATTTTTGTTAATGCTAGTTCTCTTGGCATTAAATCATTTTCATGAAGGGCTAACATTTTTAACAATTCAGATTCTTTTGGAGATAATTTAATAGGCTCTTGATTATCAAAAGTTAAAAATCGCAATTTAGAATTTAAATGAAATTTACCAATAGTAAACTCAAAAATAGTTGAATCTGGTTTTGTTTCAGATGCTTTTCTTTGAATAATCGCTTTGATTTTCATCAGCAACACTTCTGAATCAAACGGTTTGTTTAAATAATCATCAGCTCCAACTTTATAACCTTTTAAAACATCTTCTTTTAATGTTTTAGCTGTCAAAAAGATAATTGGCACTTCTGTATTTCTTTCTCTAATTTCTCGCGCTAAAGTATAACCGTCTTTATATGGCATCATTACGTCTAAAATACATAAATCGTAAGTGTCTTTTTTAAACTTCTCGAAACCTTCCATTCCGTTTTTAGCTAATGTAACTTCGAAATCATTTAAAGATAAATAATCTCTTAAGACTGAACCAAAATTTGGATCATCTTCTACTAATAATATTTTTTTTGCTTCCATATCTTAATTTATTAATGGCAATTTAATTATAAATGTACTTCCTTTTCCTTTTTCACTTTCAACAAAAACCTCGCCATTATGGTCATCGATAATTTGTTTTACATAAGCTAAACCAAGCCCGTGACCTTTTACATTATGCAAGTCGCCCGTATGCTCTCTAAAAAATTTTTCAAAAACCTTTTTTTGCACGGCTTTTGTCATTCCTATTCCGTTATCTTCTATTTTAACAAGAATATAATCTTTAATATTTTCCGTATACACATTAATAATTGGTTTTTCTACCGAATATTTCATTGCGTTATCCAAAATATTGACCAAAACGTTTGTAAAATGTACATCATTTAAAAGCACAGTAGTTCTATTGGCATTAAAATGAGTATGTATTTCCCCTTCTCTATCTTCTAAAATTAAACTCACATGATCAATCGCATCCTCAATAAAATCTGTAATTTCTTGTGGTTCTTTATCAATATTTAATTCGTTTCTTTCTAATTTTGAAATTCTAAGCACATTTTCAACTTGGGCATGCATTCGTTTGTTTTCATCCTTAATCATTTGAAGATATTTTTGCACCTTTTCTTTATCATCAATAATTTTAGGATTTTTTATTGCGTCTAAAGCTAAATTTATTGTCGCAATTGGTGTTTTAAATTCATGAGTCATGTTGTTTATGAAATCTGTTTTAATTTCAGATATCTGCTTTTGCATGATTAATTGTTTTAAAGCACTGGTATAAGTTACTAAAATTATTACAACAAATAATAATGTTAAAATTGTCATCGGTAACATTGACGAGAATACAAAATTTGTTTTATTTGGAAATCTAAGTAATAATTTATAATCTGATTTTCCTTCGGCATCTAATAAAATAGGCACACTATATGTAGTGCATTTATCATATCTAAACTCTTCTGATTTTATTTTTGTCGCTAAACCATTTTTATACACTGCAAACTCATAAGGTGTTTTTAATTCTGATTTATATAATTCAAAATTCAAAACATCATTTACTAATTTTGAAGAAATTCTCTTATGAATTTGTCTTTGAGAAACAATATCTCTAAACAAAAGTTCAAATTGAACACGGTCTAAAATACCTAATCTACCATTTTTTTGAATGGTAACGTTAGGTTTTGCACCCATATTGGTTTCGCTACCTTCTAAAGAATTATCTTTATAAACTTGCGTTTTTCTTTTTGCTTGATATTCTCTAATTTTAATGGCACCTGCATTTTTATCAAAGAACGAACCATCTATACCAAAATCTTCAGGAATAATTGTGTTCGAATAAATTAAAACTTCTTTTGTATTGGAATCTTTTTCATAATAAAAAAGCTGTTTTAATTGCTCTTGCATTGGTTCTCTTCCTGTACTGTCTTTAAATTTTTTATACGACGTATAGAAATCAACCATTTCTTTATTGTTTAGCTTTTCAGAAACATTACTTAAAACCACTAAAGCGTGGTGTTTAAATTGATCGTCATTTTTTTGAAACGAACTATTAATCCAATATAACTGAACTAAAATAATTCCTATCAAAGAAATACTCATTAAAAAAACCAATATTCTAAACCTCGTTTTATTCATCATAGCAAAGTTAGGGCGGAATTAAGAGCAAGCGAAATAATTAACCAATATTTAACAATTATGTTAAAATTTAAATATTATTTAATTTTTTTATTAAAATATCGATAAATTCATACGTTTTCTCTAAATTTTCATTTTCAACAACATATGTCGCTAATCTAATTTTCTGTTCTTCAGGAAGTTGGTTTTGAATTATCTGTAAAATAATATCTTTTGACGTTTTATCTCTTTCCAAAACACGTTGAATTCTTGTTTCTAAAGGTGCTGTAACTAAAATAGTAGCATCACAATAATCTTGCCCATTCGTTTCAAATAAAATGGCAACTTCTTTAATTACAAATGGAGCATCTTGATGTTGAGACAACCAATTGTCAAAGTCGCGTTTTACTTTTGGATGAATAATTGAATTGAGTTGTGCTAATTTATCTTTATTGGTAAACACCAATTCACGAATAAATTCTCTATTTAGTTGACCGTTTTCTAAAATTACGTTTTCTGTAAAAAGAGCTTGAACTTCTTGAATAACTTCTATAGTATTCATTATTTCTTTCGCAGCTTCATCTGCAATATAAACAGGAACTCCTTTTGAAGCAAAATAAGTTGCTACAGTTGTTTTACCTGTACCAATTCCACCAGTAAGTCCAATTATTTTAGTCATTTTATTTTTTAAAAAATAGTTTTGGAAAGGCAACCTCAGGTTGTTGTTTTAAAATATGAATTTTAAGATATGAAAGTAAAAATCCTTTTCCATATCCATAAAACTGAATTATTGTTGCTACCAAACTATATAAGGCAATTTCAATAGATTTATTTTGTTTCAACGAAGAAAAAAACAACACTATAAAATAAAAACCATACACATATAAAAAGTAAGGAAAGTTGAAAATTGCAACTAAAGCAGAAAACAAAAATCCTACTAAAAACAAAGTTGGAAACCAAAATGTAATTTTAGTAAATTCTGGATACCAAGAGTTTAATATTGGTCTAGCTAAACCGAATTTATTTACTTGCGTATAAAATTTATTCCAATCTATTCTTCGTTTATGATATACAAAAGCTTTGGAAATTAATTTTGTTTTATACCCTAATTTCCATAATCGAATAGATAAATCAGGATCTTCACCTGGATGAATATTTCCGAAACCTTTTGATGCTTCAAATGCTTTTTTAGATAAGCCCATATTAAAACTTCTGGGCTGAAATTTATCTATTTTTTCACTCCCACCTCTAATTCCGCCTGTAGTTAGGAAAGAAGTCATAGTGAAATTTATAGCTTTTTGAATATTTGAAAAAGAATCCAAAGCCGCATCTGGACCACCAAAACAATCTACAAAATCTCTTTTTAATTCTTCATCAACAGTTTGTAAGTAATTGGATGGAATTATGCAATCTGAGTCTAAAATGATAAAATAATCACCTTTAGCCATTTTCATTCCAAAATTTCTAGAATCTCCTGGACCTGAATTGGGTTTAAAATAGTAACTAACATTTAAAGCTACATATTTTTGAATTACATGCTCACAAGTAATTGAAGAACCATCTTCTATAATTACTATTTCATAGTTAGCTGTATAGGTTTGTTTCGATAAACTTTCTAAAAGTTCATCAATTTCATCAGGTCTATTAAAAATAGGTATAATTAAAGAAAATAGCATGGTCTTGTTTTATAAAAACAAAGATATATATAAAAACAAAAAAGTCCCGATAAATCGGGACTTTTAAGTAAAAAATTATTTAAAATAATTATTCTTTAATCACTTTTATTGAGTGTATTGTATTATCAACAGTTACATTAACAATATAAACTCCTGCACTTAATGCAGACATATTAACTTGTACATCATTTGTATTTGCATTTGCATTTACAACTTCTTGACCTAATAAGTTAATAACTTTTACATTACTAATAGCTGTTTTGTATGATAAATTCAATACATCTTTTACAGGATTTGGATACGCTACAAAGTTTGAAGTATCAAAACTTGCAGCACTTAATGATGCATCATATGCAGAAACTTGAAATGTTCCAAAAGCATTATTTCCATATTCCCAAAATCTAACATATAACACCTCACCTGGTGTTCTATTTGTTAATGAAATCATTGAAAATGAACCATTAGCTGAATCATCATCATCACATTCTACTAATACCAAAGTACTACATGGACCGGAATAAACAGCCATACCTGAATCAGAAATAGGTGAGCCTGTAACAGATGCAGAATCGAATGTAATACTACCAGATGCTGGCACAACTACAGAATACCATACATCACCACCAGAATAAGATGCACATCCTGGGGCAGGAGCACCTGCAGATGCTGTTGATCCAATATTAGTTCCAACTAAAGGATTTGTTGCGAATGTAGCACCTGGAGTTAAAACAGTTGCGGTAGCACAATTATCATTTACTGGAGGTGTTGCTAATGTAGTAAAAGTAACTGCACTCCATGTACTATATGTGCCTGTAGCACAAACAGAACGAATATGAAAATAATAAGTAGTTAATGGAGTTAAAGCCGAAGCCGCATGAGTAATACCATTGATTGCCGTACCAGAACCTGTTGGGGATGTTGCAACTGTATTTAAAACATATTCATATCCTAAAGCTGCGCTTGGAACTGCTGACCATGAAATATTAGCAGCGTTATGAGTTATATCCGAAACAGAAGCATTAGGAGTTGGACATGAAGGTGATAATTTTAATTCAAAATCATCAAAAGAAGCATACCAAGGTCCACCCGTAGACTCATTTACACGAACTGCAAAATAGTACACCCCAGAAGTTGTTGGAACAAATGAACGTGTAATTTTTGTATAAGGCTGTGCTGTATAAGTTGTACCTGTCCCAGGGATGTTGTATGAAGCACCTAATTGAGTAGCTCCTGTTGAATTTTGATTTGAATTTACAAAATAATCAACAAACCATGTAGTAGCATTATCTCCTTGAATAAATGAAGAGAAATCATAAGAAGTCCCAGCAGTTAATTGGAAACCAGGTGTCCACATAAATTCATTAGTTGCATTATAAGCATTTCTAATAAAATTAGTTCCTGTGTTAGCAGTACTCCAAGTATCATTTGTGTTTCTTGAAGCCCAGTCACCGTTTTGTTTGAACCAACATTCAGGGAAAATAGTAAGTCCAACTGTAGTTAATCCTTCAAAACCTTCCGTCCAAGGTATAGCCGTAATTGGAGCACATTGTGTAGTGAATGTTTGAACAGACCATACACTAAATGAACCTGAACCACAATTTGCTCTAACATATAAATAGTAAGGCGTTTGAGGCGTTAAACCTGTTAAAGTTACAAAAGCAGTTGCTACAGCTGTACCCGTACCTGTTGGTGGTGTAGCAGATGTTGAAACAACATATTCATAACCTGAAGCTGCACCTGACATAACATCCCATGATGAAGAAGCACCAGTAGCTGTTATACTAGAAACTACAACATTTGTAGGTTGAGGACATGCAGGAGATAAACGAATTTCGAAGTTGTCCACAAAGAAATCTGTATCATCAGAACCATCAGTAGCCCCAGAAACTACTCTGTATGCAAAACGAACGGTTTGACCATTATAGGCATCTAAATCAATAATGTTTGGTGAACCAGCAGCTGCAGGTGCATTAGCATTATTATAAGTATGAAGAACTGTCCAGTTTGTAAAGTTTGAAGCAACAAGTACTTCTACTCTATCATCAGCATCCCATGCATTAGTTGGAGCAGTTGTACCGTTCCATTGTGTTAAGGCTGCATCAAATTTTAATTCCCAACCAGTAGCTGGAATTGTAAATTGTGGAGAAATAATCCAATCATTATATCCTGTAGAATAGTGATTGAATGCGATTGAACCTGTAGTTCCATTATTAGAAAAACCATCATCTTTCCAACTGTTAGTTCCAAACGTAGCTGGACCAGCAGTTAAATCACCATTATCTCCTTTAATCCAACAAATTGAAGGTAAGAAAGTAGTAAATGGCTCAACATGTGGCAATGTAGTAATTGGCGCACAAGAAGTTGTGAAAGTTATAGGACCCGCCCATGGACTAGCATCTGTAGTAGAACAAACTGCTCTTACAAAAACATAGTACTGAGTTGATGGTAACAATCCTGTAGTAACAGTAGCAAATGTAGTAGTTACTGCAGTTCCTGCTGCCGTTGGAGGTGTATTTGTAGTAGAAATTACATATTGATATCCTAATGCTGGAGCAGTAGTTGGTGCATCCCAAGAAATATCAACCGAAGAAGATGTTACGTTAGCACTTACTAAAGCAGACGGATCTTGACAAGTTGGAATTGCTTCCCAAACAAAATCATCAAAATATAATGTACCTGCAACTGCTGTACTCTGTTTCATAGCAGGGAAATCAGAATAGGTTCCTGCTGGTGGCGCATATACAAAATCAGCAAAAACATTTGATGCTGGAGTAAATGAAGTTAATGATACGAATGTACTGGCATCATTTACATCTGTTAAATAACCAAATTCTACAGTTGAAAATAAAGTAGTAGAAAGAGAACGCATTTTAAATTTCAAACGATGTGTTCCAGCTCCTAAATTTGAAACTGGTTGCATACGCATTGTTGGTACAGCTGTAGTTGAACCATTGAAATAAAGCACGTTTGGTGCAGAAGGCGTAGGCGTAGTAGTTGTTGTAAAACAAGAACCTGCAGTTCCAACTTTAGCCCAACATGCTGGCATTCCTGAAGGTAATGACGAAGCTGTAACTCCATCAAAATTTTGAGTAAACGACGTTACGTTAGCACATAAAGTAGTAAAAGTAACTGGACCAGCCCATGGACTAGCTTCTGTTGTAGAACAAATTGAACGTACAAATACGAATTGTGCCGCATTTGGCGTTAAACCATTTAATGAAGCAAATGTATTTGTAGTTGCAGTTCCTGCTACTGTAGGAGCTGTATTAGTTGTAGAAACAAAATATTCATATCCTACTGCCGGAGCCGTAGCTGGTGCATCCCATGAAATTATTGCAGTTGAAGCGCCTACTTGAGCAAATACAATAGCAGATGGGTCTGTACATAATGGAACAGGTTCCCAAGCAAAATCATCTAAATATAATGTACCAGAAACAGATCCTGTATGTCTAATAGCAGGATAGTCAGAATAGGTTCCAGCTGGTGGAGCAAATACAAAATCAGCAAAAACATTTGATATAGAACTAATCGAAGTTAAGGCTACGAATGTTGTAGCGTCATAAGGATTGGTTAAATAACCAAGCTCTACAGTAGGTAAAGTAGTAGTTGAATCAGAACGCATTTTAAACTTCATACGGTGTGTACCTGCTCCTAAATTAGAAACCGGTTGCATACGCATTGTTGGTGCAGAAGTAGTTGAACCATAGAAATAAACTACGTTTGGTGCAGAAGGCGTTGGTGTAGTAGTTGAAGTATAACAAGAACCTAATGCTCCTACTTTTTCCCAACAAGCTGGCATAGCTGGAGAAGCTTGACCATCAAAATTTTGTGTAAATGCGGTTACATTAGCACATAATGTTTTAAATGTAATTGGTCCAGACCAAGTACTTACGTCTGAAGTAGCACAATTAGAACGTACCCAAACATTGTAAGAAGTATTTCCAGTAAGTGCTGATAAACCTGCTGTAACTATACCAGCAGCAACTGAACCTGTTGGGGTTGCTGTAGTTAATGGATCAGTACTTGAAGTACTTACAAAATAATCATAACCATTAGCAGGTGTTGTGGTTGAAGCAGCCCATGAAATTGTAGCCGAAGTAGCTGTAACATTAGCAGCTATCATACTGCTCCATAATGGTGCTTCACAAGTTGGTATAGCCTCGATTTTAAAATTATCGAAAGCCATATAATAATCTCCAACAATCCAGTTAAAAGTTACTCGTATTCTGATAGACTGACCTGTATAAGCTGCTAAATTTAAAGCGTAAGTTTGCCATCCTGCTATACCGTTATTTGGCTCTGTAACTACATCTGTATATGTAGTACCGTTATTAGTAGAAACAGCAATAATCATATTTCCGCTACTTGCAATTGATGCTGGGTTTGGAGATGCATAATCATTAGCTTTATAATTAAATACAAATCTATGATTAGCAGGTACTGGCGCAAAAATAGGTGTTACTAAATTTCCAGTTGTTGAACTTTCCCAAGAATTTCTAAATATATAATTAGTTGCTAATGCAGGACTAATTCCTGCTGTTGTATTACCTATAGAAAAACCTGTTTGAGCCCAGTTAGCTGGCAAAGTAGTAGTAGCAAATCCCTCAGACCATGGAATAGCCACAGGAGGTATTGTTGTTACTGTACTCGCATTTGAAACTGAAGTGGCATTAAAGTAATAACTAAAAGGTGTAGCCGAACCACATCTTAAATATTGAATTACTTTTACATAATATTGCGTATTTGGAAGCAAACCAGTTACTGTTACTGTTGCTAAAGTACCATCGTAAACTACTTGTTGTCCTGTTCCTGCATAAGCAGTAGCAGCAGTAAATGCAACAGCTGATCCATCTACTGGATCTACAATTGGTGCATCGCTAACATACACCACACGTCTGTTTCCATCTGAGTTGGTCCAGTTAGCAATAAAACCTGTTTGAGTAATAGTTGCAGTTGGAAAATTTAATCCTGTTGCTTGTCCTACTGGAGCCGCTGCTGGATTTACTGTTACTACATTTGAATAAGAAAATAAGGTACTACTTGTACAAGTAATTTTACATCTGTAGTAAACAGTTGCTGTTCCTGCAAATGAAGGTGGCGAATATACCATAGTAGTAGAAGAAGTACCTGTAGCATTTGCCCAAGTTGTATTATCTGTTGACGTTTCCCATTGAAAAGTAAGACCACTAAAACCTTCACTGTTTCCAGTTAACGTTAATGCTGTAGGTGTAGTACTTGCACATAAATTTTGAACCGCCGGTGTAACTGTACCCGCCACCGGAGCACCTGTACAAGCTACTGGAGGTGTAAACGTATACACTAAACCATTAGCAGGCATCCCAGGAGTAGCAACTGATGTGTTGTATGCCTGAGTTGAACTGTTTGCAGTACCGTTAGTTGATGCCGTAAATAATTGAGTTGAAGTATTTGTTCTTGTTTTAAAATCAGTTACTGCTGCCCCTCTTAAACCAATCTGAGCAGTTCCAGAAATAGCCGTAGAACCTATTGCGTATCCATTAGATCCATACACCATTTTAATTTGGTTGGTAGTTTCCGCTAATCTAATTTGGAAATTCATAAATGGAATTTCAAAAATACTAGTTGAACTGTTTGGTCTCCAATTTTTATATTGAATTACAAATTCTCTGTTAGGAGCTGTACCTACTACTTCATACCTCACTTCTCCTGTAATCAAACTAGCCACAAAAACACCAGAGGTGTTTGCACCCCATGCAGAAATAGCTCCTGCGTAAGCTGTTGAAGTTGTTGATGAAAGCGGAGTAGTTGTTGTTCCTAGCGGTGCTGTAGTACCAAAAGTAATAAATCCATTACTACTAACATTACAGCCAGTGTAATCCGTTCCGTTAAAATTGAAGTTAAAAGGAATAGTAGTGTTTGCTATATTCCAAATCTGCGAATCAAAAGCTGAAGTAGCAGATGAAGTACCTAAAATTGTACCTCCTGTGATTTCCGAGTAAGTTTGATTGCTTTGAGCAAAGCTGTACAAATTTACTTGGGCTTGGATTTGCACACACGTGAAGAGTGCTAAAAGCCAGAGAGTAATTTTTTTCATAATTAAGTTATTATAGTTTATATTACAAATAAAAGAAAATTAAATTGATTTTTACATAGCAATTTATTAACAATCCGATAAAGTGTAAAATAAATCGTTAAAATGCTTGTTTTGTTTAAAATCATTAGTTTTTTAACAAATTAGCATAAAAAAGTAATATTTATAATCCAAAAAAGTCCTGATAAATCAGGACTTTTAAGTAAAAAATTATTTAAAAATAATTATTCTTTAATCACTTTTATTGTGTGTACTGTATCATCAACAGTTACATTAACAATGTAAACACCTGCATTTAAAGAAGACATATCAACTTGTACATCATTTGTATTTGCTTTTGCATTTACAACTTCTTGACCTAATAAGTTAATTACTTTTACATTACTAATAGCAGATTTGTATGATAAATTCAATACATCTTTTACTGGATTTGGATACGCTACAAAGTTTGAAGTATCAAAACTTGCAGCACTTAATGAAGCATCATATGCAGAAACTTGAAATGTTCCAAAAGCATCATTTCCATATTCCCAAAATCTAACATATAATACCTCACCTGGTGTTCTATTTGTTAATGAAATCTTTGAAAATGAACCTAATGAATCATCATCATCACATTCAACTAATACCAAAGTACTACATGGACCTGAATAAACAGCCATACCTGAATCAGAAATAGGTGAGCCTGAAACAGATGCAGAATCGAATGTAATATTACCAGATGCTGGTACGATTACAGAATACCATACGTCACCACCTAAATAAGACGCACATCCTGGAGCAGGAGCACCAGCGGAAGCTGTTGATCCAATATTAGTTCCAACTAATGGATTTGTAGCAAATGTACCACCTGGAGTTAAAACTGTTGCGGTAGCACAATTATCATTTACTGGTGGAGTTGCCACTGTAGTAAAAGTAACTGTATTCCAAGTACTATATGTTCCTGTACTACAAACAGAACGAACATGAAAATAATAAGTTGTTAAAGGAGTTAAAGCCGAAGCCGCATAAGTAATAGCGGTAATTGCTGTACCAGATCCTGTTGGGTATGTTGCAACGGTATTTAAAACATATTCATATCCTAAAGCGGCACTAGTAACAGAAGGCCAGTTGATATTTGCAACCATATCTGCAACACCAGAAGCAACAGGAGCAGGTGGCGCACATGCTGGAGGTGCAATAACCGTAATTGTATAATCTTCAAACTCACCTCGTGAAACTGCTGCGCATGGATTATCCGGATTTGAAGCATTCCAATCGGTTGTAATTCTCATTCTATAGTTACCTAAAGCTGTTCCAGCAGGAATCGAAATTGTACCAGAAAATGGACCATTACCATAAGAAATTGTATTGTATACTTTCTCTGTAGCATTATCTAATATCATATCATTATTCCAATCAATCCAAATTGCAAAACCAGCAGTTCCGCCAACAATAGCAGCATTAAAATTAAATGAACTAGTTGCAAAACCTTCTACAAATTGAGTACTTGCATTTAAATAACCACCAGTAGTAAAACCTGTAGCTAAGTTAGAAATATTTTGAGATCCTCCAGTAGTTGAAAAATTATTTACATAAGTAGCCGTACCTGTACTTGAAGGCAAACAATATCCTGTAAAAAATGATAAAGTACTCCAGTTACCAAACGCGCCACCTGTACATGCTGCTCTTACATGTAAATAATACACAGTTTGAGGTGTTAAACCTGAAGCAATATAAAACGTAGATGTAATAGCTGTACCTGAAGTAGGTGGTGTTGCAGAAGTTGTTACTGCATATTCATAACCTGTAGCACCATTAGTAGATAAATTATCCCAAGAAGTGTTTGCTCCTGTTGCAGAAATACCAGCTACAATTAAACCTGTTTGATCTGGGCAAGTTGGAATTGCTTCCCAAACTACATCATCAATTAATAAACTATTTGACGGACTACCAGTATGTCTAAATGCTGGATAATCTGAATACGAACCTGCTGGTGGTAAAAATATAAAATTTTCATACGTTAATGAGGCAGCTGTCATTGTTGTTAATGATACAAATGTAGTAGCATCCATTGGATTTGTTAAGTAACCGAATTCAACAATACCACCAACTGTAAAATTGGCACGCATTTTAAATTTCAATCTATGTGTTCCATCACCTAAATTAGAAACAGGTTGCATTTTAACTACTGCTAAATTAGTTGTACTAGATGAATACATGTATAGTGTATTTGGCGAAGAACTAGAACTGGTAGCCTGTGTATTTGCAGTACCACTTGTACCTACCTTACCCCAACAAGAAGGTAAAGCTGGAGTTGTAACTGCATCAAAATTTTGAGTAAAGGTTGTAACTGCAGCACAAGCTGTAGTAAAACTAATCGAAGCTGACCAAGGACTTAAAGAACCTGAACCACAATTTGCTCTTACAAACACATAATAAGTTGTATTTGGCAACAAACCTGATAAAACTGCAAAAGTTGTAGTTACAGGAGTACCTGCAACTGTAGGTAATGTGTTTGATGTTGACACAATGTACTCATAACCAGAAGATGGGATTGGATCTGTAGCATCCCAAGAAACTGAAGCACCTGTTGAGGTAATGCCTGCTGAAAGAAGTCCTAAAGGCTCTATACAACTAGGTGTTAAACGAACTTGAAAATTATCAATTGAAAATTCAATATCAGCGGCTCCATTTGTTGAGCCTTCCACTGCTCTAAATGCAAATCTAACTGTTTGTGAAGCAAAAGCATCTAAATCAAGAGAAATTGGTGTTGCAGTAATGCCTGGCTGATTTGTGTCATTATAAGTATGTAAAACCGTCCAATTTGAAGTTCCTGTTGAAGAAACTAATACTTCTATAAAATCATCAGATTCCCATGGAGTTGTTGGCGCAGTAGTAGCTGCATACTGAACCGCTGCTGCATCAAATTTTAATTCATATCCAGTTGCAGGGATAGAAAATTGAGGAGAAATTACCCAATCATTTGCCCCAGTCATATAAATATTATTACTAAACGCACCTGTTGTCCCTGCATTAGCGAATCCATCAGCTGCCCAATCCGATGCGGTAAAAGCACTAGGACCAGCAGTTAAGTCTCCATTAACACCATTCATCCAACATGCATTTGGTAAAAAAGTATCAAATGGTTCGATACTTGGATAAGTAGTAATTACACCACAAGTAGTAAACGAACTTTCAGTACATCCAGTAGCTTGTCCGTTTGTATTGTAAGGAAAAACCTTTACATAATAAGTAGTTCCAGCTAAAAGTGCTCCTAAGTTATAACTAGTAACATTACCAACATCAAACATGTTTAAAACATTAGTACCTCCAGGAGTTGTGCCTACACTTAATTTATAACCCAATGGAATACCAGGAGCTACATTCCAAGCAACTGTTGAACTTGAAATATTTGTAGCACCACTAACAGGTGTTGACAAAACAGTACAAGAAGGCGGAAATGCTGTTACCTGTGTTGCAGAAAAGTTATCTATATAAATATCATAATCGCCTGAAACCCATGTGAACAAAAATCTTAATTTTATATCAGACCCACTTGGTAAACTTGCTGCAGGGATTACATTTGAAAAAGTAGCACACGTATTGGCTACAACATGATTTGCATCATTAATTGTAAAGAAAGTAGTCCATGCCCCACCATTGTTTGTTGAATATTGCACTTGAATATTTCCCCAACCTGAAGAAGTAGGAGTAGTTGAAAACCAATCTTCAATTTTGTAATCAAAAGTCACTGTTAAGTCAGTTCCGTTGGAACCTGCAACTTGATTAGGAGTTTCTAAAGTACCCGTTGCGCTTGTTGAATACAAATTATCTATGTACGAATTTCCAGCACACGATTCAGTTCCAGACACGTATCCAAAACCATTACTTGTCCAACCAGTAGGAAGATTTGTTGAAGGATTAAAATTCTCAACAACATTAACTTGAGCAGTCATTTGCCAACATGTAAACAAGGCAAATAACCAGAAAGTAATTTTTTTCATTTTAATAAATTTTAGGTTAATATAGTAAATAAACAAAAAAAAAAATAGATTTTGTTTAACAATTGTTAATTAATCGATGAAAGACAAAAAAAATCGATGAAAAACAAAAAATCCCGAAGTCTCGGGATTTTTTAACAATTAGTTGCTAATTTGTTATTTGATACTTGGAATAAAAACCATTTCCGAAGTATCTGCCTGATAATTTACACCTTCAAAACCAAATCCGAATAAACTATCAAAATCTTTCTTATATCCTGCTAAATCTCCAATTTCAGATAAATTTTCAGTAGTAGCTACTTTCCATAATTTAGCCACTTGTTCTTGAACGTCATCGCGCATTTCCCAATCGTCAATTCTAATTCTTCCTTTTTCATCTGTTGAAATGGCATTGCCACTATATAATCTGTCTGAATATAAACGTTGCATTTGTTCGATACATCCTTCGTGAATGCCTTCCGCTTTCATAGTTTTATATAATAATGAAATATATAATGGAATTACTGGAATAGCAGAACTTGCCTGTGTCACCAATGCTTTATTTACTGAAACGTATGCTTTACAATTTACACTTTCTAATTGTTTTGTAATTTCGAAAGCAGTCGCTTCCAAATGGTCTTTTGCACGACCAATTGTTCCTTTTCTATACACCGCTTCAGTAACTTCTGGACCAATATAAGAATACGCTAATGTCATTGCGTCATTTGCTAAAACGCCTGCATCTTTTAAGGCATTCATCCACATTGACCAATCTTCACCACCCATAACCACAACTGTATTATCAATATCGTCTTGATTTGCAGGTTCGATAGAAACTTCTGAAACATTTCCAGTATGAAAATCAACTGTTTTGTTAGAAAATTTTCCACCAATTGGTTTTAAAGTAGAACGGTGTAAAACTCCAGTAACAGGATGCATACGAACTGGTGAAGCCAAACTATAGATAACCAAATCTACTTGACCTAAATCTTTTTTAATAATATCGATGGTTTGCTGTTTTATTTCATTTGAAAACGCATCTCCATTCACACTTTTTGCATATAAACCTGCTTTTTCTGCTTCCATTTCAAAAGCAGCCGAATTATAATATCCTGGAGTAGCCGTTTTTCCTTCACTTGGCTCTTTTTCAAAGAAAACACCAACAGTTGCTGCATCGCAACCGAATGCACTTGTAATTCTTGACGCTAAACCAAAACCTGTTGAAGCACCAATTACTAAAACTTTTTTTGCACCATCAATTTTACCTTTTGATTTTACATATTCAATTTGATTTTTTACATTTTTTGCACAACCGTCTGGATGAGCTGTTAAACATATAAATCCACGCATTCTTGGTTCGATAATCATAATTTTATATTTATTGTTGTTGTATTTATAAACTTGATACAAAAGTATACATTTTAATTTAATAATGTTTTAGCATGTGATAGTGCCGATTCGGTAATTTGTTTACCTGATAACATTTCAGCAATTTCAATAATTCGTTCTTCAGAATTTAATTTTACAATTTTTGAAATGGTGTTCTCTAAAATAGTTTCTTTCGAGACTTTATATTGCGAATCGCCTTTTGAAGCAATTTGAGGCAAATGTGTAATCGCAAAAACTTGACGGTTGGCACTCATTTTTTTCATAATTTCTCCCATTTTTAATGCGATTTCTCCAGACACGCCAGTATCTATCTCATCAAATAAAATGGTAGGTAATTTTGAAAAATCAGCTAAAATAGCTTTAATAGCCAACATAATTCTTGACATTTCACCACCTGACGCTACTTTTTTAAACGACCCCAAACTGGTTCCTTTATTAGCCGAAAACAAAAGCTCTAATTCATCTGTTCCGTTAGAAAGAAATGAATTTGAAGTGTTTAATTCCATTTTAAATTGCGAATCTGGCATACCTAATTCATACAAAATAGCAGAAATTTTAGAAATAAAAACAGGAATGGCTTCACTCCTATTTTTTGATATTGTCTCAGATATTGTGGTCAATTCAGCTGATTTCAGACTTAAATAATCTTTTAATTGAAGTATTTTTTCATCTAAATTGTCCACTAAAAGTACTTTTTCCGAAAGCTGATTTTGTATTACTAACAAGTCTTCTATTGAAGTAACTTGATGTTTCTTTTGTAAATCGTAAATAGCTTGCAATCGGTTAGATATAAATTCTAATCGTTCTGGATTATAGGTGTTTTTTTCGGCTAAATGAAATGTGGTATCTGCAATATCTTCTAATTCAATTAATGCAGATTGCAATCTTTCGAAAACTTCTGAATACGAGGAAGAAAACCCAGCAATTTTTTGCAATGCATTTTTACATTCTTTAATCGAAGAAATAAATCCAAATTGCTCGTCAGTTGCACTTGATACTAATTTACTTAGCGTTTCTGTAATTAATTCAGAATTATTTAAACTCAGTAATTCGCCTTCTAATTCCGATTGTTCCTCCGGTTTTAAATTTACTTGTTCTAATTCATTTAACAAGTGTAAATTGTATTCTTGCGCTGTAAATAATGTGTTTTTATCAACAATGGCCTGTTCTAATTCTTTAGATTTTAGTTTGAAATCGGATAATAAAATGGTGTATTCATTTAGATTTTGGGCATTCGAACCCATAGCATCTAAAATAGAAATCTGATAATTTTGCTGTTCCAATTCACGTGTTTGATGCTGTGAATGAATATCAATTAAATTTTCTGCTAAAAGTTGTAATTCTGATAAATTAACAGGTGTGTCATTTATAAACGCACGAGATTTTCCAGAAGGCAAAATTTCACGTCTAATAATCGTTGTGTCTTCGAAATCTAAATCATTCGCTTCAAAAAGTGATTTTAAATTGTATTTTGAGATTTCGAAACTGGCTTCCACTACGCATTTCTTTTCTTTATCTTTTAAGGAAGCTAAATCGGCACGATTTCCCATAATTAAACCCAAAGCACCTAATAATATCGATTTTCCCGCACCTGTTTCTCCTGTTATGGTAGCAAACTGATTGGAAAAATTAATATTAAGTTGCTCAATTAAGGCATAATTTTGTACAGATAAAGATAAAAGCATATTACCTTATTTTATTCCATTTGGAAGAATTTAACGGAGAAATGGTAGCTAAATTATCTTTAACTTTAACTGTATCAATACCTGGTCCGCCATTAAAAATATCTACAATTTCGTCTGTTTTAGTATCAAAAAAAGTTCGTGCTAAAAGCGAATTTGGTCTTACTTTGTGTACTTTAAGTAAAGTATCTATAGCATTTACGATACCTAATTTTCCTTGTTTTAAATCGTCAGCCATTTTATCTAATCCATTGATGTGATATTCATACATAGTTTCTCTGTATGCATCAAATGTGTTTGATATTAAATCTGAAATCAAATTAAATCGTGTTGTTTTTTTACCCGTTTGCACCCAACCTGAAAACCCACTCGATTGTGCTACATTGGTAATATTTAAAGCTGTTTCATAAGAATCTGTTCCGCCCTTATCTGAAAAAGTATCTGCGTCAGAAGCGATAATTACATTGGCATAAAAGGATAAAATCGAAACTAAATTTGATGTAAATGCATTTTGATCATAAATTAAATTTTCAAATTCAATGTATTTAAAACTTACATCTTTATCGTTAATATTTAGAATTGGAGTAGTAAATGTACTATTATAAACGGGACGCGAAGAGTTTACTTGCAAAGACGCTTCGAAATTATTGCTTTCAAATTTAGTTACGATGAAGAAAAACGAACAATTTATTTTTTCATTTTGTTTCACTACTTTTTCAGAAAATTTAGTATTATTCAAAAAATCGAAAACCTGTTTTTCTAAATTCTTAAAAATCTGAGGATTTACACTGGTAACTTGATCAGTATTTATAGATACAATAGCTTTTAATTCTTGTGAATTAGCACAAAAAACACTTAAAAAAAGGAATACTAAAAATTTAATTCGCATATTTTTTTACAATTAGGTTAACAATATCTTCGGCAACTAATTCTTTTGATTTTAATGGAATATCAAATATATTAAAATCTTTATCAATAAAAGTAACTTTATTGGTTGGTTTTCCAAATCCAGCACCTTCATCGTTTAAAGAATTCAAGACGATAACATCTAAATTCTTCTTTTGGATTTTACTTTTGGCATTTTCAATTTCATTTTCTGTTTCTAAAGCAAATCCAATTAAAAATTGATTCTTTTTTATTTGACCTAAAGATAATAAAATATCTTTATTCTTTTCCAAATCTATAGTAAACGTAGCTTCATCCTTTTTTATTTTCTGAGAAGCAATATTTTTTGGTTTATAATCGGCAACTGCCGCAGCTGCGATTACGACATCTGTATTTTCAAAATAGTGATGACAAGCAGCAAACATTTCGTCAGCTGATGTAACTCTTATAATAGTTACTAAACTATGTTGCAATTGCATATGAGTTGGACCTGAAACCAATACCACTTCTGCGCCTAAATTGGCAGCCGCAAGAGCAATATCATATCCCATCTTTCCTGTAGAATGATTACCAATAAATCGAACTGGATCTATAGCTTCATAAGTAGGACCTGCAGTTACTAATACTTTTTTGCCTTTTAGTGGTAATTTGCTTTCGATATCTTTTTCAATAAATTGAAGTATGTTTTCTGGTTCAGCCATTCTTCCTTCACCGCTTAATCCACTGGCTAATTCGCCGCTTTCTGCAGGAATTATTGTATTTCCAAAACCTTTTAAAGTTTCGAAATTCATAATCGTTGTGGGATGAATGTACATATCTAAATCCATTGCTGGAGCAAAATATACTGGACATTTTGCAGATAAATAAGTAGCTAAAAGCAAGTTATCACAGGCTCCTGAAGCCATTTTAGAAAGTGTATTCGCTGTAGCTGGAGCAATAAGCATAAAATCGGCCCAAATTGCTAATTCTACGTGATTGTTCCAAGTTGCATTTTCATCTTCTTTATTATAAAAAGTAGAAAATACGGGATTTTTTGAAAGTGTCGATAAAGTTAAGGGTGTAACAAAATCAATAGAAGCAGGTGTCATGATAACTTGTACATGCGCACCTGCTTTTATAAGTAATCTAACCAATGAGGCTGTTTTATAAGCTGCAATTCCGCCAGAAATACCCAGCAAAACATTTTTACCCTTTAAAACAGACATTAATTAAAGTTTTAATTATTTAGTATCTCTATGATAAATTTTATCTTCTAACCATTCTTGAACAGCTAAAGCGTGTGGTTTAGGTAATTTTTCGTAATATTTAGAAACTTCAATTTGTTCTTTATTCTCGAAAACTTCTTCTAAACTATCATTATAAGTAGCAAATTCGTCAAGTTTATCTAATAATTCTTTTTTAATTTCAGAATTAATTTGATTGGCTCTTCTTGCTATTATAGTAATTGCTTCATATACATTTCCAGTT
>NZ_JBIKJY010000040.1:0-7417 GCF_044360715.1 Flavobacterium sp.
CCAGTTGGTTCTTCAATTACACTTTTGTTGTAAGTTACTGTGTTTACTGGAGCATTTGTTTTCTTTAAATCCATAATAATGATTAATTTGTATATTGTTTCAACTCTTTTTCTACGGTTTCAAGCATTTTATTTGATTGTTGTAAATACTTGGTATCTGCTTTAAATTTTACTAAATTTTGGTAATACGTTTTAGCTGAATTTAATCTTTCTTGTTTTTTAGAAGGAATACTATTTGTTGCTAATTTATACATAGCATCATATTTATAAAATAAAGCATCTTCTTTATATTTTGAACCTGGAAAATTAAAAACAAAATTATCTAATGCAATAATTGCCGCATTATAATCTCTTGTGAATTCGCCAATTGTATTGTATTGTTTTGCGATTTCAAATGCTTTTAATTCTAATTTTTCTGATAATTCTTTTACAATTTCATTTGCTCTTGGTAAAAAAGTAGAATTTGGATATTTATTCACAAAAACTTGAATTTTACTTAATGCTTTATCCGTATCCACTTGATCTAAACTATAAATCGGTGATACTTTACTGTAACATTCTGCCCCATAAAAAGCAGCTTCTTCAGCCAATGGACTTTTTGGATAACTACTTGAAAATCTTTCAAACTCGTAAGCAGCAGAAATATATTGTTTGGTATTATACAATGCCTGAGCATAACTATAAAAAGCAGCTTCACCCTGAGGTTTTGCTCTTAATGCAGAAGCAAATTGCTCAAACAATCGTATTGCTTTAGAATACTTTTTCTTTTCAATTTGTTCAGTAAATACTTTTGTTTTGAATTCTACATCATCTGATTTCATAGCCTTTTGATAAGGACTACATGATGAAATTGAAAGTATTACTAAAAGTATATATATAAATTTATTCATATTTGATGTTACATTACGCCTTTGCGCAGTTTGAAAAAGCAACTGCAAAGGTAGATATATTTTTACGTTTTACAAAAAAGATTTTTATCCTAAGTTTTTAATAAAATTAGTTAATCTTACAGACAAATTTTCGTCTACATTTACCAATGGCAAACGCACCGTGTTTTCAGACAAACCTAAGTGTTTAAAGACTTCTTTGATGCCAGCAGGATTACCTTGTTCGAAAATCATATCTATAGAATCGGCTAATTTGTAATGTAATTTATATGCTTCATCTACTTTTTTGTTTAATCCCAATCGAACCATTTCTGAAAATTCTTTTGGAAAACCTTCTCCAATTACAGAAATTACTCCAGCACCACCAGCTAAAACCATTGGCAAAGTAATCATATCATCACCAGAAATTACTAAAAAGCCTTCCGGTTTGGTTTGAATTAATTTCATTGCTTGCACAATGTCGCCAGCAGCTTCTTTAATTCCAATAATATTTTTAAAATCTTTTGCTAATCGTATCACAGTAGCAGGCAACATATTACTTGATGTTCTTCCTGGAACATTATAAACTATAACTGGTATTGGTGATGCTTCGGAAACAGCTTTGAAATGTTGATAAATTCCTTCTTGAGTTGGTTTATTATAGTAAGGTGAAACCGATAAAATAGCAGCAAACTGAGACAAATCTCTTGTCTTTAATTCCTCAACCACTTTTGCAGTATTGTTACCTCCTACTCCTAAAACCATTGGTACTCTACCTTTATTTGCAGTAACAATAGTTTGTATTACAACTTCTTTTTCTTCTGCATTTAATGTTGCGCTTTCAGCTGTAGTTCCTAATATTACTAAATATTCTACTCCGCCTTCAATTACGTGGTTTGTAATTTTCGTTAACGCTTCTGTATCAACAGAAAAATCTTTTTTAAAAGGCGTTACCAAAGCTACACCAGTACCTATTAATGATTGCATATTATATTTTTTAAGTTTTTTAAAATATTTTAATAATTCAGAAATAAATTCAGAATAATTTTATAAATCATTGTAACTTTACATCTTGTACAAAATTAAAATAATCTATTCAAATAAATGACATTCAAAAGTAAAAATATGAAACCTCTTTACATAATTTTTGTTACAACTTTAACATTATTAGGAGCTGTTTCTTGTAAAACAAAAAAATATACCAATTATCAAATTGAAGGAAAAAAAATTGAAGTCGCATCAAAATACACTTCAAATGAAACTATAGAATCTTATATTTCACCTTACAGAGCGCATATAAATACCGATTTAGATAGTGTAATTTCTTTTACCAATGAAACTTTAGACAAAACTAAAGGCGAATGGCAAAGTAATATTGGAAATCTTATGGCTGATGCGTGTATTGAATTTGCTTCTCCTGTTTTTAAAAAACAACAAAACAAACCAATTGACATTGTACTTTTAAATAGCGGCGGTATTAGATCGATTATTCCAAAAGGAAATATTAGCAAAAGAAATGCTTTTGAAGTGATGCCTTTTGAAAATAGTTTAATTGTTGTCGCTCTAAAAGGTAAAGAAATTATGGAAATGGCAAAACACATTATTAAAGAAAAAAAGCCACACCCACTAAATGGTTTAAAAATATTTTTGGATAAAGATAATACTATTACTAAAGTTCTTTTTAATGATAAAGCCATCGAAAACAACACAATTTATTATGTAGCCACATCTGATTATTTAGCAAACGGTGGAGACAATATGACTTTCTTTCTTAAAAACGAAGGTAGTTTTGATTTAAATTATAAAATGAGAAACGTATTGATTGATTATTTCTACAAATACAAAACTATTGAAGCTTCAACCGTTCAAAGAATCATTAAAGAATAACTCCTATGAAAAGAAGAAATTTCATCAAAAATACAGCTGCATCTTCAGCATTACTTTCACTTAGCGGACTTTCATTGTCGAGTTTTTCTACTGTAAAAGAGAAAAAAATAACCATCTTGCATACCAATGATGTGCACAGTCATATTGATCCATTCCCAGAAAATCATCCAAGAAACCCTTCTAAGGGAGGTGTGGCAAGACGTGCAAATATTATTGAACAGATTAGAAAAGAAGAAGAAAATGTATTGTTATTAGATGCTGGTGACATTTTTCAAGGCACGCCTTACTTTAATTATTATGGCGGCGAATTGGAATTTAAGCTAATGAGTATGATGAAATACGATTTGGCAACATTAGGGAATCACGATTTTGACAATGGAATTGAAGGCTTTTTCGCTCAATTACCATATGCTAATTTTGACTTTGTTTCTGCAAATTATGATTTTAAAAATACTGAGTTAAACGGAATTGTAAAACCTTACAAAACCTTTATAAAAGACGGAATAAAAATTGGTGTTTTCGGTTTAGGTATTGAATTAGAAGGTTTAGTAGACAAAAAACTATATAAAGAAACCAAATACTACAACCCAATAGAAGTTGCTACAGACATTACCAAAACACTTAAAGAAACTGAAAAATGCGATTTAATAATTTGTTTGTCGCATCTTGGATTTGATTACAAAAATGAAAAAGATAAACCTTCAGATCTTAAATTAGCCGCTGCCACACAAGACATTGATTTAATAATTGGCGGGCACACACACACATTTTTAGATAAACCTGTTATAAAAACAAATAAAGCTGGCAATCAAGTAGTTATTAACCAAGTTGGTGCTTACGGAATAAACTTAGGCCGAATTGATTTTTATTTTAGCGACGAAACCAAATACATTAGTAAAGAAAAAAACATTGTAGTAATTTAATTCTTAACCATTTATCATTTTTTGAAATTGGTATTCGTCAATAATTTCAATTTTTAATTGGTTGGCTTTTTCTAATTTAGCAGGTCCCATATTGGCTCCGGCGATAACATAATTGGTTTTCGCAGAAATAGAACTTCCTACTTTTCCGCCATAATCTTCGATGGCTTTTTTCAAATCGTCTCGAGAGAAAACTTCAAAAACACCAGAAACAACAAATATTTTTCCTTCTAAAATATTGGAAACTGCTGTTGAAATATCATTTAATTCAAACTGAATGCCTACTGCTTTTAATTTATTTATTATAGCTATGTTATCTGAATTCTGGAAGAAATCCATAACACTTTGTGCAATTCGTTCGCCTATTTCATCTACTGTAACTAAATCAAGTAAATCAGCTTTAGCCAAGTTATCAATGTTTTTATAATGTTTGGCTAATTTTTTAGCGACTGTTTCGCCCACATATCGGATACCTAATGCATATAAAACTCGATCGAATGTAATTGCTTTTGAATTTTCAATTCCTGAAATTAGATTATCTGCAGATTTATCCGCCATTCTTTCCAAAACCACAATTTGTTCTTTTTTCAAATCATATAAATCGGCATAATTTTTTACCAAACCGGCATTATATAATAAAGCGACAGTTTCACCACCTAGACCATCTATATCCATTGCTTTTCTGGTAATAAAATGCTGAATTCTTCCAATAATTTGAGGAGGACATCCATAAAAATTTGGGCAATAATGATTTGCTTCTCCTTCACTTCTTGTTAATTTCGTATCACATTCTGGGCAATTTGAAATATAAATGGTTGGATTTTCTTGATTTCCTCTTTTCGCTACTCCAATTATTTTTGGAATAATTTCGCCTCCTTTTTCAACAAAAACTTCATCGTTTAGACGAATATCCAACTTAGAAATTTGATCTGCATTATGCAAAGAAGCACGTTTTACGATTGTTCCTGCTAATTGAACAGGTTCTAAATTTGCCACAGGAGTAATTGCTCCCGTTCGACCAACTTGATAAGAAATAGATTGCAAAACAGTACTCACTTGTTCTGCTTTAAATTTATACGCCATAGCCCAACGAGGCGATTTTGCTGTATAACCTAATTCTTCTTGAAAATGAATGTTGTTTATTTTAACTACTACTCCATCTGTTTCGTAAGGTAAATTGTGTCTGTTTTTATCCCAATATTCAATAAATTCAAAAACTTCATCAATGTTTTTAGCTAATTTACTCTGAGTTGGCACTTTAAATCCTAATTTTCTCGACAAATCTAAACTTTCGTATTGGGTTGAAATATTTAAATTATTGCCAATCATTCCGTATAACAAACATTCCAATGGACGCTTTGCCACCTCGGCACTATCTTGTAATTTTAAACTTCCTGAAGCTGTATTTCTTGGATTTGAATATGGTGTTTCACCAATTTCAATTAAGTCTTGATTCATTTTTTCAAAACCTGCAAATGGTAAAATGATTTCACCGCGAATATCAAATTTTTCAGGAAAACCAGCGTGTAATTGTAGCGGAACAGATTTTATTGTTTTGATATTTTGAGTCACATCATCACCCTTAAAACCATCACCACGTGTTACGGCACGAACCAATTTTCCGTTTTCATATGTGATGCTTATGGATGCGCCGTCATATTTTAATTCGCAAGTAAATTCTAAATCAACATCACCTAAAATTTTCTGACATCTTGTTTGCCAATCTAATAAATCTTCTTTAGAGTACGAATTATCAAGCGAATACATTCTATATTCGTGTTCAAACGTATTAAAGTTTTTAGTGATTGCACCACCAACACGTTGAGTAGGCGAATTTTCATCGAAAAAAGTAGGGTTGGCCAATTCTAAATCTTGTAATTGTTTTAATTTTACATCAAAATCAAAATCAGAAATCGTAGGATAGTCCAATACATAATAATTGTAATTATGCAAATTTAATTCTGCTCTTAAAGACTGAATAGTTTCTAAAACACTCATATTACGATACCTTAATTAATGCAGTTAATTTTATATATAAATCGCCTTTGCTAATAATACCTCCGTTTTCAATTATTTTAAAAACTTCTTCATTACGATTTTCGGCAACTTCTTTTTTTCCTGTTTGAATAGTAACTACATCTGAAAAAAGATTATTTCCTAACCATTCTAATCCTTCTGTAGTAAAGAAATCAACCGAATCTTCAGATGTATGAACAATTATTGATTCTAAAAAAGTATCGTGACATTTAAAAAGAAATATGTGATTTTTTGAAAAATGATCTACAAAACGAACATTAGTTATGGCTTTATCCCAAATTAAATCAGAAAACACATCAATTTCTTGCAAAGCTATTTCTGGGGTATTCTTTTTTAAATCGTCCCATTCTTTTTTATCAATAGTTTGAGTAGCTAAAAAAGTAATAAACTCAGGATGAAGTTCTTCTAATTGTTCTTTTGTTAATCGGGTATATTTCATTTACGTAAATTTATCATACAATTTTAAGTTCCGTAAAAATAAAAAAAGCGTTGCAATTGCAACGCTTTTTTAAAAGAAATATTTTAAATAAAATTATGCTTTTTCAGCAACAATTTCATAAGCTAATTCAATGATAACTTCTCTGTGTAAACGGATAGTAGCATTGTATTTACCTGTTCTTTTAACAATACCAGAAGTAATAAATTTTCTATCAATTGATTGTCCGTTTGCTTCTAAAGCGTGAGCTATATCTGCATTAGTAATTGATCCGAATAATTTTTCACCACCTGCTTTTGCAGTAATTTTTATCTCTAAAGCTTTAAGTGCTTCTGCAGTTGCTTTTGCATCTGCAACAACTTTAGCTTCTTTGTGTGCTTTTTGTTTTAAATTTTCAGCTAAAACTTTTTTAGCAGAAGAAGTTGCTAAAATAGCTGCTCCTTGAGGAATTAAGAAATTACGACCGTAACCATTTTTTACAGTTACTACATCATCTTTAAAACCTAAATTCTGAACGTCTTGTTTTAAAATTAGTTCCATTTTGTTGTCCTTTATTTTTATAAGTTAGCTCCAGTTTAATCGGAGCAACAAATGATTAATATTATTTTAATAAATCCGCCACGTAAGGCATTAAAGCTAAATGACGTGCTCTTTTAACAGCCACAGAAACTTTTCTTTGAAACTTTAAAGAAGTACCAGTTAAACGTCTTGGTAAAATTTTACCTTGCTCATTTACAAACTTTAATAAAAAGTCACCATCTTTATAATCGATATACTTGATACCTGATTTTTTAAAACGACAATATTTTTTTTGTTTGTTAGTATCAATATTTAAAGGAGTAAGATATCTGATATCTCCCTCTTTTTTACCGTTGTTAGCTATTGACATGATTAGTTTGCTTTAGTTTTTAATTTTTCTCTTCTTCTTTCTGCCCAAGAAATAGCATGTTTGTCTAAAGAAACAGTTAAGAATCTCATGATTCTCTCATCTCTTCTTAATTCAGTTTCCAAAGAAATGATTAATTCAGCTGGAGCTTGGTACTCAAATAAATGGTAAAAACCACTTTTTTTGTGTTGGATTTCATAGGCTAATTTTTTTAAGCCCCAATCCTCTTTTGATACCATTTTGGCACCCTTAGAAGTAAGAAAATCTTCAAATTTGCTTACTGTTTCCTTTACCTGAACATCAGATAAAACGGGATTCAAAATGAAAACAGTTTCGTAATTTTTCATTTGTACGTATTTTTTAAATTGGGTGCAAAGATATACAAT
>NZ_JBIKJY010000038.1:0-10053 GCF_044360715.1 Flavobacterium sp.
AATACATGTTTTTTTTACAAATTTAAATCTTTATTTTTACAAAAAAAATATAAATGATAAATGTAACAAAAACATTTTTACCATCAATTGAGTCGTACCAATCTTATCTTAAAAGAGCTTGGGAAAAAGTGTGGCTAACAAACAGAGGAGAGTTAACGTTAGAACTTGAAAATAAAATAAAAAAAAAATATAGTACATCAAATTTAATTATTACCAATAACGGAACCATTCCTTTGCAAATTGCAATAAAATTATTAGGAAATCAAGGTGAAGTTATTACCACGCCATTTTCATATATTGCTTCTACATCTGCAATACTTTGGGAAAATTGCACTCCGGTTTTTGTAGACATCCATCCAGAATATTTATCTATTGATGAAACAAAAATTGAATCAGCTATTACGCCTAAAACAACAGCTATTTTAGCTACTCATGTTTTTGGAAATCCGTGTCATGTTGAAGCAATTGAGAATATAGCCAATAAGCATAATTTAGCAATTATATATGATGCTGCACACTGTTTTGGTGTAACTTATGACGGAACTTCAATTTTTAATTTTGGTGATGTAAGTACATGTAGTTTTCATGCTACTAAAATATTTCATACGGGTGAAGGTGGTGCGATGTTTTGTAATGATGAAAATTTGTTTCAAAAACTTTTTTATAGTCATAATTTTGGACATAATGGACCTTTGGAATTTCATGGTTTAGGAATTAATGCTAAAATCTCGGAATTACAATCCGCTATGGGATTAGCTGTGTTTGATGAGTTGGAATTTATATTTTCTGAAAGAAAAAAAGTTGTAGATTTTTATTTGAATAATTTAGTTTTCACTCATATTTCAACAATGAAAATTAGAGAAAACACACAATGGAACTTCAGTTATTTTCCTGTAATATTTAATTCTGAGGAAGAGTTATTAAAAGTTCAAAATAGACTTAATGAATCGAATATATTTCCAAGAAGATATTTTTATCCTTCTTTAAATTCAATTGATTTTGTAAAAGGTGCAGCCATGCCAATTTCAGAATCTATAGCTTCAAAAATTTTATGTTTGCCTTTGTATGTAGGTTTGGAAAAACAAGATTTAGAAAAAATTATAACTATAATTAATACCACAGTAGCATGCTAATAATTGGTGCAAAAGGTTTTGCTAAAGAAGTTTTAGAAATTTTTAAGCAAAAAAATGAAATAGATAATTTATTTTTTTACGATGATGTAAATGAGGATATTGTAACTTCTTTGTACGATATTTTTCCCATTTTAACATCAATTGAAGAAGCCAAAAAACTATTTAATGATGGGGATTCTAATTTTATTATTGGAATAGGAAATCCAATACTTAGATATAAATTAGTTAAAAAATTTGAAAGTATTGGTGGTAAATTAACAACATTGATTAGTCCTTTTTCTCATATTGGGAGTTATGGAAATTCAATTGGATTGGGTGCTAATATTATGACAAATTCAGTACTTACTAACGATATTACTATAGGAAAGGGTGTTTTAATTAATTTATCATGTACCATAGGTCATGACGTTTTTATTGATGATTTTGTAGAGCTTTGTCCAGATGTTAATGTTTCGGGAAATTGTAAAATTGGTAAATTCACTTTTATTGGTACCAATAGTACTATTTTACCAAATGTTCAAATTGGTTCAAATGTAATCATTGCTGCAGGTTCTGTAGTAACCAAAAATGTACCAGACAATTGTATGGTAGCCGGTATACCTGCCGTAATTAAAAAACAATTACCAAAATTAGAATTTTAAAACATGGATATTAATCAAGAAATTCACAATGCTTATGAAGTCATTAAAAATGGCGGAATTATTTTGTATCCAACAGATACGGTTTGGGGAATTGGTTGCGATGCTTCCAACGAAGAAGCTGTTGCGAAAATATATGCGTTAAAACAACGTGAAGAATCAAAAAGTATGATTTGCCTAATGAATGGTGAAAAAATGATGTATAATGTTTTTGCAAAAATTCCAGAAGTGGCATGGGATATTTTAGACCATTCAGAACGACCAACCACTTTAATTTTGGATCAACCAAAAAATATAGCTAAAAATATAATTGCAGAAGATAATACTTTAGGAATAAGAATAGTAAAAGAACCATTTTGTTTTAAATTAATGGAACGTATGAAACGACCATTAGTTTCCACATCTGCAAATATTTCTGGAAATGCTACACCAATGAATTTCAAAGAAATTTCACCAGAAATTATAAAAGGAGTCGACTATGTTGTAAATTTGCACCACGATAAAGTTTGCAAAAAACCTTCGGCCATCATCAAATTAACATTAGATAGCCAGGTAAAGGTGATTCGCAAATAAAATGTGCCAATATATCGATTTGTCAATTAGCCAATAATTTTTTTTGCTATAAAATTGGCACATTGACTAATTGTCAAATTGACTAATTAACAAATGAATTACAAACAACATTTAGAAAATAAAATTTTCAAAATCATATCGCAAGCCGCACAAGAACTTAACTTGGAATGCTATGTTATTGGTGGTTTTGTTCGCGATATTTTATTGGATAGAAATCATAAAAAAGACATAGATATTGTTGCTGTTGGAAGCGGTATTGAATTAGCTTTAAAAGTTTCCGAATTACTTTCAAACCAACCTAAAGTTCAAGTTTTCAAAAACTACGGAACAGCTATGTTACGTTATAAGGAAATGGATATTGAATTTGTAGGGGCAAGAAAAGAATCATATACACACGATAGCAGAAATCCTTTAGTTGAAAATGGAACTTTAAAAGACGACCAAGAACGTCGTGATTTTACCATTAATGCAATGGCTTTTTCTCTGAATTCTGAAAATTTTGGAGATTTAGTGGATCCATTTAATGGTGTTGCCGATTTAGAAAATAAACTATTAAAAACACCTTTGAATCCAGATATTACGTATTCTGACGATCCTTTACGAATGATGCGAGCCATTAGATTTGCGACCCAATTAAATTTTGAAATTGAAAGCGAATCTTTATCTTCAATTGCCAAAAATAAAGACAGAATCAATATTATTTCAGGTGAACGAATTGTAGATGAATTAAACAAAATTTTGTCATCAGATAAACCATCTATCGGATTTTTGCATTTGTATCAAACAGGTTTATTAGACCTAATTTTACCAGAATTGACTGCTTTAAATAATGTCGAAGAAGTAGAAGGGCATACACATAAAAATAATTTTTACCACACGTTAGAAGTAGTAGATAATATTTGTCCGAATACAGAAGATGTTTGGTTACGATGGGCAGCATTATTACACGATATTGGCAAAGCACCCACTAAAAAATTCAACAAAAAACAAGGTTGGACATTTCACGGACATGAATTTTTAGGCGGCAAAATGGCTAAAAAAATCTTTGAAAGACTTCATATGCCTTTAAATCAGAAAATGAAGTTTGTTCAAAAAATGGTTATGATGAGTTCAAGACCAATTGTAATAGCTGAAGAAATTGTTACCGATTCAGCCGTACGTCGTTTGGTTTTTGATGCTGGTGAAGATATAGAAAATTTAATGGCACTTTGCGAAGCCGATATCACTACAAAAAACAGTAAAAAATTTCAAAAATATCACAATAATTTTAAAATTGTACGTCAGAAAATAGTTGAAGTAGAGGAGAAGGACCGAGTTCGAGTTTTTCAGCCACCAATTTCTGGAGAAGAAATTATGGAACTATTCGGATTAAAACCAGGTCGTGAAATTGGTGCTTTAAAAGAAGCTGTAAAAGAGGCCATTTTAGACGGTGAAATTCCAAATGAATACGAACCTGCAAAAGAATTTGTTTTAAAGCGTGCTAAAAAAATGGGATTAGTTAGAGTTGCAAAGTAGCAGAGTTTCAGAGTAGCAAAGTTAAAAATAGTGATTAATTGATGATTTTAAATATTTAGATTAAAGTGAAGACATTTAGAGACTTGCTTATTTGGCAGAAAGCCATGACTTTAGTTACAAACTGTTATGCTGTTTCAGCTGGTTTTCCTAAAGAGGAACAATTTGGTCTTACTTCACAAATAAGAAGATGTGCTATTTCAATTCCAAGTAATATTTCGGAAGGTTTTGGAAGAGGAACAAATAAAGATTATTATAGATTTTTAACTATTTCTTTAGGCTCACTTTTCGAATTTCAAACACAAGTTGAAATTGCATATAACTTGAACTATATTTCTTTAGAAAATTTTAATACTCTTTACGAAGATAGCAGAGAACTTGAACGAATGTTAACTTCTTTTATGAACAAAATAAAACAAACCCTGTAACTTTTCAACTTTGAAACTCTGCAACTTTGAAACTTAATTAAACCAATGAAAAAATATTTTCTTACAACAGCAAAAACGGCATTAGTTTTAGTTTATTTAGTAATTCTTGCTGGTGCTTTGGTACGAATGACTGGCTCAGGAATGGGCTGTCCAGATTGGCCAAAGTGTTTTGGTTATTATATTCCGCCAACAGAACAAAAAGAACTTGAATTCACACCTAATAAAGCTTACGATGAAGGTCAAGTGATTATTAAAGACGAAGGTTTACTTGTGGCAAAATCTGACTTTATAGCTTCTACTTCCTTTTCAGAAAACAATTGGAAAGCCTATACCAAACACGATTATGCTATTTTTAACCCAGCACATACTTGGATTGAATACATCAATAGATTGCTTGGTGCTTTGGCAGGAATTGCCTGTTTTGTAGCGTTTATTTTTGCATTTGGCTATTGGAAAGAAAACAAAAAAATAGTTATCTATTCGCTTTTGGTTTGTATACTAATGGGTTTTCAAGCTTGGTTAGGAAAAACGGTGGTTGATTCGGTATTAAGTCCTGTTAAAATTACCACGCATATGTTAACTGCCTTCTTAATTGTGGCTTTACAGTTGTATGTCATATATGTGGTTTCGGCAAAAAATAGCATTAGAAAATACGATAAAAAGTTTAGTATAGCACTTGTTGTAGTACTAATTCTTACTGTTGTTCAAGTTGTTTTAGGAACTTATGTTCGTGAGTTTATTGATACAATTGAAAAATCGGGTGCTCCAAAATCATTTTGGTTGTTACAACCTGAAATCACATTTTACTTTCATCGAAGTTTTTCAATTGTCGTCTTTTTGGCAAATTTATTTTTACTTCTTCGAAATAGAAATCTTCAATTGGGTTTTGAAAAAGTAAATTGGATAGTTAGAATTTTAATTTTCGAAATACTATCAGGTGTAATTATGGTGTATGTCGATTTTCCTTTCGGAAGTCAAACTATACATTTAGTATTGGCGACACTCTTATTCAGTGTTCAATTTTATTTACTGTTAGAAAATAAAAAAATTACAGAAAAATAATATTACTTTTGCAGTCCGACTATATTGTCACATTTCTTTAGATTTAATTAATGTCTAAACTCGCAGCGCAAGATAAATTTTTAGATTTATCAGATTACGGAAGGTCTTTCGGTAAACTTTTGGCTAATTCCTTAAAGGAAACTTGTTTCACACCCATTCACGTAACGCTTTTATTCGGAATTTCTGGATTAATTGCAATTTATTGCATGTTAAACCAATATTATATCGCCGCAGCATTTTTCATCATTTTAAAATCTGGAATTGATGCCGCTGATGGTGAATTAGCCCGTTTAAAAAATACACCATCCTATTCTGGAAGGTATTTAGATAGTGTTTTTGATATTATCTTAAATTTTATGTTTTTTATGACAATTTGTTACATGTCAAACAGTACCGTTTGGTATGCAGCACTTGCCTTTATTTGTATTCAGTTACAAGGCACCTTATACAATTATTATTATGTGATTTTAAGAAATAAATCGGTTGGAGGCGATACAACCAGCAAGATATTTGAATACAAAACCCCAAAAGCGTTACCAGGTGAATCGCAAAAATTGGTAACTATTTTATTTGGAATTTACACCCTAGTTTATGGCTTTTTTGATAAAGTTATTCATTTATTAGACTCAAATGCCTATAAAATCAAAACGTTTCCAAATTGGTTTATGACATTAGTTTCTTTATACGGATTGGGTTTTCAATTGCTTATTATTGCAATATTATTAACGTTTGGATATATTGAATTTATTGTGCCTTTTTTTATTTTGTATTCAGTATTCATACTTGTTTTGATAGGCATCAGAAAAACAGTTATTCATTAGCCAATCCACTCTTTAAAATCACTAACGCGTTCTCTCGATACAATTACTTCATCGTCTTTGTACGTTGGTAATATTATTTTTAATCTTGAATTAGAATACACTTGAATTTCTTTAACAGCTTTCAACGGAACAATAAATTTTCGGCTAACACGATAAAATTCTTTTGGATTAATTTCAGCTTCTACAACTTCTAAAGTAGAATCAATTAAATAATCTCTGTTGTCTATCGTATGAATATAGGTGCCTTTATTTTCGCTATAAAAACATTCTATTTCATCAATTGAAATTACTTTTAATTGTTGACCAATTTTCACTGAAAAACGCGATTTGTATTCCTTTTCCATAGGATTGATTAACATACGTTTTATCGCTTCAAAATCTAAATTAGAAATGGTGTTTTTTTGAAATTGATTTTTGAATTTTAAAATCGCTACTGATAGCTCTTCTTCGTCAATTGGTTTTAATAAATAATCGATGCTGTTCAGTTTAAACGCACGCAACGCATATTCGTCATAAGCAGTAGTAAAAATAACCGCACTTTTGATATCAATTTGTTCAAATAGTTCAAACGATAAGCCATCAGATAATTGAATGTCCAAAAAAATCAAATCAGGATGCGAATTATTTTGAAACCAAACCATTGATTCCTCCACTGAATGAAGCATTTTAGTTACTTTCAGTCCAAGTTTTTCAACTTTTCGCTGCAATAATCGAGCTGCAGGCTTTTCGTCTTCGATGATGATGATGTTCAGCCCCCTAACCCCCAAAGGGGGAATATTTTCGTTTTGCATAATTTATTAAATTTTCAAATTGGCACATTTTCAAATTGACACATTATATTACTCCCACTTATTCGCTTTTTCCTTTTCCATCAACTCTTTTATTTTTCGTGCTTCCCAATCTTTTCCTAAAATAAAATAAGGCAAAAATGTAGACAAACCATGCGCTAATAATCCAATTCCCCAAAAGAAAGCCGTGAAGAAGTTCTTAAACTGAAAATAACTTTCGCCTTCATTTAAGTTTTGAATATTTAAAATGACTATCATACTATTAATTACCAAATATACTAATGCATGTGTGTAAAATCCTTTTAATTTTTTTACTCGTTTTACCGCTTCCTCGTAGCGAATTTGTTCTGAAGTTATATTTTCCATAATTTATTACTGAATTTGATATTGTTATTGAATTTTATATTGAATTTTTATTCCCAATTATTATTTTTTCCTTTACTTACAATTTCTTGAATTTTTCGTTCTTCCCACGATTTTCCATATCCGAAAACGCCAAACGCATGGAATGAAACGCCTAATCCCCAACCTAACATCGGGAACCAAAACCATTGGAATTCCCAATATGTATTGTAATTAAAAATTGCCAATGTTGGTATTACGACGCAATAAGCAGTTAAATTTCCATAAAAGCCTTTCAATTCTTCTACACGTTTTTTGGCTCTTGCGTAAGCAGCATTTTCTGAAAATAGGGTGTTGGTTTCCATAACTGAAATTTGTTTGGTTAATATGGGTAGGCTTATTTTAAATTCATTTTCATTTTCTTCTACTATAACTTTTCTATTGGTTAGAATTCCGTATCGATTTACAATATTTTCTAATCCAACTCCTTTTCTGCCTGATAATACGTCTTTCTTTTGTAAATTATTTGATACGACTAACGCTCCATTTTCGATGCTAATTTTGATATGAAGCGGTTTGGTTTCACTTACTACATTATGTTTGATGCAATTTTCAAGCAATAATTGTAAGGATAATGGAACCACTTTTGCTTCATCGTTCTCAATGTTTTCAGGAATTTCAAATGTGATGCTGTTTTCAAATCGCATTAAAAGTAAATTCATATAGGTTTTGGCAAAGGTTAATTCTTCGGTTACCGAAACCAATTCTTTGTCTTTTTGTTCTAAAACATAGCGATATACTTTTGATAAAGATGTAGTAAATTTTTGTGCTGCAATTGGATTTTCTTCAATTAACGAACTCAACACATTTAAACTATTGAACAAAAAATGCGGATCGATTTGGTTTTTTAAACTTTCAAACTGTGCTGAGGCTGTTCCTGCAATGATTTTTTGTTCTTTTACTTTGTTTTCTTGATACGCTTTATAAAAGTAAAACGCATGAAACGCTAAGGTTACAAAAAATGTAATTATAATTGATACTACATAATTTGCTAAGGTTTCTTTTTGAAAAAACACTTCAAAACTTAGGCCTTCGATAAGTACATCTTCAACAATTCGCAATAAAAAAATAACGAAAACGGAAATTAAAAATGAACCCAAAAAACCCAAAAGTATTCTTCGTTTTGTAAAGCGTTCTAATTCAAAAATGCTGTCTAAAAATATAAATAAGTACGCATTGGCAAAATATAAAGTTATTCCATATAACATGGTGTAGCCAAAATTAATTAGCAAAAATTCATTCAATTGAATGGTTATGCCTGTCATTAATTTTATTACCAATAAAACTAAAAAAACAGCAATGGATAAAATTATCGCTCTTGGAATTTCTTTGATGAGTTTATCAAACATAGTAAAAAGGTTTAGTATAAAAATAATTAAAAATTAAGTGATTGCACAATAATTGCGATTAAATAAAGGATAAGTTGTATCATAATTTTGTTTTTTTATTTCTGAGACAAAATTCAATATATTAATTCACTTAAAAAATTATATCTAACCCAACTGTCGTTTTTTATGGATGAATTGTAAGTTTGATACTTTTTATAACAAAAAAAAGACTGCAATTAGCAGTCTTTTTTTATGTATTGAAGTAGAAATTAAATGGTGTTTAACTTTTTTAGTTTGTCTTTCCAGGTTTGTAATTCCTCTTTATGTTTTTCAATATTTTTTTGCACTTCTTTAATAAATGGATTGTTTCCTTTTGCATTATTAAAGAAACCAATATTGTTTTCTAATTGATTGATTTCATTATTCAATTCGTCAATTTTTCTTCTAATAAAAATTTGCTCGTTGGCAATCGCTCTTTGGTCGTTTCCTTCCGAAAGTTGCTCTAAACGATTGCTAAATTTCATCATTTCAGAGTCTTTTTTAGACAAACTTAGTTTTTCAAATAAAGCATCTAATATTTTATTGAATTTTCCTTCAATATGACGACGGTTTTGAGGTACTTTACCAAATTCTTTCCATGCAGTAATATGTGCTTTAATGGCGTCTAAATCGGTTTTATGTTCTCCCACTAATTGAAATGCACGAACGATTTCTAAGTATTCTTTTTTCTTTTCAAAAGCCTCAACTTCTACGCCGATTTCTTCTTTTCTTGACTCATGTAATCTGTCAAAATAAGCATTACAAGTTTTTTTGAATGTTTCCCAAATTTCATCAGAAAGTTTTCTTGGTACATGACCAATTTTTTTCCATTCCTCTTGAATTTGCTTCATTATTGGAGTAGTAGCATCAAAATCTTCCGTATCGATATTCGCTTTTGCTTTCTCAATTAAGGCTAATTTTAATTCTAAATTACGATGTTGTTCATTTTTAATATCTTTATAAAATGAATTTTTCGTAGCATTAAAAGCACGAACAGCATTTTTAAAATTACTCCAAGTAACTTCTGTAGCTTCAGCTGGCACGCGTCCTGCTTTAAAGAATGCATCACGTAACGCTTCTAATTTTACAATTTGATTTTGCCACTCACCGTGATTCGTAACTTTTTCTGTACTTAATGCATTTACTTGAGCAATAATTTCGTTTTTGCGAGTTAAATTTTCTTGCTCTTTTTCTTTAAATTGAGATGCTAATGCTTCACGTTTATCGTGTAGAATTTTAGTAATTTCACTAAACTCTTGCCAAATTTTTTCTCTATTTTCTTTGTCAACAGGCCCAATTTCTTCTTTCCAAACACGATGTAACAATTGT
>NZ_JBIKJY010000026.1:0-30572 GCF_044360715.1 Flavobacterium sp.
TAAATATTTTTTATTAACCTCTGAAAAATAATTTGAATCAGGTGTTTCATCAAAAACAATCTCATCTGCTTCTATGATTTTGAATATTTGATTGTCATTTAATAATATTTCATCATTATTATTTATAAAAATATATCGACTATTTTCTGCATTATTATTGGAGTTTGATGTTGATTTTAATATGGTCTTCACAGTTTCCACTTCATAGTAATATCTATCACTATAAGCATTTCTATTATACTTTTCTTCAAATTGAGCGGGTGTAATTTCTTTCATTTCGCCCAATTCTTCATCGTAAGGGATTTTCATTTTCTCGGTTGGTCCTTTTATTTTACCATTTACAATTAACACAACTTCTTTTCCGTTTTTTGTCATATTATCGATACTAAAATACTTTGGATTTTCATTGGTTTCAAAACCATCAACTTCAATAACTTCATCTTTATTTACTTTTTCGGAAGTTGTACTTATTTCCAAAAAACCACACGTTTTTTCTTTATTTTTATCTGTATTTGCAAAAATCTTTATGTCATCAATTGGTGTAGTTGATTTTCTTTCAAAAACTTGATTATAAGTTTTACCACTATCAAAAACTAATTTTATAGCTATGATTTCATTACTTTCATTTCGTTGTACATTTGAAATAGTTAATGTTTGATCTTCATTTGAGAACATTTTTTCTAAAACTTCTAAGTCTTTATCCGTTTTGTCTTTGTTTACGATTGATGAAAAACCTGAAGAAAAACTGTATTTATTTGTATCTTCTTCAACAAATTTTTCTTGTGCAATAGTTTCGATTTGAAACAATAACATAAATGCGGTTACAAATGGAAGAATAATACCAAATTTCCAAATGTTTTTTCTGTTTGATTGATTTGAGTTTAACATAATGATTCTTTTTTTAATTGATGATTGATTAAATGTATTCACTATTGAAATATTTGAAGCTTGAGTAGATACTTTCAACATCGTTCTTTGGTAATATACTTTGTCTGAAACGTGTTGGATAGCAAGATTATCAGCTAAAAATTCTAAATTTTGCACCATACTTTTTCGGTACAACCAAACTATTGGATTAAACCAAAATAGTATGATGAAAAACTGAGCTGCTAAAGTATCTAAGCTGTGTTTTTGATTAGAATGTACTTCTTCGTGTTTGATTATATTTTCTAACTCTGTAGGATGAATAACATCTGAATTAAAAATAATATAATTAAAAAACGAAAATGGCGTATGAACTAAATTTGTATTCACATAAACTAATTTATTTCTTTTCTCCGAGTTGGAAACGTTAATGATTTTAATCAATTTTATAAAATCAAAAACGGTTTTTATTAAAAAGCCAAAACAAATGATTCCATAAATCAGAAATACTATTTCTTGATTAGTCAATAATGGTTCTTGTATTACTTCTTTTGAAATTGGCAATATTTGAATTTCATTATTTTCAATGGAATTACTCACCATCCGCTTGACTTCGTAATACTCTATTTTAGTAAATGTTACAAATGGCAAGATAAGGGAAACAAATAATCCTGAAAGCAGAAACCATCTCGATTGCTTATAAAATGTTTCTTTTGAGAGTGCGAATTGATACACCAAATAAAACAATACTAATAAAGCATTGACTTTTAATATATAGGTAAAAACAGTCTCCATAACTATTTCTTCTTTTCGATGATATCTAAAATCTCACGAAGTTCGTCTGCTGAAATTTTTTCTTCTTCGGCAAAAAACGAAACTAAATTTTTGTATGAATTACCAAAATAATTCTGAATAGCCGTCTTCATAAAGGTTTTTCTGTATTCTTCAATATCCACAATAGGATGATATTGATGCGTATTTCCATACGCATTATAAGAAACGTATCCTTTTTCTTCTAAATTTCTAATGATAGTAGAAAGTGTGTTGTAGTGTGGTTTGTCTTCTTTAAATTCAGCCAAAACATCTTTTACAAAAGCGCGTTTTAGCTTCCATAAAATGTGCATCACTTCTTCTTCTTTGTTGGTTAATTTTTGCATAACATATATTTTAGTTAAGCAAATGTATAACTATATTTTTAGTTATACAACTATTTTTATAGTTATTTAACTATTTTTAACGTTTAGCTTTTCTTTTTCCACCAAACGAAACACATAAACACCTATTAAAGTACCAATAATACCAAGTGATCCCATAAATAACCAATTGGCTTGATATCCATAAGTATCAATTAAAACCATTCCTATTTTTGCACTTAAAATATGAGCCAAACTATAACTCATAGCAAAAATAGCCATATAACGACCTTGATGATGTTTCGGTGCGCGACTTAAAGCAAACGCATTTGAAAAAGGAAAATTAAACATTTCTGCAAACGTCATAAACAACATCATAATTAATAAAATGCCAGCCCAACTGTTAAGTAACATTAAAAACAAACTGATACTCATTAAAAAACAACCTAAAATAATCACCTTTAATTTGTCTTTTTTATGCTTTTCAATATAATTTACTATTGGCATTTCGAGGAAAAAGACCAAAACACCATTAAATGTTAATAGCAAACCTGTTTGTAGTTCGGTTAACCCGAATTGTTCTCTGTGATAAATTGGAATAGTTGTAAATAATTGAAAAAACATAATTCCTACAATTAAAGAAGTCGTTAAAAATAACCAATAAATTTTATCTTTAAAAACAGATTCTACTAATACTTCGCCAGGTTGATTTTTATCTAAATAGGTCGATTTTTTCTTTTCTTTTACTTTAATCCAGAAAATTAAAATAGCAATAATACAGGTTAATCCGTCTACCCAAAACAATCCTTTGTAGCCAATACTCATAATGATTAATCCGCCTAACGCAGGTCCGGCAGCAAATCCAAGATTAATGGCTAATCGCACTAAAGTTAAAGCTCTTGTTCTGTTTTCTGGTTTTGCATAGGCTCCTAAAGAAACAAACATAGCCGGTCGGAACATATCTGAAACCGACATAATTAAAAACACACTCAAACATAATCCGTAAAATGAAGTAACATATTGCAGTCCAAAAAACATTAAACCACTTACCAATAAACTGAATATCATTATCTTATAAAAACCTATAATGTCTGATAATTTTCCGCCTAACCAAGAACCCAACATAGAACCGAAGCCAAAAAAGACCATAATGGTACCAACTTGCGTTAAAGAAAAATGTAAATCTTCGTGTAAATATTTAGATAAAAATGGCAAAACCATTGTTCCTGCCCTATTAATAAATGTTACGAGGGTAAGAATCCATACTTCTCGTGAAAAACCTTGAAAGTTAGAAATGTAATTGCGAAACGCTTTTTGAATCATAATAAAGTATCTGGTACAAAATTAATCAAAAATAGTTACCAAAATGTAGTATTTTTGCAAAAAGAAATTTAATGAAATTTGTAAATTTACATACTCATTTTTATACCAATTCCGATTCGATATTGGAAATAGTAAATCAATATCCAAATGAATTTATAGAAGATATTCCGCACTATTCTATCGGGATCCACCCTTGGTATATTTCTGATGAACGCGTAAATGAAGATTTAAATTTTATTAAAAACAAAGTTCAATTAAAAGAATGTATTGCATTAGGAGAATGCGGTTTAGACAAACGAATCGAAAAGAAAATGGACTTGCAAATACACGTTTTTGAATCGCAATTATCCCTTTTAAATGAAATTCCAAAACCTGTAATTTTACATTGTGTTGCGGCATTTGATGAAGTAATATCTTGTAAAAAAAATAGTGGACTTCAATCACCTTTCATCATACACGGATTTTCAAAAAACATTCCATTAGCGAAACAACTTTTAAATCAGGATTTTTATTTGTCTTTTGGAAAATACTTGCTTCGTAATCCAGAAATGGAATCTGTTTTTAAATATGTTCCAAATGAAAGATTTTTTTTAGAAACAGATACAATTTCGGAAAGTTTGGAAGAAGTTTATACTTTTGCAGCAAAATGTAAAAATATTTCAGTAGAAAAAATGAAAGAAATAGTTTGGAACAATTACCAATCTGTTTTTAATAAAATGCAATAAATTATGGCAAAGTGGCAAGAAAGAGCAGCTTTATTATTTAAAGAAGAAGGATTAAATAAATTAAAAAATTCAAACGTATTAGTTGTTGGGTTAGGTGGTGTAGGTTCATTTGCAGCGGAATTTTTAGTTCGTGCGGGTGTGGGTCAACTGACAATTGTAGATGGCGATACCGTAGATATTACTAATATTAACAGACAATTACCAGCTTTACACAGTACTATTGGCGAACCAAAAGTTAAAATTGTAGGCGATAGATTAATGGATATTAATCCAGAATTAAACTTAATACGCATTGAAGAATTTTTATCACCGGAACGTGCATCAGAAATTGTAACTACTGAATTTGATTATGTGTTAGATTGTATTGATAGTTTAACGCCAAAAATCAATCTTTTAGTTGCTGCTAAACGCAAAAAGATAAAAGTAATCAGCAACATGGGAGCAGGCGGAAAATTTGATGTTAATAAAGTTGTCGTTAGAGATATTAGTAAAACTGAAGTTTGTCCTTTAGCTAAAAACATTAGAAAAAGATTAAGAAAAGAAGGCATAAACAAAGGTGTAAAAGCGGTTTATTCCATTGAGCATCCAGATGCTACAAGTATTAAAACTACAGATGGTTCTAACTACAAAAAGTCCTTTTACGGCACAAATAGTTGGATGCCAGCACTTTTTGGATTACATGCTGCAGAAACAGTGGTAAAACATTTGATTAAGGAATAAAAATAATAAAACCTGACAGGTTTTTGAAACCTGTCAGGTTTAATATTTAAAGTATTACTTCACTAAATATGCTTGAACATTATTAAAAATGCGTTCCTCAATATTTGAAATATCTTCTTTTACGAATTTTTCTCCTAAAATATTTTCAAATAATTCAATGTATCTATCTGAAACGGTTGCAATATATTCTGCAGTCATTTCAGGAATTTGTTGTCCTTCTTTACCTTGAAAACCATTTTCAATTAACCAACGACGTACAAATTCTTTTGATAATTGTTTTTGTTCTTCGTTATTGTTTTGTCTTTCTTGATATCCATCAAAATAAAAATAACGAGAAGAATCTGGTGTATGAATTTCGTCAATTAAAACAATTACTCCTTCTTTTGTTTTACCAAATTCGTATTTTGTATCTACTAAAATTAAACCTTTTGAAGCGGCAATTTCAGTTCCTCTTTGATATAAAGCTCTTGTGTATTTTTCTAACACTAAATAATCTTCTTCACTCACAATTCCGTTAGCTAAAATCGCTTCACGAGAAATATCTTCATCGTGTGAACCGTTATCAGCTTTAGTTGTTGGCGTGATCATTGGTGTAGGAAATTTGTCATTTTCTTTTAAACCTTCTGGCATTGTAACACCACAAATCGTTCTTTTTCCTAAAGCATATTCACGAGCAGCGTGTCCAGATAAATAGCCACGAATTACCATTTCAACTTTAAAGGGTTCGCATAAATGACCCACAGCTACATTCGGGTCAGGAGTGGCAATTAACCAATTAGGTACAATATCTTCTGTTAATTGCATAAATTTTGTAGCAATTTGATTTAATATTTGCCCTTTATAAGGAATGCCTTTAGGTAAAACTACATCAAAAGCAGAAAGTCTGTCTGTAGCAATCATAACTAATAAATCGTCATTAATATTGTACACTTCTCTAACTTTTCCTCTGTATACGGATTTTTGACCTGTGAAATTAAAGTTTGTAGTTGTAATAGTGCTCATATAGTGTGTTGTTGTTTTGTTTTGCAAAAGTAGTTTTAAAATCATTTTTTAACAAAAAAAGAGGCGTTTATTTTAACACCTCTTTTAAAATTAATCTGTATTTTCAATACTTTTATAAGCATTAATTACTGCTTTTACCAATCGGTGTCGAACAATATCCTTATCATCAAGATATAATATTCCGATGCCGTCTACATCTTTTAGAACCAAAATAGCTTCTTTTAATCCAGAAATGGTTCTTCTGGGCAAATCTACTTGTCCTGGATCTCCAGTTATAATAAATTTTGCATTTTTCCCCATTCTTGTTAAGAACATTTTCATTTGAGAATGCGTTGTGTTTTGTGCTTCATCTAAAATCACAAAGGCATTATCTAAGGTTCTTCCACGCATAAATGCCAATGGTGCAATTTGAATAATTCCTTTTAATATATAATCTTCAAGGGTCTGTGGCGGTAACATATCGCGTAACGCATCATATAAGGGTTGCATATACGGATCTAATTTTTCCTTCATATCACCAGGAAGAAACCCTAAATTTTCACCTGCTTCAACTGCAGGACGAGTTAAGATAATTCGTTTTACCCGTTTTTCTTTTAGCGCTTTAACAGCAAGTGCTACACCAGTATAGGTTTTTCCAGTTCCTGCAGGTCCTACTGCAAAAACCATATCGTTTTTAGCTACAAAATCAACTAATTTTTGCTGATTGGGTGTTATGGCTTTAATTAGCTTCCCTCCTAACCCGTGAACTAAAATTTGATCGCCTGTAGGCATCTCCCCTGTTTGTTGGGCATCACCTTCAATAACGCGCATAATTACGTTGTCATCAATAGTGTTGAAACGAGTAAAATGAGTCATCAAACGACGAAAACGTTTTTCGAATTCATCTAACACTTCCGCTTCTCCAAATGCTTTTAAAACAGTGCCTCTTGCTACAATTTTTAATTTCGGATAATACTTTTTAATTGTCTCTAAATGAGTGTCATGTGCGCCCCAAAAATCTTTAGGTGCAATGTTTTCCAATTCAATAATTTTTTCGTTCAAAGGCTTTAATTTTAAATTGTTTTAAATCTGTAAAAAAAAGAGTAATTTTGTAACATTCAAATATAATAAAAACAAGCTTTCCATAATAAATAAGTTATAAACAATACAATGTCAATAATTACGCTTACTACAGATTTTGGTTTAAAAGATCATTTTGCGGGAATTTTTAAGGGTAAGATATATTCATTATTACCTGAGACAAATATTGTTGATCTTTCACATAATATAGATAAATTTAATGTTTTAGAAGCCAGTTATTTATTATCTGTTTCTTATTCGCATTTTCCAAAAGGAACAGTGCATATTGTTGCAGTAGATGCTTCCAGAAATGCAGATACCACACATATTGCAATGTTGTTCGATGGGCATTATTTTATTGGTGCTGATAATGGAATTTTTGGCGGTTTAATAAACAAACGAAATCCAGATAAAATTGTTCAAATTACTATTCACGACCGATTGATTGATGGTTCTAGCGATTTAGACGTATTTGCAACTGTTGCTACTCATTTAGCAAAAGGTGGCGAAATGACAGTTATTGGTTCGCCAGTAACGGAAATTAAGAAACGGAATATGTTAGTTCCTATTTTGGATCAAAACTTAAATTCTATTCGCGGACATATTGTCTATATTGATGATTTTGGGAATTGTGTTACGAATATTTCAAAAAAATACATAGAAGAAATTGCAAAAGGCAGACAATATTCCGTTCGTTTTTCTGTTTACACAATAAAAAGAGTCAAAAATAATTATGCCGATTTTAAAAACAACACCACATCCGATTTGAATGCAATAGCTGGAAACGAAATAGCGATTTTTAATGAAAATGATTTTTTAGAAATTGCCGTTTACAGAAGCAATCCAAAACGTTCTGGCTCTGCGCATACCTTATTGGGTTTAAAAATACAGGATGCTGTTATTGTGGAATTTGAATCTTAGGTTTTGGGTATAAGGTTTTGGAATTTGGAATTTGGAATTTGGGATTTGGGTTTTGGGATTTGGGTTTTGGGATTTGGAATTTAACTATTGGAATTTAAATAATATATATGTTAGTACGAATTGTGAAACTCACCTTTCAAGAAGATAAAATTGCAGATTTTTTAAACAATTTCAATGAAATTAAGCATCAAATAAGAAGTTTTGAAGGCAATGAATTTTTAGAATTGTATCAAGACAAACAAGATACTCGCATTTTTTTTACTTACAGTTATTGGAAAGATGAAGCCGCATTAGAAAAATACAGGAAATCAGCTTTATTTAATGAAGTTTGGAGTTACACTAAAACGCTTTTCGCAGACAAACCGGAAGCGTGGAGTGTGGATAAATTGGCTTCTTTAGCATAAAAAGTTAAAGAGCCACGAATTCACTAATTTTAAAATTTACAAATTGCAATCATTTGTATCGACTTTGTCGATAATTAATTCGAATAAAATTTAAATTATCAAAGAACATTCGAAAATTCGTGGCAAAAAATAAAATACAATCAATCATATTTAGATTAAAGTTTCAAGATTCAAGTTTATAAATTACTTTTGTCAATATAAAACAAGCATAATATATGAAAGCAGTATTGCTACGTGAAATAAAATCGTTTTTTGGTTCGCCAATTGGCTATTTAGTTATTGCTATTTTTCTGTTATTAAACGGATTATTTCTTTGGGTTTTTGATGGAGATTTTAATATTTTAAATTCTGGATATGCTGATATGAGTCCATTTTTTAAATTAGCGCCTTGGATTCTTATTTTCCTGATTCCAGCAGTAACAATGAAAAGTTTCTCAGACGAAAAAAAGCAAGGCACTTTAGAAATACTTTTTACCAAACCTTTAAGTCTTTGGGAAATTGTTAATGGTAAATTTCTTGGGGCATTTATTTTAATTTTAATTGCCTTAATGCCTACACTTTTTTATGTGTTTATAGTTTCAAGTTTTACAGCAGCTCAAAATAGTTTCGATTATGGAAGTACCATTGGTTCGTATTTCGGATTATTATTTTTAATTGGCGCATACACTTCAATCGGAATTTTCACTTCTACCCTTTCAGACAATCAAATAGTGGCTTTTATTATTGCTGTTTTTTTATGCTTTTTCTTTTATTTTGGGTTGGACGGATTATCTAATTTGTTTGGTAATTTCAGTGGAATTATCAAAACGTTAGGGATGGATTTTCACTTTAAAAGTATGAGTCGTGGTGTATTAGATACTCGTGATATTATTTATTTTATTAGTATCACTATTTTATTTTTAGCTGGAACTGTTTATCAACTTAAATCGCTTAAATGGTAATGAAAGACGTTCAAAAAAATAGTTTAAAGAAATTAGGGTTTTTAGCGATTGGTTTATTTATTTTAAACTTTGCGAGTTATTATATTTACAAACGTTTCGATGTTACGCAAGACAAAAGATATACACTTTCTGAAACCACAAAAAAAATTATTGACAAAGTAGATTCGCCATTAATTATTGATGTGTTTTTAGAAGGCAATTTTCCTGCCGATTTTAAGAAACTTCAAACGGAAACACGACAATTATTAGAAGAATTTTCCGCTTACAATTCAAATATTACGTTTCAATTCGTAAATCCTATTGAAAAAGAAGAAGAACGCGTGGAAGTAATGAAAAAATTCTTTGAAAAAGGATTAACACCTATAAACGTAACCGTTGAAGAAAAAGGAAAACAAACACAAGAAGTAGTTTTTCCTTGGGCAGTTGCCAATTATGGTGATAAAGGAGCAAAAGTGCAATTATTGAAAAATTTAATGGGCGCTTCAACGGAGAAAAAAGTAGAAAGTTCCGTACAGCATTTAGAATACGCTTTTGCTGAGGCAATTCATAAAATTTCGAATGAAAAGCAACGTAAAATAGCAGTTATTAAAGGAAATGGCGAGTTAGAAGATATTCAAATTGCCGATTTTTTAAAAACCATAAGAGATAATTATTATATAGGTCCAATTACTTTAGATTCGGTAGCTACACAACCTAGCGAAACATTAAAAGCGTTAAATATATACGATTTAGCCATTATTGCAAAACCACGAGAAAAATTTACAGAAGCAGAAAAACAAGTGTTAGATCAATTCATAATGAAAGGTGGAAAAACACTTTGGTTAGTAGATGGTACAACAGCTGAAATGGAAAATTTGTACAATGAAACTGGTACAACTTTAGCCGGAATAAACGATTTAAACTTAACCGATATGTTCTTTAAATACGGATTTAGAATTAGTCCGCAATTAATTAAAGACGAATATGGTACTCCTATAAAATTAGCTTCTGGTAATGAAGGAAGTGAAACTCAAATGGAAACCTACAATTGGAAAATGGCACCATTTATTTATCCTGCTTCAAAAAAACACCCGATTGTAAAAAATACGGATGGCGTAAAATTCGACTTTTGTTCGCCAATTGAACTTTTAAAATCATCGCATTCAATAACCATTTTATTGGAAAGTTCTCCTTATTCTAAAACCATTGGAATACCAACTGTGGTGTCTTTGGATATGATTTCAGAAGAAACAACACCTAAAGATTATCCAAATGGCGGACTAATTCCAGTAGCCGTTTTATTAGAAGGTTCGTTTACATCAATGTATAACAATCGTGTGTTACCTTTTAAAGATGGGAAATTTTTATCTAAAAGTGCTCCAACAAAAATGATAGTAATTTCTGATGGTGATGTGATAAAAAATCAAATTGACAAAGGCGCACCAATTGAATTAGGATATGATAAATACACCAGTCAATATTTCGGAAACAAAGAATTTATACTAAATAGCGTAAATTATTTATTAGACGATAACGGACTTATTAACATTAGAAGTAAAGATGTAACCCTTCCTTTATTAGATAAACAAAGCGTACAAGACAACTACAGTCAAACACAAATGCTAACAGTAGCGCTACCAATTGTTTTGTTAGCAATATTCGGATTTATTTTTACGTATTTAAGAAAGAAAAAATATAATCGTTAGTTGTTAATAAGTATATTTTTAGATTTAATTGTAACCCATTATATTTGTAAAAGCAAAAAAAATTAAAAATGATGAATTTTATAGTATCCAGTTCGTATTTATTAAAACAATTACAAGTTTTAGGAAGCGTTATTAATAGTAACAACACCTTACCTATACTTGATAATTTTTTATTTGAATTAGATAATAATCAATTACACGTTTCGGCTTCCGATTTAGAAACTACGATGTCGGCAAGTTTAGAAATTGAATCAAACAGCAAAGGAAGTGTTGCTATACCAGCAAAATTATTATTAGATATTTTAAAAACATTTCCAGAGCAACCGTTAACGTTTACAGTTGAAGAAAACAATACTGTTGAAATTAGTTCAAATTCTGGTAAATATGCGATTGCATATGCTGCTGGTGAAGAATTTCCAAAAGCAGTTGCGTTAGAAGACCCTTCTACAACTATTGTTCCTGCAGAAGTATTAGCAACAGCAATTGGAAAAACTATTTTCGCAACTGGTAACGACGATTTACGTCCAGTAATGAGTGGTGTATTTTTTCAATTCTCTACAGAAGGATTAATTTTTGTAGCTACAGATGCTCATAAATTAGTAAAATATGCTCGTGCAGATGTAAAAGCATCTCAAAGTGCTGAATTTATTATGCCTAAAAAACCTTTAAATATTTTAAAAGGAATTTTAGCCACTTCAGATGCAGAAGTAAAAGTAGAATATAACGATTCTAACGCTACGTATTCATTTGAAAACTACATCTTAACGTGTCGTTTAATTGATGGAAAATATCCAAATTACGAAGCGGTAATTCCAAAAGAAAATCCAAATAAATTAATTTTAAGTCGTGTTACGTTTTTAAATTCGGTTCGTCGTGTAGCTATTTTTGCTAACAAAACTACGCACCAAATTCGTTTAAAAATTGCAGGTACTGAATTAAATATTTCAGCAGAAGATATAGATTATTCAAACAAAGCAGACGAACGTTTAACGTGTGATTACCACGGAGACGATTTACAAATTGGTTTCAATTCTCGTTTTTTAACCGAAATGTTAAACAACCTAACAAGTGATGAAATTCAATTAGAAATGTCATTACCAAACAGAGCCGGAATCCTTACTCCTATTGATGGATTAGACGAAGGCGAAACGGTTACTATGTTAGTAATGCCAGTAATGCTAAATAACTAACCCTTCGACTTAGCTCAGGGTACAAAATGAGTATTCATAATAGAATGAAGAAATAATTTTCAACATTCAAAATTATATACAACCAAACTAACTACTACTTAAAACCACAATTGCTTTTTGCTTTTGTGGTTTTTTTATTGGTGGTATGGGTACACTGATGAAGCAAATTAGAATGAATTAAACTGATTTTTAAATTTGATAATTCGTAGCAAAAAAATTAACACCACGTTTGTCACCCTGAAAGGGTCTCAAACAAAGTTTTACAATTCAACTAAAAGAGATGCTTTCAGCATGACAAACTGGACGTAGACAGTTATAAATAAAATAAAACTTCACACAACGTTTGTCACTCTGAAAGGGTCTCACGCAATACGCTTCACTTTTGTAATTAAACAAACAAGAAGTGTTTTCCAAGTCTAATTAACTTCTCCAAAAAAAACTATTCACTAAGTACTAATTACTAAGTACTAAAATTTTATCTTTGCCAAGAAATAAAATTTAAAAAATGATTCTACAAGAAACCATAGTTGCCTTAGCTACGCCATCTGGCGCTGGAGCAATTGCTATTATTCGATTATCTGGGAAAGACGCTATTAGTATCGCTGCCGAGGTATTTCAATCGGTTTCTGGTAAAAATATTGCGGTGCAAAAAACGCATACCATTCATTTAGGACATATTATGGATGGTGCAAAAACGTATGATCAAGTATTGCTTTCCATTTTTAAAGGTCCAAATTCTTACACGGGTGAAAATGTAGTAGAAATTTCTTGTCACGGTTCTGTTTTCATTCAACAACAAATCATTCAATTACTGCTTCGTAAAGGAGCAAAAATGGCACAAGCTGGAGAATTTACATTACGTGCCTTTTTAAACGGAAAATTAGATTTATCGCAAGCAGAAGCTGTTGCCGATTTAATCGCTTCAGATAACGAAGCGAGTCACCAAATCGCGATGCAACAAATGCGTGGTGGATTTAGTAACGAAATTGCTAAATTACGTGAAGAACTTTTAAACTTCGCCTCTTTAATTGAATTGGAATTAGACTTTGCTGAGGAAGATGTAGCTTTTGCTGACCGAACAGCTTTTAATGAATTAGTAACTCGTATAGAATTTGTTTTAAAACGTTTAATTGACAGTTTTGCAGTAGGAAACGTAATTAAAAACGGTATTCCTGTAGCCATTGTAGGCGAACCCAATGTAGGAAAATCTACTCTATTAAACGCTTTATTAAACGAAGAACGCGCTATAGTTTCTGATATTGCAGGAACAACTCGAGACACCATTGAAGACGAATTAGTAATTGATGGTATCGGTTTTCGATTTATTGATACCGCTGGAATCCGAGAAACGAAAGATGTGGTTGAAAGCATCGGGATTCAAAAAACATTTGAGAAAATTGAACAAGCGCAAGTTGTAATCCTTTTGCTCGATGCAAAAGAATTACAAATTTCAGGTTTAAAGTTTCAGGTTGAAATCGAAAAAATTAAAAACAAATTTCCTCAAAAACCACTTTTAGTTATCATAAACAAAGTTGATTTGCTTTCTAAAGATGCTGTTGAAACTATTCGCCAAGAACTTGAAACTTTAAACCTGAAACTTGAAACTATTTCAGCTAAACAGAAAGTTGGCATTGATGAACTTAAAAACACCTTACTTTCCTTTGTAAACACTGGTGCTTTACGCAATAACGAAACCATTGTAACCAACTCACGTCATTACGATTCGTTATTAAAAGCGTTAGAAGAAATTCAGAAAGTAAAATGGAGCTTAGATGCTGGAATCTCATCTGATTTAATGGCAATTGACATCAGAAGTGCTTTATATTTCTTTGGTGAAATTACGGGCGAAGTAACTAACGATGAGTTACTTGGCAATATTTTTGCTAACTTCTGTATCGGAAAGTAACATAAAAAAAGCCAATTCAAAATGACTTCTGAATTGGCTTTACTATTATAAAATAACGTTTTAATTAATCCTCGTCCGTTTTTCCTGTCGTATTTGTTTCAGAATTAGAACCAACAGTTGCATTAGCTCTAATTTCTGTATGGCGAACTTCGCCACCAGTGGTACCAGTTTGTTTTCCTAAAAATACCGCTACTAAAGCGACAACAAAAGCAAAATAAGAAACTAAGTTTGCTTTAGCGTGCTTTTTAAAATTTAAATACAATCCTACTAAAGAAATTCCACCCAAAACATATAAGACTAAAGCCAATTTTTCAGCCATTTCCTCATGTTCATGAATAATTTGATCCGTTACAGAAGGTAAATTTTCAGCAATTTCTTCGGCACCTTCACCAGTAAACATACTTGCAAATCCAAAAATAGCCGAAATACAAAAAAGTACATACGCTACATTTTTAACAACATTGTTTCTCATTACAATCCCTGTAATTAAAATTCCTAATCCAAAAATGGTTCCAATAATTGGAAAGTGGTTTACCACCATATGTACATGTGCATCGTTCATAATAATATGTTTAATTTAATTATTGTTTTAAAATTAACTTAAAGTTAATTTATTGTATATTTGATTAAAATTTTAAAGCCATGAAAAGCATTCTAAAACATCATTTAGTATACACAAATATAGCGATTTTTTATTTGATAGTAAGCTTTTTAACCCGAATAATTTTACTATTTCATCCTATCACACAAAGTAAATTTTCTGGTTTAGAAATCTTAAAAATATTTGGATTTGGACTTGTATCTGATTTGTTTATTTTCGTATTTGTAGGTGCGATTTTATGGTTGTATTTGATGTTTTTATCCAATTCTAAATTTAAGAAACCTTACGGATATATTATTTTAGGTGTATTTGTAGCGTTACTAATTTATATTCTTTCTGGAAAAAGTATTTTAAGCGAATATGGTGGTGTTTTACCTGAAATAGGAATTGCTTTTGTAAGTTTAAAAACTATATTTTTTGCAGCCTTATTGTTTACTGAAAAATTTAGAAAGCAAATACGTTTGGCTTTATTTTCTCTAACCATTTTCTTGTTTGTTTTATTAATTATACAAAATGCAGTTAGCGAATTCTTCTTTTGGAATGAATTTGGTGTAAGATATAACTTTATCGCTGTAGATTATTTAGTGTATACGAATGCTGTTATTGGAAACATTATGGAATCTTATCCAGTGGTGCCACTTTTTGCATCAGTAGGTATATTATCGTTTGCAGCTACATATATAATAATAATAAAATCAAAATCGTATTTGGAGAATTTACCTAATTTTTCAAATAAACTAAAAATTATTGGAGTGCAATTACTATTGCTTGTTAGTGCTTTGTTTATTCTACCTGCTATAACTTCTCAACAAAATAGCTCGAATGTATTTGCAAATGAATTACAGAGTAATGGACTTCAAAAATTCTATAAAGCATTTACGAATAGCGAATTAGATTATTTTGAATTTTACGAAACGCTTCCCGAAGAAGAATTAGCGGAATTTGAGGCAATAGTCAATATGAATTATAAAAATAATACGAATAACATTACTTCTGAAGGAACGGAAATAAAGAAAAATGTTGTATTAATAACCGTAGAAAGTTTAAGTGAAGAATTTATGAAACACTACGGAAATCAGAATAACATTACACCTTTCTTAGATCAATTAGCTGAAGAAAGTCTGTTTTTCACCAATCTATATGCCACTGGAAATAGAACCGTTAGAGGATTAGAAGCGGTTACCTTATGCTTACCACCCACTCCTGGAGAAAGTGTAGTAAAACGAAAAGACAATAAAAACAAATTTACTACAGCAAGCGTTTTTAATTCTAAAGGGTATACTTCAAAATTTTTATATGGTGGCGATGCGTATTTTGATAATATGCAAGACTTTTTTGGAGGAAATGGATATGATATTGTAGACAAATCCAGCTTAAAACCAAATGAAATTTCATTCTCTAATATTTGGGGTGTTTGCGATGAAGATATGGCTAAAAAAGCCATTCAAGTTATGAATGAAGAAGCTAAAACAGGGAAACCTTTCTTTAATCATTGGATGACAGTAAGTAATCACCGACCTTTTACTTATCCAGAAGGAAAAATTAGCATTTCAGGTACTGCAAAATCAAGAGAAGGTGGTGTTATGTATACCGATTATGCGTTGAAACAATTTTTTGAAATGGCAAAAAAACAAGCCTGGTTTAAAAACACAGTTTTTGTTATAGTAGCCGATCATTGCGCCTCAAGTTCTGGAAAAACCGAATTACCAATGGATAAATATAGAATTCCTGCCTTTATTTATGCTCCTGGATTTATTCAACCGCAAAAGATTGACAAATTAGTTTCTCAAATTGATGTAATGCCAACCGTTTTAGGTATTTTGAATTTTAAATACCAATCTAAATTTTTTGGAAAAGATGTTTTAAAAACAAATTATATACCAAGAGCTTTCATTGCAACTTATCAAGATTTAGGATATATAAAAGATGATATTTTAACGATAATTTCACCTCAGAAGAAAGTAAAACAATTTGATTTAATTCAACAAAAAAACGAAACATTAGGCACTGAATATAGCATCTTTTACGAAGAAAAACAAAAAACAAAAATAGATGTGAAATTAAAAAAAGAAACCATTGCCATCTATCAAACCGCTTCGCATATATTAAAAACAAAAAAATATGAAAAATTAAATAGGTGAAAATCAAATATAATTTACCCAATTACCGATACACCAATTAGTTTACCAATCCCAAAAGTAATAGCAGCAGCTAACAAGCCAAAAAGCACTTGTCTAAAACCCGAGTACCACACGCTTTTGCCAGTAAACAAGGTAATTATAGCACCTATTAAAAATAAACCAACAGCACTTAAAGCTGTACTAATAACTACCGCTTTCATTCCTCCGTAAAAGAAGAAAGGAAGTACCGGAATTATCGCACCAATACCAAAAAGGACAAAAGAAGTTAGAGCCGCTTCCATAGCCGAGCCTTTTAAATCTTCTTTATTTATGCCTAATTCTTCTTTAATTAAAAATTGATGTGCCAATTCTTTATTTGAAATAATATCAGCAGCCATTTGATTGGCTTGGTCTTGCGGTATGCCTTTAGACATATAAATTAAGGCTATTTCTTTACGTTCCCCTTCTGGATTGGCTTCCAATTCGTCCAATTCTAATTGCATTTGGTTTTCATACAATTCTTGAGAACTTTTAACCGAAATCCATTCGCCTAATGCCATAGATAATGCGCCTGCTAACAAACCAGCCATTCCTGCAAGTAAGACTTCACTTTGTCCGCTTGTGGCACCTGCAATTCCCATTACTAAACTAAAATTGGAAACCAAACCGTCATTTCCTCCCAAAACAGCAGCTCTTAAGGCATTTCCTCCAACCGAACGATGTCTTTTTTCAAAGCGTGCTAAATTTGAACCTGAAACTTTAGTAGTTGAATTTAAAATGTTTTTTAATATCGTAACGTGAGCTGTATCAGAAATGGATTGTGCCGAACTGTATTTTTTTCTAGCACCAATAACGGAATTAGATATGCTTTTTTCAGTATCCAATAAAACGCCTAAAACATAATCGTAACCAAAAACTTTTCCTATTTTATGTAATGTTTTGGCTCTAAAAGAAGGCAAAGGCAAATCGGTTTCCGTTAAATTGTTTTTCTGAATAAAAGCTACAGCGTGACTGTGTTCAATTTCACTCATTTGTTTAAAAACTTCTGCAACCGCTTCCTCTTCTTCGTGTTCAGCAAGTATACGGTATAAATAACTGGCGTCTATTTCGGTTTGTATACTTTTTAAACTAATCATTTTTTGAAGTTTTAAGTTTATAATAATCCGTTGTATTTTCTAATGAACCATTCGGTACTTAAAGATACAACAATAATAATTAGTAACCACAAGAAATCAATTAAAGGTGAATTTTTAATTATAGTTTTTTCTACAGGCAAATAGGTGTTTTTTTGCAGTAGCTTCTGAATTAACGCTTCCATTTGATTTGGAAAAATAAGTGTTCCATTATTCTGGTTAGCCAATTGTTGTAATTTTGATACATCTGGATTTACAAATTGTTTTTCTACATCAAAATCTAAAACCTCAAAAGTTCCGTTATAACTGGCGTTACTCGTATTTTCTTTTACTTGAAACGCATAATTTCCTGGTTCTAAACCATCAAAAAGGGCTTGGTACCCATTATTTGCTTTTGAAAAATTGTAGTTTTTTATGGCCTTAGTAGCTTTGTTTGTTAAAGTGATAGACAAATTTGCATTTTCTTCTAATTCATAACTTTTATTAAAATACTGTGCGAATATCTCTATTGTTTCACCAGAATTATAAAAACTTTCGTGTTCCACTAAAAGTGATTTTTTAGCAGAATTAGTAGATAAATACTGAATAATCTTATCAATAAAATGGTCGTATTTCTCGTAAGATTGATTTAAAACAAAACTCTCCATTCGCCATTTCCAAGAGTTTTCACCTAATAAATAGGCATTTCTATTACTGCCTTTTTCAGAAAAAGTTAAAATAGGATTTCCAACTTCAATGCCATTTACTTTTGCTTTCAATAAGGTGTTTACACTTCCTTTTTCAGTAATTTTTCCAAAAGGATTTTCTAATGGTGGAAATTGCGAAAACTGAATATCAGATTGAGCAAAAAGATTAAAATCGGATACAAATGAAGCTGTAAAATCTTCTTTTTTATTGGTTAATTTAAACACTAAATCGGATTGCATTTGATTTAATAAATTATAATCAGTTGCCATTCCAGTTACAATAAAAGTATTTATTTTTAAATTTTTATTCACTTCAAATACTTTTCTAAAAGACGCATTTGGTTGATACAAAACCAATACATTATATTTTTTTAAATCACTGATTGAATTAGGTTTAACAATTGTTACGTTACGTTGTGCATTAGATTCAATGGCGCGTTTTATTGCACCTAAATCTGGATGAGAAATATCGGATACAATAGCTATTTCTTTTTTCTGATCTAATACTTCTACTGCGAAGTTTTTAGTATTGTTATAGTTGTTTTTCTCTTTTACTGATGAAGAAAGTACCGCTTTGTATTTTTGTAGTCCTACTCTATCCGCTTCTAACAAAATTTGCACCGATTGCACTTTGTTTTTCTTATCGAAATTTACAGTTTGACTGGTAACTTTTTTTCCGTTTTTTTCAATAGAAAAAGTAGTGGAAACAGATTTATTTCCATTGTATTGCAAAAATACTTCAACCGGAAATTTATTCTTTAAAAACGAATATTTATTCGCGTTAAGCTGATTGATTTTTAAATCAAAAGTCGTTGTAGTATCACCTAAAACAACAGGAAAAATTGTAGTTGATTCTTGAAAACTATACACATAATCATTTCCAATAGTTTGATTTCCATCGGTTATTAATACCACTGGGTAAAATGCATTTTTATTTAATTGCTTTAAATTTACAGCTACCTCGTGAATGTTTGATTGATTTCCCTTAAAGTTTAGAGGCTTTCCAGCGATAAATGTTTCATCAAAAGTATAGTTTTGAATTTCAAATTTTTCTTTTAATGCTGAATTTGAATTTAATGTTTCAACTAATTTTAACGCATCAGTCGTAGCTTTTAATTCTGATATAGAACGAGAATTATCGGCAACAATAGCAAGCGGAATTTTATTGGTTTCTACTATTTTTCTTGAAATTACAGGATTAATTATTAATAAAAGCAATGAAAAAACCGAAATAAAACGCAAAAAAGCCAATAACCAATTTGTTTTATTTTGGTTATCGACTTTAAATAAATACTGATAAAACGCAACAACTCCAGAAATAATAACCGAAAGTAGTATTAAAAGAATGGTGCTTGATGTCATTTTAAGTTTAAGTGTTTATATGGTTAAAAGTTTAAAAGTCTTTGGGGTTATGGATTGTGTAAATGTTATTTTATATTAGAAATTTGCGACTTATACAAACCATCAATTAGCATATTTACTTCAATTATTTTTTCTCTTATTAAAATAGATTGATTTTCATCTACATATTCAAAATCGCGACATAAAATAACTTGATTTAATAATTCTAATGAAGACTGTAAGCAATTTCAGAAAATCTAGCTTTATCTTTCATAGAATTTCTTCCTGAACCTTCAGCTAGGTTTGATGCAATAGAAACAGAACATCTTCTCATTTGACTAGTTAATCCAAATAATTCGTCTTTTGGGAATTTTTTAGTTGTTGTAAATATCAACATAGCTAATTCTCTGCTTTTTTGCCAAGCAATCAACTTTTCAAAACTAAATATTCTCATTGAAACACTATTAAATTTATAAATTTCAAGCTAGATTCAACCCAAAACCTGTTAAACTTTTAAACACATAAACTTTTAAACCTTATCTATAATACTATGTCAACATTCCCCCGTCTACATTAATAACTTGTCCTGTAACATAGGCGCTCATTTCAGAACTTAAAAACACACATACATTTGCTACATCTTCAGGTGTTCCACCACGTTTTAATGGAATAGATTCTCTCCAACCTTTTACAACATCTTCGTTTAGTTTAGCTGTCATTTCTGTTTCAATAAAACCTGGAGCGATGGCGTTACATCTAATATTTCTTGAACCCAATTCTAATGCGATTGATTTTGTAAAACCAATCATACCTGCTTTAGAAGCGGCGTAATTTGCTTGTCCTGCATTTCCTTTCACTCCAACAACAGAACTCATGTTTACAATAGATCCTGCACGATTTTTAAGCATTACTTTTTGTACCGCTTTAGTCATATTAAATACCGATTTTAAGTTGATATTCATTACCGCATCAAAATCTTCTTCCGACATACGCATTAATAAATTATCTTTTGTAATACCCGCATTATTAATTAATATATCTATATTTCCAAAATCAGCCATTACATCATCTACTAATTTTTGCGCTTCGTTAAAATCTGCAGCATTTGATTTATACCCTTTTGATTTTATTCCTAAAGCATTTAATTCGTTTTCCAATGCTAAGGCAGATTCAGCAGATGAACTATATGTAAAGGCAACATTTGCTCCGTTTTGAGCAAACACCTTTGCAATACCACTTCCAATTCCTCTACTTGCACCTGTAATAATGGCTACTTTTCCTTCTAATAATTTCATACTTTTCTATTTAAATGATATACTTTCTTATAAAAGTCAAATATAATAATAATTTAAAGTAATAAAAACTTCTTTTACATTAAACCTTTTTGTTTATTGCAAGTCTAAATGAAATAAAACCAAACAAAAAGCCTATGAAAGCCTTCAAAATCTTACCATTTTTAGCAATTGCTTTTTCAGTTATGTCTTGTAATGACAATAACGAAGACGATTACACCGCTATTACTGAAACCTATCCTGCTGTATTAGCAGAATTTGGCAGTTCAGTTGATTTAAATAATTTAGCAAATTATGCGAACCAAACCGTTCCAGCATACATTACTAAAGACAATAGTATCTTAAACCCTATATCAAACAAAGGGGCTACTTTAGGAAGAATTTTATTTTACGATAAAAAATTGTCGTCAAACAATACGATTTCTTGTTCTAGTTGCCACAAGCAAGCAGTAGCTTTTGGAGATGATAACGTAGCAAGTATAGGAGTTAACGGAACTACTGGACGCCATTCTATGCGATTAATAAATACACGTTTTGCCGCTGAAACAAAATTCTTTTGGGATGAAAGAGCTTTGAACCTTGAAACTCAAACTACAATGCCTATCAAAGATCATGGAGAAATGGGCTTTAGTGGCACCAATGGTGATTTGCCTTTTTCAGGATTAATTACAAAATTAAGTGCCATAGATTATTACCGGGAATTATTTGATTTTGCCTATGGATCCTCTGAAATTACAGAAAATAAAATCCAAATTGCCTTAGCTCAATTCATTCGCAGTATTCAATCTTTTGATTCAAAATATGATGCCGGAAGAGTATTGGCGACGAATGAGGGTCAACCATTTTCTAATTTCACACCACAAGAAAATCAGGGTAAAAATTTATTTTTGGCTGCTCCAACGTTTAATGCAAACGGAAGTAGAATAGGTGGCGGCTTAGGATGTGCAGGATGTCACAGAGCTCCCGAATTTGACATTTCACCAGGTTCATTAAACAATGGAATTATTGGAACAATTGGAGGTGCAGGAATTGACATAGGAAATACTAGAGCTCCTTCTTTACGAGATTTAGTCAAAGTAGACGGAACTCCTAACGGACCTATGATGCATACAGGTGAAATTACTACGCTGCAAGCTGCAATTGGTCACTACGGGACGATTACTATTACTCCAGGAAATACAAACCTTGACCCAAGATTACGTCGTAATGGTTTTGGACAACAATTAAATTTAACCGCAACAGAAGTTGATGCTGTTGTTGCTTTTTTAAGAACTTTGTCTGGTACAGATGTGTATACCAATACGAAATGGTCTAACCCATTTAATTAAAACAAAAATCCCGCTCTAAAATATTCAGAGCGGGATTTTTTTTATCAGTTTATTTTTTAGAAAGCTACATTCCATTTAGGAAGTGTCCCGTTGTCTTTTAGAAAACTTTGTAAAACAGTCGCTTCAACAAATGTTGGAATGCTTTTTGTTTTTCCTGTAAAAGTTTCATACCAAACTACTTCTAAAGCAGTAATTTCTTCCTTTTTCATTTGAGCAGGCCAAGAATATTTTCTTCCTGTTTTAGCAAATTGATGTCCGTTTACAATTTTATCGTATAAACCGCCACTTTTCACTTTCAACGTACCATCATTCTGAACGGTGCCTGTTGAACCTACCATAATTAATTGTTTTTCTTCATTACTGGCATCAAATACCAAGAAAACACCACTTGCACCATCTGGAGCATTACAAACCTCTTCTAAGTTCAAATCCGTTGTAAATAAAAAACTATTTGTTGATTTGTATTTTTTTAATTCTTTTTCCATTTTTATTTTATTTGCCACTCAGTCGTAATACTAAGTGAACTTGATTAGTATAAGTAATAAAAGCTCCATAAAAGGAGCTTTTATTATTATGTATTTTAAATACAGGAAATTATCCCATTATTTCTTTTACTTTTTTTCCAATTTCTGCTGGAGAATCTACAACGTGAATTCCACATTCTCTCATAATGCGTTTTTTAGCTTCTGCTGTATCATCTGCTCCACCAACAATCGCACCTGCGTGACCCATTGTTCTTCCTTTTGGAGCGGTTTCACCAGCGATAAAACCAACAACTGGTTTACGATTACCATCTGCTTTTACCCATTTAGCAGCATCAGCTTCTAATTGACCACCGATTTCACCAATCATAATGATACATTCCGTTTCAGGGTCGTTCATTAATAATTCAACAGCTTGTTTTGTTGTAGTTCCAATAATTGGATCTCCACCAATACCAATTGCAGTTGTTATTCCTAAACCTTGTTTTACAACTTGGTCAGCTGCTTCGTAAGTTAATGTTCCTGATTTAGAAACAATACCCACTGTTCCTTTTTTGAATACGAAACCTGGCATAATACCAACTTTAGCTTCACCTGGAGTAATTACACCCGGACAGTTAGGACCTACTAAACGACAGTCTTTACCTTGTATAAAATCATATGCTTTAATCATATCTGCAACTGGAATTCCTTCCGTGATACAAATAATTACTTTAATTCCTGCATCTGCAGCTTCCATAATCGCATCTGCAGCAAAAGCTGGCGGTACAAAAATGATTGAAGTATCTGCTCCAGCTGTTTTAACAGCGTCTTTAACCGTATTAAAAACAGGTCTATCTAAATGTAACGTACCACCTTTACCTGGCGTTACACCACCTACTACATTTGTACCGTATTCAATCATTTGAGAAGCGTGAAACGTTCCTTCACTTCCTGTAAATCCTTGAACTATAATTTTTGAATTTTTATTTACTAAAACACTCATGAGGTTATTTGTTTTTTAAAAGTTGAGCAAAAATAAGTTTTTTGCCAGTAATAAATTAATTTTTTTATACTTTTTTTTCTACTATTTTGCTAATTTGGTATCCATTTGGTTTTTCAATCAAATAGATAGAATGCGCTATTTTTATTTTGAAGTGTTTTTCAAAGTTTCTAAAATCTCAGGAATACGTTTAATATTAGCCAATTGTTTTAATTTTTCGCGAGATTCCTCAATTGGTGTACCAAAATAAGATTTTCCACCTTCAACAGATTTTGTAACTCCAGTTTGCCCCATAATTACAGCTTTCGCACCAATAGTTATACCGCTTGTGGTACCTACTTGTCCCCAAAGTGTTACCTCATCTTCAATTATAACACAACCTGCAATTCCGGTTTGGGAAGCAATTAAACATTTTTTTCCAATTACTGTATCGTGTCCTACATGAACCTGATTGTCAATTTTTGTACCTTCTCCAATAGTAGTGTCGCCTGTTACGCCTTTATCAATGGTACAAAGTGCGCCAATTCCAACATTGTTTTCTATAACAACTCGTCCTCCAGAAAGCAATTGATCAAAACCTTCTGCACGTTTTTTATAATAAAAAGCATCGGCACCTAAAATAGTTCCTGCATGAATAATTACGTTATCACCAATTACAGTATTATCGTAAATGGAAACATTGGAATGAATCAAACAATTTTTACCAATTTGAACTTGATGTCCAATAAAACAATTGGGTTGTATTAGTGTGCCTTCGCCTATAGTAGCTGTTTCTGAAATTGAAACATTTGAAAACTGAAAAGGTCGAAAATAGTTAGTTAAAATATTAAAGTCTCTAAAAGGATCATCTGAAATTAATAATGCTTTTCCTTCTGGGCATGTTACTTCTTTATTGATAAGTACAATTGTAGCTGCAGATTGCAACGCTTTATCGTAATATTTTGGATGGTCTACAAAAACAATATCGCCAGGTGTTACCACATGAATTTCATTCATACCATAAACTGGAAAATCATCTGATCCAACATAGTTAGACTTGATGATTTCAGCAATTTGTTTTAATGTGTATGTTTTGTTAAATTTCATTTATTTCAATTACTCTTTTACACGTTCCATATAAGAACTAGAAGTTGTATCAATTTTAATTTTATCTCCTTCATTAATAAATAAAGGAACATTAATGGTAGCACCCGTTTCTACAGTCGCTGGTTTGGTAGCATTTGTAGCCGTATTTCCTTTTAAACCAGGTTCAGTATAAGTTACTTCTAAAACAATTGATGCAGGCATATCTACTGATAAAGGCAGGTCTGTTTCTGTGTTAATTTGAACCATTACATTTGTACCTTCTTTTAATAAATCTGGCGCATCTAAAATATTCTTATTTAAAGTAATTTGCTCAAAAGATTCAATATTCATAAAGTGAAAATCATTTCCTTCAGGGTATAAAAATTGGTACGTTTGAGTTTCTACACGTACTACATCTATTTTATGTCCTGCAGAAAACGTATTGTCTAATACTTTTCCGTTAGTTAATGATTTTAATTTTGTTCTTACAAACGCAGGACCTTTACCTGGTTTTACGTGTAAGAATTCGATGATTTTATAAATATCGTGGTTAAATTTAATACATAAACCATTTCTAATATCTGATGTACTTGCCATTTTGTTTGTTTTTTAAATTATATTTTTAATTATTAAACGCTTCCAGTGTAGCCTTTCATTATTCCGCGAGAAGAATTTCTAATAAAATCTAAAATTTCATCTCTTTCTGGAGTCGCTTCCATTTCGGCTTCAATAATACTCATTGCTTGAGACGTATTGTAGTTTTTTTGGTATAAAATTCGGTATATATCTTGAATCTCTCTTATTTTTTCTGTGGTAAACCCTCTTCTTCTTAATCCTACAGAATTAATTCCCACGTATGATAAAGGTTCTTTTGCAGCTTTTGAAAAAGGTGGCACATCTTTTCTTACTAAACTTCCACCAGAAACCATCGCATGGTCACCAATAGAAATAAATTGATGTACTGCAGCCAAACCACCAATTACAGCATATTGTCCAACTGTAACATGGCCTGCTAATGCCACACCGTTTACAATTATAGCATTATCGCCAATCATACAATCGTGTGCAATGTGTGCAGTTGCCATAATAAGGCAATTTTTACCAATTACTGTTTTTCCAGCCGCCACGGTACCTCTATTAATGGTGACACATTCTCTAATTGTAGAGTTATCACCTATAATTGCTAAAGAATCTTCACCACCAAACTTTAAATCTTGTGGTACGGCAGAAATGACCGATCCTGGAAAAATATTACAATTTTTACCAATTCTTGCGCCTTCCATAATGGTTACGTTAGAGCCTATCCAAGTTCCTTCACCGATTTCTACATTATTATGAATGGTAGTAAACGGATCGATTACTACATTTCTTGCAATTTTTGCTCCTGGATGAACGTATGCTAATGGTTGATTCATATATTTTATATTTTATGTCTAAATAGTTAGAAGTCAATGATTACTTCTAAATATTACGTTTTTTATTTAATCGTTTTTAACTTTTACTATTTGTGCCATTAATTCGGCTTCCGAAACCAATTTCCCATTGGCATACGCATACGCTTGCATATGGCAAATTCCTCTTCTAATTGGTGTTATTAATTCGCATTTAAAAACAATAGTATCACCTGGTAATACTTTTTGTTTGAATTTTACATTATCTATTTTCATAAAGAAGGTAAGATAATTTTCTGGATCTGGCACCGTACTTAAAATTAAAATACCTCCCGTTTGTGCCATAGCTTCTACTTGCAATACACCCGGCATCACTGGCGCACCTGGAAAATGTCCAATAAAGAAAGGTTCATTCATCGTGACGTTTTTCAAGCCCACTACATGCGTTTCAGATAATTCTAAAATTTTATCTACTAATAAGAACGGAGGTCTGTGAGGTAGTAAATCCATAATTCCATGGATATCTAATACCGGTTCTTTATGTAAATCGTAAACTGGAATTTGATTTTTTTCTTCTAATTTGATAATTTTTGAAACTTTTTTAGCAAATTGTGTGTTTACAAAATGCCCTGGTTTATTTGCAATAACCTTTCCTTGAATTCTTCTTCCAATAAGAGACAAATCACCCACTATATCTAATAGTTTATGGCGTGCCGCTTCGTTTGGATGATGTAACGTTAAGTTATCTAAAATTCCGTTTTCTTTTACAGAAATATGTTCTTTATTGAAGGCTTTCTTTAAATTACCCATAGTTTCTTCAGAAATTTCTTTATCTACGTAAACTATGGCATTATTTAAATCGCCACCTTTAATTAATCCGTTATTTAATAACGCTTCTAATTCATGTAAAAAACTAAACGTTCTGCAATCAGCAATTTCCGATTTAAAGTCAGAAATGTTTTTCATATTGGCATTTTGTGTTCCCAAAACTTTTGTACCAAAATCAACCATTGCTGTAACACAATACCCATCACTTGGAATAATAGTAATTTCGCTACCTGTAGCTTCATCCAAATAAGAGATAACATCTTTTACAACATATATTTTTCTTTCGGCTTCTTGTTCAACACAACCTACTTTTTCTAACGCTTCTACAAAATATTTTGAAGAACCATCCATAATAGGCAATTCAGAAGAATTTAACTCAATAATCACATTATCTAAATCACATCCTACTAAAGCGGCTAAAACATGCTCAGGTGTTTGAATCATGACACCTAATTTTTCTAAATTAGTACCACGTTGTGTATTTACTACATAATTGGCATCTGCTTCAATAATTGGGCTTCCTTCTAAATCGACACGTACAAATGTAAAACCATTATTAATGGGTGCTGGTTTAAAAGTCATTGTCACTTCCTGACCCGTATGAAGTCCGACACCTTTTAAAGAAATTTCGCTTTTTAGAGTTGTTTGTTTTAACATGATTTTATATATTATTCTTTTTTAATTCTTCTATTTCATTAACTATTTTAGGTAAATTTCTAAAGTGTACGAATGACTTTGCAAAATCGCCATAATTAAATGCTGGGCTACCTTGTACAACTTCTCCGTCTTTTAAACTTTTTCCGATACCTGATTGGGCTTGAATTTTTACCCTATCGCCTATTGTAATATGTCCTGCAATTCCTACTTGGCCTCCAATTAAACAATTTTTACCAATTTTTGTAGAACCAGCAATGCCGGTTTGTGCTGCAATTACGGTATTTTCACCAATTTCTACATTATGTGCCACTTGAATTTGGTTATCTAACTTCGCGCCTCTTCTTATATATGTAGTACCAAGTGTTGCTCTATCTACTGTAGAACAAGACCCAATTTCTACGTGGTCTTCGATAACGACATTTCCAATTTGTGGAATTTTAGTAAACGAACCATCCTCTTGTGGAGCAAAACCAAAACCATCAGAACCGATAATCGTTCCTGAATGAATGGTAACATGATTGCCTATTTCGGTTTCAGAATATACCCTCACTCCTGCAAAAAACACACAATTATCGCCAATAGTTACGTTATCGCCAATAAAACTATTTGGATATATTTTTACATTATTTCCAATTCGTACGTTTTTACCAATGTAACAAAAACTACCTAAATATAAATCGTCACCATAGGTTACGCCATCCGAAATTACCGAAGGTTGTTCTATACCCGATTTCATTAATTTAATTTGATTGTAATATTCTAATAATTTTGAAAAAGAACTGTACGCATCATCAACTTTAATTAATGTTGCTTTTACTTCATTTTCAAGCTCATACGATTTATTTACAATAACTATAGTGGCGTTTGTAGTGTATAAATAATTGGAATACTTCGTATTAGCTAAAAAAGTTAGCGAACCATCTGTTCCTTCCTCTATTTTAGCTAATTTATATACTTCAGCATCTGGATTTCCAAAAACGACTCCATCCAATATGCCTGCTATTTGTCCTGCTGTAAATTTCATTTTGTATGCTTTAGTGCCTATCTATATTTAAGACAAACACGTCATTATATATATGATTACTTTGTGTAAAATTAATTTTACTCATTTCGTCTGTGCAAAAATATAAAAATTAACCTTAATCTCCCGCTTTCGGATAACAAATAAAATATTTGATTACCGTTTTTGACAATGCTTTTAAGTGCATTTGATCTGAGGCTTCCACTACATTTTCAATTGTTTTATCTTTTTTTAGAATTCTAATAGGCTCCGAAGACTTGCTATAGGCTTCGTTTTTTAGTTTGCCTTTGAACACAAAATAGCCTACTTCATTTTCTGAAATAGCGTACTGTTTCATATATTTTTCTTTTAACTCTAAGAATTTGATTTTGTTTACTTTATCTTCGGTTAATTCAATCTTTAGTAGATTTCTATTGATGACCATTTTGCTTAAAGAACTCAGTACAAAATCATCGTGAAATTGCCATTGCTTAATCGCACCTAACACATCGTAATCATCTAAATTAGAAAACGTATCTAAGATGGTTTTATCTATTTGTTGTAATTCAATTTTATGATTTAAAAAGAACAATAAAAAAGGACTTCCAAATAACACCTCACCTTTTGATGAAAGCTCCTTTGCTCGTTTTAGTATCTTAGTTAATGTTAATTCAGCTACAACACTAGTTTTATGTAAGTAGGCTTGCCAATACATCAATCGGCGCGCCATTAGAAACTTTTCTATAGAATAAATTCCTTTTTCTTCCATAACCAACACATCATCTTGTACATTTAGCATTTGAATTAATCGCTCGCTATTTACGTTTCCTTCATTGACACCTGTATAAAAACTATCGCGTTTCAGGTAATCCATACGATCCATATCTAACTGACTGGAAATCAATTGCAACATAAATTTTCTATGGTATTCGCCTTTAAACACCTGAATGGCTAATGCTAATTTACCATCAAATTCCTTATTAAGTTGCTCCATAAACAACAACGACAACTCTTCGTGATGTACTTCTTCCAATACGCTATTCTCTAAGGCGTGACTAAAAGGCCCGTGTCCTATATCGTGTAATAAAATCGCTACGTATAATGCATTTTCTTCTTCATCGGAAATGGCAACACCTTTAAATTTCAGTGTCTGAACCGCTTTTTGCATAATATGCATACATCCTAAAGCGTGATGAAAACGGGTATGATGTGCCCCTGGATAAACCAAATAAGACAAGCCCATTTGAGAAATACGACGCAAACGCTGAAAATACGGATGCTGAATTAAATCGTAAATTAAAGTATTGGGAATGGTAATAAAACCATAAATAGGATCGTTGAGTATTTTTAGTTTATTAATTTGGCTCACAGAATATGTTTTTGTTTAACAAATGTAAGAAAAACTTAAAAAATAATTCTTACTTTTTTAAGACTTTGTCATTTCACTCACAAACTTTGTCATTTTACCTACAAACTTTGTCATCTTACCCACAAACTTTGTCATTTCGACGGATGGAGAAATCACATAATCTTTTTAAACAAACTTGAATTAAACATCTTATTAATTCGTTATAAAGAGAAATCATACTTTTTAACTTTATGTGATTTCTCCTTAGGTCGAAATGACAATTACTTATTATTTTTATTAATATATTTCATCCACAAACTTTGTCATTTCGACCTTAGGAGAAATCTCATAATCTTTGTAAATAAACTTAAAACAAACATCTTGTTATTTACGTTCAAAAAATAATCTGTTATTTTTAACTTTATGTGATTTCTCCTTAGGTCGA
>NZ_JBIKJY010000027.1:0-26768 GCF_044360715.1 Flavobacterium sp.
CCAACCAAAAGCACCATGCACAGAATGCACAGAAGAACAACACGCACAAAACAGAAGAAGTGAATTCTTAATTATCAAAAAGTAAATTAAGAACACTAACCTATTTAATAAAACAAAAATCGCCTCAGTACTGAGGCGATTTTTGTTATGATTTAGTTTTCGTTTTTATGATAATCGGAAGTATAATATAATTTAACACTTGGATATTTTTGATTCGTCATTTGAATAGAAAATTCACTATCAGCTAAAAAAACCAATTGTCCGTGTTTATCGTGTCCTAAAAACTTTTGTTTTACACGTTTAAATTCTTTAAATTCTTCGTTTTTTGGGTCGTCTGGAAGTACCCAACACGCTTTGTATGCAGGAAAATTTTCATAGGTACATTTCGCGCCATATTCGTGTTCTAAACGATACTGAATTACTTCATATTGTAATGCACCAACGGTTCCAATTACTTTTCTGCCGTTCATTTCAATAGTGAATAATTGCGCTACACCTTCATCCATTAATTGGTCGACACCTTTTTCTAATTGTTTTGCTTTTAAGGGATCGGCATTATTAATATATCTAAAATGTTCTGGAGAAAAACTTGGAATTCCTTTAAAATTCATTGTTTCACCTTCCGTAAGTGTATCGCCAATTTTAAAATTTCCAGTATCGTGCAACCCTACAATATCTCCTGGATAAGAAATATCTACAATTTCTTTTTTCTCTGCAAAAAACGCATTTGGACTACTAAATTTCATATTTTTCCCTTGTCTAACATGAAGATAAGGTTTGTTTCTTTCAAAAGTTCCCGAAACAATTTTAATAAATGCCAATCTGTCGCGATGTTTAGGATCCATATTGGCATGTATTTTAAATACAAAACCACTTAATTTTTTCTCATCAGGTTGCACCAATCGGGTATCCGATTCTTTAGCACGTGGCGTAGGAGCAATATTGATAAAACAATCTAATAATTCGCGAACTCCAAAATTATTTAACGCCGAACCAAAAAACACAGGCTGTAATTTTCCTGCTAAATACGCGTCTCTATCAAATGAAGGATACACTTCGGTAATTAATTCTAATTCTTCTCGAAGTTTTGTCGCAGGTTTTTCACCAATAATTTTTTCTAATTCAGGACTTTGGATGTCTGAAAAAGCTATGGTTTCTTCAATATTTTTTCGGCTATCACCTTCAAACAAATTAATGTTTTTCTCCCAAATATTGTAAATACCTTGAAAATCGTATCCCATACCAATTGGAAAACTTAAAGGTGTAACGTCTAAACCTAGTTTTTGTTCCACTTCGTCCATTAAGTCAAACGCGTCTTTCCCTTCACGATCCAGTTTGTTAATGAAAACAATCATAGGAATGCTTCTCATTCTACATACTTCTACCAATTTTTCTGTTTGCTCTTCCACACCTTTTGCGACGTCAACCACAACAATAACGCTATCTACAGCAGTAAGTGTTCTGAATGTGTCTTCCGCAAAATCCTTGTGACCAGGCGTATCTAAAATATTTATTTTTTTCTCTTTGTAATTGAAAGCCAAAACAGAAGTAGAAACCGAAATTCCACGCTGACGTTCAATTTCCATGAAATCGGATGTAGCGCCTTTTTTAATTTTATTGCTTTTTACAGCACCAGCTTCTTGAATTGCACCTCCAAATAACAAAAGTTTTTCTGTTAATGTTGTTTTTCCAGCATCTGGATGCGAGATGATTCCAAAAGTTCTTCTACGGGCAATTTCTTTTTCGAAACTCATTTGTATTAATTTTTCGCAAAAATACTATTTTATATACTATTTTTCATAGTGTTAAAATTTAATTCTGGATTCTTATTTAAAGTTTTGACGCCAAAAGAATCCGTTTTCAAATTAAAATAAAAAAATCCTTAATTAACAATAAAGCTAATTAAGGATTTTTTGTACCCGGAGTGGGAATCGAACCCACACTCCAAGGAACACGAGTTTGAGTCGTGCGCGTCTACCAATTCCGCCATCCGGGCATTGAAAAGCAAAAATAAATAAATATTTACTTTATGGCTTTTAAAGAGAGTGCAAATATAACTAAAGTTTCTAATTTCATTATAAAAATACTTAAAATTTTACTTTCAGAGTTCAATTAAATTACTAACTTTGCACCCAAATTGCACAACACAACAACTAAATAACTACTAAACAACTAATTAAAATGTCATACAAAGAGCCTGAAGCAAAAATATTTGCGTGTTCTCAAAGTGTGTACCTAGCAGAAGAAATCGCCAGTAAATACGGTGTGCCGCTAGGTAAAGTAACATTCTCAAAATACAGCGATGGAGAATTTCAACCATCTTTTGAAGAATCTATTAGAGGTCTTCGTGTGTTTTTAGTGTGTTCCACATTTCCGAGTGCAGATAATTTAATGGAATTGTTGTTAATGATTGATGCCGCAAAAAGAGCATCTGCCAGACACATAACAGCTGTAATTCCTTATTTTGGATGGGCAAGACAAGACAGAAAAGACAAACCAAGAGTGCCGATTGGGGCAAAATTGGTTGCTAAATTATTAGAAACAGCAGGAGCTACTCGAATTATGACCATGGATTTACATGCAGATCAAATTCAGGGATTCTTTGAAAAACCAGTAGATCACTTGTTTGCTTCAACTATCTTTTTACCTTATGTAAGAAGTTTAGGATTACAAAATTTAACTATCGCATCACCTGATATGGGGGGTTCTAAAAGAGCCTATGCGTATTCTAAATTTTTAGAATCAGATGTGGTAATTTGTTACAAACAAAGAAAAGTAGCCAACGTTATCGATACGATGGAATTGATTGGTGAAGTGAGAGGAAGACATGTTATTTTAGTTGACGACATGATTGATACTGGTGGAACATTAGCAAAAGCTGCTGATGTAATGATTGAAAAAGGTGCTTTGAGTGTAAGAGCCATTTGTACACACGCCATTTTATCTGGTGAGGCGTACGAAAAAATTGAAAACTCAAAATTAGAAGAGTTAATCGTTACAGATTCTATTCCGTTAAAGAAAGAATCTAAGAAAATAAAAGTGGTGAGCTGTGCGCCGTTATTTGCAGATGTAATGCACATGGTTCAAAACAATACTTCCATAAGTGGGAAGTTTTTAATGTAAAGTTAGTCGGTTTGAAGATGTTCATTCCTTTAAACTACTAACCAATTATTTTTTATTAATTTTAATTTATTTCAAATGAAATCAATTACGATCAAAGGATCACAAAGAGAAAGCGTGGGCAAAGTAGCTACTAAAGCCTTACGTAATGCTGGAATGGTTCCTTGCGTTATTTACGGAGGGGAAAATCCAGTACATTTTAGTGCTGAAGAAAGAGCATTTAAAGGTTTAGTTTACACTCCAGAAGCGCACACTGTAGTAATTGAATTAGAAGGCGGAAAGAAATTTGACGGTATCTTACAAGATATTCAATTTCACCCAGTTTCTGACAAAATTTTACACGTAGATTTCTATAATCTAGATGCTGCAAAAGAAATTACAATGGAAGTACCTGTTAAAGTTACTGGAACATCTCCAGGGGTTTTATTAGGAGGGGTTTTACGTTTAAACCAACGTAAATTAAAAGTGAGAGCTTTACCTGCAAACTTACCGGATTTCGTTGAAGCAAACATTTCTGAATTAGAAATGGGTAACAAATTATATGTTACTAAATTAGGCGCACCAAACTACAAAATTTTACACCCAGACAACACAGTTGTTTGTCAAGTAAGAATTTCTCGTGCTGCTATGAAAGCGGCTCAAGAAGCTGCAAAAGCAGAAAAAGGTGGAAAAAAGAAAAAATAATTCAATTTTCTATACAATTCAAAATCCCGAGCATTGCTCGGGATTTTTTTATTTAATTAATTTTCGATTTGTTTTATTTCCCAACAAATACCGCTTTTCTTTTTTCTAAAAATGCCGTTGTGCCTTCTTTAAAATCTTCTGTAGCAAAACTTGCACCAAAGTTTTTTATTTCTACATCAAAACCATTTACTCCGTCTTCAAAGTTGGCATTTATCGCTTCTATAGCTTTTGCAATGGCCACACTTGAATTTTGACTAATTTTTGTAGCTAAAGATTTTGCTAAATCTAATAACTCTTCTTGCGGCACCACATGATTTACTAACCCATACGATTTCGCCGTTTCAGCATCAATCATATTGGCTGTCATGATTAATTCCATGGCTCTACCTTTTCCGATTAATTGTGTCAATCTTTGTGTGCCACCATAACCCGGAATAACGCCTAAAGTAACTTCTGGTAAGCCCATTTTTGCATTAGTTGAAGCAATTCTGAAATGACAACTCATAGCTAATTCTAAACCACCACCTAAAGCAAATCCGTTTACTGCGGCTATAACTGGAGTTTGTAAATTTTGAACAAAATCAAATAATAATTCTTGTCCTTTTGCGGCCAATTGTTCTCCTTCAGAAGCAGTAAAATGCGCAAATTCAGCAATGTCTGCACCAGCTACAAATGCTTTTTCACCACTTCCAGTTAATATAATTACTTTCGTACTGCTGTCGTTATTTAAATCGTTAAATGCTGTATGTAGTTCTTCAATTGTCGCTTTGTTTAAAGCATTTAATTTTGTGGGTCTGTTAATCGTAACAATCGCGAAATTGTCTTTTTTTTCAATTAAAATAGTTTCCATTTTTTAGTTTTTTATAGGTAGTTTTACTGTAAAAAGTGTTCCTTTTTCTTCTTCGGATTTAAAAGAAATACTTCCGTTATAATTTTCAATAATTTTCTTAATGATGGCCAATCCTAATCCCATACCAGAATTTTTTGTTGTGAATTTTGGTTCGAAAATATACGCTTGGTTTTCAAACGAAATTCCAATTCCGTTATCCGAAATCTTCAAAATAAAATTAGTATCTTCTTTTAAAATTTCAACCATTACTGATTTAAATTTTTGATTTTCAGGTATAGATTGAATGGCGTTTTTTACTAAATTAGTTACAATTCTTGTCAATTGTGTTCTATCAAAAGAAGTGTAAATTTCATTTTCCGAACTTATAAAATCAACATAATCTTCATTAAAAATTTCGAGCGCTGTTTTGCAAACCTGAACAATATTTAAGCGTTCATTTTGTTGTGTGGGCATATTGGCAAAATTTGAAAACGCACTTGCTACAGTGCTCATTGTATCAATTTGCTGAATAAGGGTTTCAGAAAAATCTTCAAGTTTTTGACTGTTATTTGGGTCGTTCGGATCAAATTTTCTTTGAAAACTTTGTATGGTTAAACGCATTGGCGTAAGCGGATTTTTAATCTCGTGAGCCACTTGTTTTGCCATTTCACGCCAAGCGTGTTCACGTTCGCTTTGAGCTAATTTTTGTGCGCTTTCTTCTAAGGTATCAACCATATTATTATAGGCCAAAATTAGCCCATTAATTTCTTGATTTCCAGGTTGAAGCTTAAGTTTTTGATTGCGTTCATTTAACTGTGTAATCCCTAATTTTTCTGAAATTTGAGAAATCGATTTGGTAATATTACTGGATAATAAATAGGATATTAAAATAGAAATAATAAACATAATTATAAATACTTGCGCATATCGAGTTAGGAAGTTTTCTGCTTCTTGATTATAAAAATCGCTATTCTCTTCATACGGAATATTTAAAATAGCAAGATTTTTAAAATCGGCATCTTTAATATAACTATAAGACGATTTTATGTATGTTTCGTTTTCTTTAACCTTTGTAATTACAATTCGCTTTTCAGTAGAATTTTTTAAGCTTTTAAGAATTTCGGCATTAATTTTCCGTTTCTTTTTATTCTTAATATAAGATTTAGATGATAATAGTAATTTTCCGTTTAAATCAAAAAAATTAACTTCAAGACTATGAATATCTGATAATTCAAGAATTCTACCCTTAAAAATACTTGGTATATTATTGGTAGTAAGTGGAAATTTTGAAGTTTGTAAAATGTATTCTATATGCTCTTTTATCGCATTTTCTTTTCGAGACAAACGTTCTTCGTGGTATTCTTTAGCTTCGTACCGAAAATGAATTAGTGACACTACAGTAATTAGTATTGTTGAAAATGTTGTAATAAACAACATCGACAAAAATATTCTTCGTCGTAACGAAAGTGTATGTATTTTTAAAAATTTAATCACTTTTTTTATCTCTTATTCTTTTATAGAATTTAAAACCAAGCATAATAATCACTGAAAACAAAATAATTCCAATTACACCATAAATCCAGTTGATTGCATTTTTTAAAATTACTAAAAAAACTACAGCAAACAAAATTATGGTCGCGCCTTCGTTCCATAATCGCATAAAGTTTGAGGTATATTTTACGGTATCATTTTGTAATTCGGTATAAATTTTTTGACATTTAAAATGATAGATAAATAACAAAACTACAAATCCTAATTTCACTTGCATCCAAGGCATTTCCATAAAAGCAGGATTTAAATGTAACAACGACAATGCAAAAATAGTGGCTAAAACCGCACTCGGCCAAGTAATTATGTACCACAAACGGTACGTCATTATTTTATACTGTTTTTGTAAAATTTCTTTTTCTGGCGAAGGCATTTCGTTTGCTTCAATTTGATACACAAACAAGCGAACAATGTAAAATAATCCTGCAAACCAAGTGATTACAAAAATTAAGTGTAAGGATTTTAGGTATTCGTACATAAAATAAACTATTTACTAATCGCTTTTTACTATTTACTATTTTTAAATTCTTCAATCCAATCAGCCACAACACCACACCATTCATCTTCGTCATTCATACACGGAATGGCCATAAATTCTTCACCACCGTGATGTAAAAATTGTTCGTTAGCTTCCATTGCAATTTCTTCCAATGTTTCTAAACAATCGGCAACAAACGCTGGAGTTACAACGGCTAATTTTTTAATTCCTTTTTCAGGCATTTTATTCACTTCAACATCGGTGTATGGCGTTAACCATTTATCTCCTGCTAAACGCGATTGAAACGTTTGACTGTATTTTCCTTCCGGAATACCCAATGTTTTCACCACTTGTTTTGTAGTTTCATAACATTGATGTCTGTAACAAAATTCGTGTGCTGGCGAAGGCGTATTGCAACAAGAACCATCAATTTTACAATGCGATTTTGTAATGTCGGTTTTACGAATATGACGTTTCGGAATTCCGTGATATGAAAACAATAAATGATCGTATTCAAAACCTTCCAAATGCTTTTTTATCGAATTAGATAACGCTTCAATGTACCCAGGTTTGTTATAAAACGCAGGAACCGTAGTAAATTTCATATTTGGAAAATGCTTGGCGCGAAGCTCTTCTGCTAATACCAAAATAGTAGTGGTTGAAGCCATAGCGTGTTGCGGATACAAAGGAAAAAGCATCACTTCTGTTACGCCTTTGTCGTGTAATTCTTGCAATCCTTTTAAAATAGTAATGGTTCCATAACGCATAGCTAAAGCAACCGGAATGTCAACCAACCCTTTTACTTTTTCGTGCATTTTTTTAGAAATTACAATTAATGGAGAACCTTCGCTTGTCCAAATTCTTGCATAGGCTTCAGCAGATTTTTTTGGTCGTGTTTGTAAAATAATTCCTCTCACCAATAAAGCACGTAATAAAAACGGAACGTCAATTACGTATTTATCCATTAAAAATTCATCTAAATATGGTTTTACATCCTTAGCAGTAGGGCTTTCTGGCGAACCAAGATTTACTAATAATACTCCTTTCATTGTATTGTAATTTTATAAATTAACGTTTAAGTTTAATAGGTATTTTTTTGGCGTTGTGCCAAATTTCTTTTTAAATGCTGCAATAAAGTGACTTGAGGTGCTGTAGCCAATTTTTAATCCCACTTCATTTACATTATACGAGCCAGTATCCAAAAGTTTTCGTGCGAATTCCATTTTATAATCGAATAAAAAATTAAAAACGGTGTCGCCATAAATTTCTTTAAAACCTGCTTTTAATTTCTTTAATGAAATCCCAACTTCATCAGCCAATTCTTGTAAACCTGGTGGTTCTGCCATATTTTTTATGATGATTTCTTTTGCTTTTTTAATTTTTAGTACATTTTCTTCGTCTGATAAAAACGGACAATGTTCTGCGTTTGGATCTTCATTCGTATTAAAAAACAGACTTAATAATTCGTAACTTTTTCCTTTTAAATACAAGGTTTTGATTGATGAATTTTGGTTGTAATGAAATATTTGATTTAATACAATTGCCATTGACGGGCTGATACTTTCTTCGGTGTAATATTTTTTTTCTAAATTATCTTTACTCAAAAACGGAATCATTTCTGAATCCGATGAAAATAAAGTGTGAAATTTTTTAATTGAAATTAAAATAGAAATAATCCAACTTTTTGGCGCAATTTCTAAATGAAGTGGCAATTCTTTTTGCGGATTGTAAAGCAATAGCGCTTTTTCTTCATTCAAATCTAAAGTATAAGAATTATTATTAAAAATAAATTTTCCCTTTCCTTTTACATTAAAATGAAATTGAATTAAACCTGTACCTACTTGTTTTTCAGACGTTTCGGTAGTGTCAGAATCGTTTTGAAATCGTAATAACGTAAAATCGGTATCAATTTTAATTTCTTCATATGAACTCATAGCGTTATTTTTTTATGAATTGTTTAACAAAAAACAAGCTTGTTATTTATAATTAATCTAAACAAATCAGTTGTTTGGTGCTGAATTTGTTACAAAGTTAGTAGTTTATATCAAAATAAGTGCAATTTATTTAAAAAAATCGAATTCCGACATAAAAAGTACTTTCAGCGTTGTTTTTGTACAGATGGAAACAATAATTTTGTGCATCTTTAAGAGATAAAGCAATTTATGGACAATCATTCACCTGCAAAACAAACTACTTTCTACGCTATCGGACTAAGCTACAAAAAAGCGGACGCCGAAATTAGAGGTAAATTTAGTTTAGACGCTACTGCCAAAACCAATCTTTTGAAACAGGCAAAATCTAACGGAATTGAAAGTCTGATTGTTACTTCCACTTGTAACCGTACTGAAATTTACGGTTTTGCACAGCATCCATTTCAATTGATTCATTTATTGTGCGAAAACAGTTTAGGAACGGTTGAAGAATTTCAAAAATACGCTTATGTCTACAAACAAAAGGAAGCTTTAAACCATATGTTTAGAGTAGGAACGGGTTTGGATAGTCAAATTTTAGGCGATTTTGAAATCATTGCTCAATTGAAAAACGCTTTTGTAGAAAGTAAAAAACACAATTTAGCAAATCCGTATTTAGAAAGATTAGTAAATTCGGTCATTCAAGCGAGTAAGAAAGTTAAAAACGAAACTGAAATTTCAAGCGGCGCTACTTCTGTTTCTTTTGCGGCAGTGCAATATATTTTTAAGAATGTAGAAGAAATTTCCAACAAAAATATTTTACTTTTCGGAACAGGAAAAATTGGAAGAAATACTTGTGAGAATTTGGTAAAACATTCCAAACATGACCAAATTACGCTGATTAATAGAACCAAGGATAAGGCAGAAAAATTAGCCAAAAAACTAAACCTTGTTGTTAAAGATTATTCCGATTTACAAATAGAATTGCAAAAGGCAGATGTGGTTGTTGTAGCCACTGGCGCTCAGAATCCAACAGTAGATTTGGATATTTTAAATCTCAAAAAACCATTATTGATTTTAGATTTATCTATACCTAAAAATGTCAATGAAAACGTAAAGCACAACCCTTTGGTTACTTTAGTGCATATGGATCATTTGTCGGAAATTACCGATGAAACTTTAGAAAACAGAAAACTATTTATACCGGCTGCCGAAGAAATTATTAGTGAAGTTTTAACTGAATTTTTAATTTGGTCAAAAGGAAGAAAATATGCACCAACGATACACGCTTTAAAAGCCAAATTAAACGCCATTAAAGAATCGGAAATCAATCATTTAAAAAAGAAAAATGCTGATTTCAATGAAGAATATACCGAAATTGTTACCGCAAAATTAATTCAAAAAATTACCAGTCATTTTGCCAATCACTTAAAAGATGACAACACGGTTGTAGATGAAAGTGTAGAGTGGATTAATAAAGTTTTTCAAATAGAAAACCAAAAACATTAAATAGTGAGTAAAACAATACGAATAGGAACCCGCGATAGCGAACTAGCACTTTGGCAAGCTAAAACCGTTGAAAAACAGTTGAATGATTTGGGCTATAAAACGGAAATTATCGCAGTAAAATCCGATGGAGATATTGTTTTAGACAAACCATTATACGAATTAGGAATTACAGGAATTTTCACAAAAACGTTGGATGTTGCAATGATTCAAGGCAAAATTGACATTGCGGTACATTCTATGAAAGATGTACCAACCTTATTACCTAACGGAATTGTACAAGGTGCCGTTTTGGAAAGAGCTTCAGCATTTGATATTTTGGTTTATAAAGAAAATTTAGATTTTTTAACCGAAGAAAACAGCGTCATTGCAAGCAGTAGTTTACGAAGAAAAGCAAGTTGGTTACACAAATACCCAAGTCATAAAATAGAAGATATTCGTGGTAATGTAAATACGCGCCTGCTAAAAGTAGCTGAATCAAATTGGGGCGGGGCTATTTTTGCAGAAGCCGGTTTGGAGCGCATCAACTTAAAACCAGAAAAGGCAATTATTTTAGATTGGATGATTCCAGCACCCGCTCAAGGCGCTATGGTTGTTGTGTGTAATGCAGATGATTTCTTTTCTTTAGATGCCGTTTCGCAATTAAATCATATTGAAACAGAAATTTGTACCTATATAGAACGTCAATTTTTAAGAACGTTAGAAGGAGGTTGTACAGCGCCAATTGGAGCAATCGCTACGTATAATGAGAAAGAAGATGTGATTGATTTTACAGGTGTTTTATTATCAATAGACGGAAAACAAAAATTAGAAGTTACTAAAACCGTAGCTGTTTCGGAATGGAAAAAATTAGGATTTCATACCGCTCAAGAAATTTTAGCCAATGGCGGCACAGTAGTAATGACTGAAATTAAAGAAAAACTAAAAAAGTAAAAACAAACCATTAAGGAATTAAGAAAACTTAATAATCTTAATTTCTTAATGGTAAAAGAAAAAAATGGTAAAAGAAACTACAATATTATCAACCAAAACACTTTCACCAATTCAAAAACAAGAATTAGTTAAAGCAACTATTAAAGTTATTGAAGCAGATTTTATTAAAACAGAAAACGCTTCTTTCGAAATAAAAAATCTGAACAAAAACTTGATTTTCACGAGTCAAAATGCTATTTTAAGTATTTTGCAACATCCAAAAATTGATGAATTAAAGCAAAAAAACGTTTTTTGTGTCGGATTAAAAACCAAAGAATTATTAAACGAAAATGGTTTCACAGTAGAAGCCTACACAGGTTATGCAGAAGATTTAGCAGAAATTATTACGTTAGTTTATTCCGATGAAAGTTTTACTTTTTTTAGTGGCAATCTTCGTAAAGATACCTTGCCAGAAATGTTAACTGAAAACGAAATTACGTTTAATGAAATTAAAGTGTACGATACAACGTTAAGACCTCATAAAATTTCAGATAAAGTGGATGGGATTTTGTTTTTCAGCCCATCTGCCGTAACCAGTTATTTGAAAAAAAACACACTTGGTACCGAAAAGTTGTTTTGTATAGGAAATACAACAGCAGATGCTTTAAGAGCTGTATTGTCAGAAACTAAAATTAAAAATATAAAAACAGCGTATCAACCAAGTATTGAAAACGTTATTGAACAAGTTATAGAATATTACACATAATATAACCTAATAGGTTAAATATAAACAAAATGATAAAAAACGATTTATTTCTACGTGCCTTAAATAACGAAAAAGTGGAACGCCCACCGGTTTGGATGATGCGCCAAGCGGGAAGATATTTGCCTGAATTTAGAGCTTTGCGTGACAAATACGATTTCTTTACACGTTGTGAAACACCTGAATTAGCAGCTGAAATCACGGTTCAACCAATTCGTATCGTGAAACCAGATGCAGCAATTTTGTTTTCAGATATTTTGGTGGTGCCAAGAGCGATGGGAATTCACGTGGAATTGAAAGATAATTTAGGGCCAATAATTCCGAATCCAATTCGTACTTCTCAAGATGTAGAAAAAGTGTTTGTTCCAGATGTGAATGAAACCTTAGGCTATGTTTTTGATGCGATTAAATTGACCAAACAAATGTTGAACGATGAAGTGCCATTAATTGGTTTTGCAGGTTCACCTTGGACGATTTTTTGTTATGCTGTTGAAGGAAAAGGCTCTAAAAGTTTTGATACTGCCAAGGGATTTTGTTTTTCAAACCCAGTTGCAGCGCACGTTTTATTACAAAAAATTACCGATACGACGATTTTATATTTGAAAGAAAAAGTAAAAGCAGGTTGTAATGCGATTCAGATTTTCGATTCTTGGGGCGGTATGTTGTCTCCTGTAGATTATCAAGAATTTTCATTTCAATATATCAATCAAATTACTGAAGCTTTAGCAGAAATAACTCCAGTTATTATTTTCGGAAAAGGATGTTGGTTTGCTTTAGGGGATATGGCAAAATCAAAAGCTTCAGCTTTAGGAGTAGATTGGACTTGTTCACCAAGAAATGCCCGTTATTTATCAGGAGGCAATATCACCTTACAAGGAAATTTCGACCCAAGTCGTTTATTGTCACCTATTCCAACCATCAAAAAAATGGTTCACGAAATGATAGACGAATTTGGAAAAGACAATTATATCGTAAACTTAGGACACGGAATTTTACCAAATATTCCTGTGGATCACGCGAAAGCATTTGTGGAAGCAGTTAAAGAATACAATAAATAAGCTGACAGCAGATAGTTGTTCGTAAAAAATTATAACTCAATAAAACTGTATTGTTTAAAACACTTTAAAAGAAATGAAAACAGCTATTTTAGACAAAAATGATTTAAACATAGACATTAAAGAGCAAGTTTCTGAATTATTTCGTCAATTAAGTCCAAATAAAATTCAGTTAGATCTTGAAGAAATATTGAATGAGAAAAACCAAATTACAATTGCATATTGTGAGAATAATAATAAAATAATTGGAATTGCATTAATGTGTACTTACAAAGTTATATCTGGAAATAAGGGTTGGATTGAAGATGTAGTTGTAGACTCCGCTTCTCGTGGAAAAGGAGTAGGAAGAAAATTAATTAATTTATTAGTTCAAGTAGGTGAAGAAAAAGAACTTTCTGAAATACTGCTTTTTACTGAAGATCATAGATTGGCTGCAATAAATTTATATTCAAGTATTGGATTTAAACTTAAAGGCAGTAAGATATATTGTAAGAAAAAATAACAAGAACTAAGCTCAACTGTCGTGAAGCGGCTGAACGCATAGCTAAAAGCTATTTAAATGAAAGATAAATTTTACCAATACATACAAACCCTTCAAGATCAAATCTGTAAAGGATTAGAAGCTTTGGATGGCGTTGCTAAATTTCGTGAAGACATTTGGGAACGACCAGAAGGCGGTGGTGGAAGAACACGCGTAATTGAAAATGGTGCTGTTTTTGAAAAAGGTGGCGTAAATATTTCAGCGGTTCACGGAAAACTGCCTGATTCGATGCAAAAATTATTCAACGTAGGTGAAGCCGATTTTTTTGCTTGTGGATTGAGTTTAGTCATTCATCCAAAAAATCCAATGGTGCCAACCGTTCACGCAAATTGGCGCTATTTCGAAATGTACGATACTTCGACAGAGCTCAGTACAGGCTCACGGAAAGTAATCAATAGTTGGTTTGGCGGCGGACAAGATTTGACGCCCTATTATTTGTTTGAAGAAGATGCCATTCATTTTCACCAAACCTGTAAAACGGCTTGCGACAAACATAATCCAGAGTTCTATCCGAAATATAAAAAACAATGCGATGACTATTTTTGGAATACACATAGAAATGAAGCTCGTGGAATAGGCGGGTTGTTTTTTGATTATTTGAAAGAAACCGAAACTATGAAAATGGAAGATTGGTTCAATTTCGTAAACGAAGTCGGGAATTCATTTCTTGACGCCTATTTACCAATTGTAGAAAGAAGAAAAGACTTGCCTTATTCAGCTGAACAAAGAACTTGGCAAGAAATTCGCCGTGGTCGTTATGTTGAGTTTAATTTGGTTCACGACAAAGGCACCTTATTTGGTTTAAAAACCAATGGCCGAATAGAAAGTATTTTAATGAGTTTACCACCACACGTTCAATGGCATTATGATCATCATCCTGTGGTAGGTAGCGAAGAAGAAAAAGTAGTAAAAGTATTAGAAAAACCTATGGATTGGGTATAAATTAAACCATTAAGAGATTAAGAAAATTTAGTCAAACCCTTAATAAACTTAATCCCTTAATGGTTCAAAAAAATAAAATAGTATGTTTCCATTACAGAGAGGACGTCGTTTAAGAGTAAACGAATCCATAAGAAGTTTAGTTCGCGAAACCACATTAAGTCCGAGTGATTTTATGTTTCCGATGTTTATTGCAGAAGGAGAAAATGTGCAAGTCGAAATTCCATCGATGCCAGGAATTTTTCGTCGTTCGATAGATTTAACCGTGAAAGAAGTCCAAGAATTATTCGATTTAGGAATTCGTGCCGTGAATATCTATGTGAAAGTTAGCGAAGATTTAAAAGACAATACAGGTAAAGAAGCGTGGAATCCAAACGGTTTGATGCAACAAGCTATTCGTGCTATCAAGGCGGCTTGTCCTGAAATGATTGTGATGCCCGATGTGGCTTTAGACCCGTATTCAATTTATGGTCACGACGGAATTATTGAAAACGGCGATGTTGCAAATGATCTTACTAATGAAGCTTTAGTAAAAATGGCGGTTTCACACGCTCAAGCTGGAGCCGATTTTGTTGCGCCAAGCGATATGATGGACGGACGAGTGTTGCGTTTGCGCCAAGGTTTGGATGCGGCGGATTTCCAAAATGTAGGTATTATGAGTTATTCGGCGAAGTATGCTTCTGCATTTTATGGTCCGTTTCGAGATGCATTAGACAGTGCGCCAAGAGAATCGGATGTAGAAGTGCCGAAGGACAAAAAAACCTACCAAATGGATTATGCGAATCGCATCGAAGCCGTTAAAGAAGCACTTTGGGATGTGGAAGAAGGCGCAGATATGGTCATGGTAAAACCCGGAATTGCGTATTTAGATATTGTTCGCGAAGTAAAAAACGCGGTAAATGTTCCTGTAACTGTTTTTCATGTGTCTGGCGAATACGCCATGATTAAAGCCGCTGCCGAAAGAGGTTGGCTCGACCACGACAAAATTATGATGGAACAATTGATGTGTATCAAACGTGCCGGCGCCAGTTTAATTTCGACTTATTTTGCGAAAGAAGCAGCGATTTTATTAAATAAACAATAAATTAATTATGAAAGTGTATTTGAAATTTCTGTTGATAGTATCAATAGTTTTCAGTTTTATTAGTTGTGGTAAAAAAACAGAAACTGAGACAATGGAAAATCCTTTTGTATCAACTGAAACCGAAACTTCTGTGCTTACACCTGAAGCATTAGGAAAAGAAATTTTTGAAGGAAAAGGAATGTGCGCTACTTGTCATAAAGCAGATGTTGAAACTTCAGGGCCAAGTATTAAAGACATTTCTAAAATATATACAGACAAAAAAGCAAGTATTTCGTTATTCTTACAAGGTGAAATGGATCCGATTGTTGATCCTTCGCAATATGAAATTATGAAAGCCAATCTCGAAATTACAAAAGCTATGACGGAAGCGGAACTGCAAGCTTTAGAAACGTATATGTTAAGTATTAAATAAAAAAAGCTCAAAACATTGTTTTGAGCTTTTTTGTGCGGGTAAAAGGACTCGAACCTTCACACCTTGCGGCACCAGATCCTAAGTCTGGCGTGTCTACCAATTTCACCATACCCGCGATAATTGGAGTGCAAATATATAAACTAAGTTTTCTTTTAGCAAATTAATTTCTTCTTTTTATTTTTTATACATTTCTGTAAAATATTTATAAAATAACGGAATAGTTTCAATTCCTTTCATATAGTTGAAAATTCCATAGTGTTCATTTGGCGAGTGAATGGCGTCACTATCCAAACCAAATCCCATTAAAATCGTTTTGCTTTTCAATTCTTTTTCAAACAAAGCAACTATTGGAATACTTCCACCAGAACGAACAGGAATAGCCGAAACACCAAACGATTCGGTATAAGCTTTGTTTGCTGCTTGATAACCAATACTGTCAATTGGAGTTACGTAACCTTGTCCGCCATGATGAGGTGTTACCTTAACTGTTACGGCACTTGGCGCAATACTTTCAAAGTGTTTTTTAAATAATTCTGTTATGTTTTCCCAATCTTGATTTGGAACCAATCGCATCGAAATTTTTGCAAATGCTTTACTTGCAATTACGGTTTTTGCACCTTCACCAGTATAACCACCCCAAATTCCGTTTACATCTAAAGTTGGACGAATAGAATTTCTCTCGTTAGTTGTATAACCAGATTCACCATAGGTATCTGCAATATTTAATGCCTTTTTGTAATCATCTTCAGAATACGGTCTTTTTGCCATTTCGGCTCTTTCTTCTAATGACAATTCTTCCACGCCATCGTAAAAACCAGGAATCGTAATATGATTATTTTCATCGTGTAATGAAGCAATCATTTTGGTTAATATATTTATAGGATTAGCAACAGCTCCACCATATAAGCCTGAATGTAAATCTCTATTAGGACCCGTTACTTCTACTTCCACATAGCTTAAGCCACGTAAACCAGTTGTAATTGAAGGCTGTGTGTTTGAAATCATTCCAGTATCTGAAATTAAAATCACATCACAAGCTAATTTTTCTTGATTGCGTTCTACGAACCAACTTAAACTTTTAGAACCTACTTCTTCTTCGCCTTCAATCATAAATTTTACATTACAAGGCAAGTTATTATTAGCAATCATATATTCAAAAGCTTTCACGTGCATATACATCTGACCTTTGTCATCACAAGCACCACGTGCAAAAATAGCGCCTTCTGGATGAATTTCTGTAGCTTTTATTACGGGTTCAAATGGGGGAGACGTCCACAATTCAATAGGATCTGCGGGTTGCACATCATAATGTCCATAAACTAATACTGTAGGAAGACTTGAATCAATTATTTTATGTCCGTAAACGATTGGATAACCTGGTGTTTCGCACATTTCAACTACATCACAACCTGCTTTTTCTAAGCTTGACTTCACCGATTCGGCAGTATTAATTACATCTTGAGCATACGCGCTATCTGCACTAACAGAAGGCATTTTTAGTAATTCTATTAATTCTTTAATAAATCGTTCTTTGTTCTCCTGAACGTATTGTTTTATGTTTTCCATGATTATTTTTTATAAAGTTCAAATATACGAAATCAATATCAATGTTAAAAATCAATTTCAAAGTTCAATATTAATTTCAAAATAGTTTAGAACACAGATTGGAGAAATTTTTAAGATTTCTAAAATTTATCCAATCTGTGTTCTAAAAAATCCATTAAAACACTGATTTAAAAATAATTAAACATAAAACATTGAAATTTGATAATTATTATTATCTTTGCACCCTTAATTAACCGAGGTCGAGTACCTCAAATTTAATCACAAGATTATGCCAGTAAGAATTAGATTACAAAGACATGGTAAAAAAGGGAAACCTTTTTTCTGGATCGTAGCGGCAGATGCCCGCTCAAAAAGAGATGGTAAATACCTAGAAAAAATAGGGACGTACAATCCAAACACTAACCCTGCAACTATTGATTTAAATGTTGATAGTGCTGTTCAATGGTTACACAACGGTGCCCAACCAACTGACACGGCTAAAGCAATTTTATCTTATAAAGGTGCTTTGTTGAAACATCATTTAGATGGTGGAGTTAGAAAAGGTGCTTTAACACAAGAACAAGCAGATGCTAAATTAGCAACATGGTTAGATGCAAAAGCTGGAAAAGTAGATGCTAAAAAAGACGGTTTAAGCAAAGCGCAAGCAGATGCTAAAGCTAAAGCTTTTAAAGCAGAACAAGTAGCAAACGAAAAACGTATGGCTGCAATTGCTGATGCTGTAAAAGCAGAAGAAGTAGTTGAAGCTGCTGCTGAAGTAACTGAAGAAGTTGCTACAGAAGAAGTAGTTGAAGTTGAAGCTGCTGCTGAGGTAACTGAAGAAGTTGCTACAGAAGAAGTAGTTGAAGTTGAAGCTGCTGCTGAGATAACTGAAGAAGTTGCTGTAGAAGAAGTAGTTGAGACTGCTGCTGAAGTAACTGAAGAAGTTGCTGTTGAAGAAGTAGTTGAAGTTGAAGCTGCTACAGAAGAAACTACAGAAGCTCCTGCTGCTGAAGAAAACAACGAAGAAAAAGAAGCTTAATATACTGCGATAATGCGTAAAGACGAATGTTTCTATTTAGGCAAAATCGCTAAAAAATTTAGTTTCAAAGGGGAAGTTCTTATCTTTTTAGATACAGACGAACCTGAACTTTATCAAAATTTGGAATCAGTTTTTATTGAATACAATAAAAATCTGGTTCCATTTTTTATTGATAAATCATCCATTCATAGAGATAAATTTTTACGCGTTAAATTTGAAGATGTTGATACAGAATTAGACGCTGACAATATGAAAAATTTAGAAGTATATTTACCTCTAACGATGTTACCAAAATTAGAAGGCACCAAGTTTTATTTTCACGAAATTATAGGTTTTAAAGTTACAGACCAACGCTTAGGTGATATAGGAACTGTTCACGCCATTTTGGATAATGCCGCTCAACCTATCTTTGAAATTTTCAAAGGACAAAAACAAGTTTTAGTTCCTATGATCGACTCTTTTATTATTGAAGTCAATAGAAAAGAAAAAGAATTGGTTTTAAACACACCTATTGGTTTAGTGGATTTGTATTTGGAGTAAATCCCAAAAATTAAATTCCAAATTCCAATAATAAAATTCCAAATTCCAACTTTAAATAAATTCCAAATTTCAAATTCTTATTTTATGAGTAAGCCTTACGATTTAGAAGAGAGAACTTTTTTATTTGCAAAAGATTGTAGAGTTTATATTCAAAAACTTCCAAAAACCATTTCGAATATTGAAGACGGAAAACAATTAGTTCGATCATCCGGTTCTGTAGGCGCTAATTATATTGAAGCAAATGAAAAACTTGGAGATAAAGATTTTTTATTTAGAGTAAAAATAGCAAGAAAAGAGGCAAAAGAATCTAAATACTGGTTGATGCTATTAAATGAAATGAATGCTGAATTAAGAGAAATTTCTCAAGAATTAATTATCGAAGCTGATGCTTTGCGTAAAATATTATCAACGATAATAACAAAACCTAAACCTTAATTTAAATTTTAGTTTTAAAGGTTTAATATCAATAATTTTTTGGAATTTCACTACGCCACTTTTGGAATTTGGAATTTAAAATATTAGAATTTCACTACGCCACTTTTGGAATTTGGAATTTAAAATATTGGAATTTCACTACGCCACTTTTGGAATTTGGAATTTAAAATATTGGAATTTCACTACGCCACTTTTGGAATTTGGAATTTAAAATATTGGAATTTCACTACGCCACTTTTGGAATTTGGAATTTAAAATATTGGAATTTATTAAAAAATATTGGAATTTAATATATGATGTTCAAATTCAAACAATTTTCAGTTGAACAAGAAAAATCTGCCATGAAAGTGGGAACAGATGGTGTTTTATTAGGTGCTTGGACGCCACTAATTAACAATCCATACAACATACTTGATATTGGAGCTGGAACAGGAATAATTTCCCTTATGTTAGCCCAAAGAAGTTTCTCAGAGCAAATTGATGCCATTGAAATTGAAGAAAATGCCTACGAAGAATGTGTAGATAATTTTGAAAATTCGCCTTGGGCAGACCGCTTATATTGCTATCATGCTGGGTTAGATGAATTTGTAGCTGAATTAGAAGAAATAGAAGAACAATACGACATTATTGTTTCCAATCCGCCCTTTTATTCTGAAGATTATAAAACAGATAACGCATCACGAGATTTAGCTCGTTTTACAGATGCATTACCTTTTGATGAGTTGATAGAAGCAGCCTATTTGTTATTGTCAGAAAACGGAATATTTTCTGTGATTATTCCTTATTCGGCAGAAGAAGATTTTATCGCTTTAGCAAAACAATCCTTATTATTTCCTTTAAAGATTACTCGAGTAAAAGGCACGCCAACTTCTGAAATTAAAAGAAGTTTATTGGCATTTACTCGTATAGAACAAACGCCAGTCATTGATGAATTAGTTATAGAAACGGCGCGTCATCAATACACTACAGAATATATTGAACTTACCCAAGATTTTTATTTGAAAATGTAGGTTTATTCTTTTTCAAATTCCAGAATTTCCTCTAATTGATTTTTTACACCATTGAATTTTTTGCCATAATTTTTATATATTGAATTTGTGCCAATTGCAATAAATAAAAAAATTACAATTAAAACTCCAAGGAAAATCAGTAAAGAATAACTATCTTCAAAAACATCTATATTTTTAACATATTTTATATATAAAGGCGAAATCGCTGTAACCCAAAAAAAGGTTATAATATAATCGCTTTTTTTGGCGTCATAAATCTTATTTTCATACTGTAAAACAGTTTTTAAATAATCTTTTACTGGGGTTTTATAATAATCTATATTTTCAATCATTTTATTATTTTTATAATGACCCAAAAAACAATAAACCATTAAAATTCCCGAAATGAACAATGGAACACAATAATAAGTTGTTAAAAATATAAATCCAAGAGCAAAAGATATAATGGCATATAGCAATGCAAGAAAAGTTCCAATTTTTTGAAAGTTAAGAATTTTATTGATTGAACTTGAAGTAGTTTCCAAGGTCAATTTTTTTAAAACTAAATAATTGATTTCGGTGTTTTTTTCTCGACTATCAATCGTTTCCTGCCAAGCTTTTTTTAAATTATCTATTTCCATTTTTATTTTTTTTAAAATATTCTTTCAGTTGAATTTTTAATCTGTTAATTTTTGTACTAATGTTAGTTTCAGAAATTCCTAAAATCAAACCAATTTCTGCATAAGACTTTTCTTGTAGATACAAAATCATAAGTGCTTTATTAATGTCATTTAATTGAAATATAAATTCATTTAGCACTCTTAAGTCATCATCAATTACTAAAGGCGTCTCATCCTGCAAATGTGTTTCAATAAATAAATTAACGTTAATAAATTTATCTTTTCGTCTTTTTTGTTTTTTATAAAACCCTATCGAAACATTCAATGCAATTCTATAAATAAAAGTACTCCAAGCAAATGCAACATTGTATTTTTTATAGGAAAGCCATATTTGAATTAAAATTTCTTGTTCTAAATCTTTTTTGTCATCCGCATTTTTACAATAGTAATTGACAATACGAAAAATTATCCCTTTGTTCTTATTTAAAATTTCCTCAAATGTTTCCAAAATGCTCTTTTTACTTTATTACATTATTATAACAAACCTATAAATTATCACATTTAAAATGCCTTATTTTAAAAAAATTATTATTTTCTTAGAGTTATGTCTGATAATTGAAATCCAATTTCTATATAATAGATATAAAATTAACAGAATAATTTTATTTGAAAATGTAAGTTTTAACTTTTGTTTTCTAATAAATCTAACAATTCAATTTACTTTTGTTAAAAAATAATTACTTTTGTCATTCAAATCGATTTATAAAAAAATTCTTATATGAAACCAGATTTATTTCAATCACCAGATTATTATTTGTTAGACGATTTATTATCAGAAGAGCACAAATTAGTACGTGATGCAGCAAGAGCTTGGGTAAAAAAAGAAGTTTCTCCAATTATTGAAGACTATGCGCAACGTGCTGAATTTCCAAAACAAATTGTAAAAGGTTTGGGTGAAATTGGTGGTTTCGGGCCATACATTCCTGTAGAATATGGTGGTGCGGGATTAGACCAAATTTCATATGGTTTAATTATGCAAGAAATTGAAAGAGGCGATTCTGGTGTACGATCTACTTCTTCTGTACAATCTTCATTGGTAATGTACCCAATTTGGAAATACGGAAATGAAGAACAGAGAATGAAATATTTGCCAAAATTAGCCACTGGAGAATTTATTGGTTGTTTTGGTTTAACAGAACCTGATCACGGTTCAAATCCAGGTGGAATGACTTCGAATTTTAAAGATATGGGCGACCATTATCTTTTAAATGGTGCTAAAATGTGGATTTCAAATGCGCCTTTTGCTGATATTGCAGTAGTTTGGGCAAAAAATGAAGAAGGCAGAATTCACGGATTAATTGTAGAAAGAGGTATGGAAGGGTTTACCACTCCAGAAACACATAATAAATGGTCGTTACGTGCTTCGGCAACGGGTGAACTTATTTTTGATAACGTGAAAGTACCAAAAGAAAATTTATTACCAAATAAATCTGGACTTGGTGCGCCGCTGGGATGTTTAGATTCAGCACGATATGGAATTGCTTGGGGTGCAATTGGCGCTGCAATGGACTGTTATGATACCGCTTTGCGTTATTCTAAAGAACGTATTCAGTTTGACAAACCTATTGGTGCGACACAATTACAACAAAAGAAATTGGCAGAAATGATTACAGAAATCACAAAGGCACAATTATTAACGTGGCGATTAGGCGTTTTAAGAAATGAAGGAAGAGCTACAACCGCTCAAATTTCTATGGCGAAAAGAAACAACGTGGATATGGCTTTAACAATAGCTCGTGACGCACGTCAGATGTTAGGTGGAATGGGAATTACTGGCGAATATTCTATTATGCGTCATATGATGAATTTAGAATCGGTTGTTACTTACGAAGGAACGCATGACATTCATTTGTTGATAACAGGAATGGATGTAACTGGCTTTCCTGCTTTCAAATAAGGCATTTTTAGATTAAACAATAAATAAAATTGATATAAAATGCTTCTCTATTTGGAGAAGCATTTTTACTTTTGTATCCGAAAGAATTACACTTAAAATTTTAACATTTTTAAAATGAATACAAATTCGATAAAAAACGAAATTGAACCTTTAAGACAAGAGTTGTTAAATCATCCTTTGTATGCTAAAATTCATACTATTGAGGATTTACATGTTTTTTTAACGCATCACGTCTATGCAGTTTGGGATTTTATGTCGTTGTTAAAAGGGTTACAAATTCATTTAACTTCGGTTTCTATACCTTGGACGGCTTCACCAAATCCAGAGTTGCGCTATTTGATTAATGAGATTGTGGTAGCAGAAGAATCAGATTTGGCGTTAGATGGTTCACGACAAAGTCATTTTGAAATGTATTTAGATGCTATGAAAGAATGCGGCGCTACTACACAACCCGTTTTAGAATTTTTAGAGCAAGTAGCGAGTACGAAAAACGTTTTTGTTGCGATAAAAAATGCTAATTTACCTGACGAAGTTAAAGACTTTTTAAACTTTTCATTTACCGTTATTGAAACTGGACAACCACATAAAATTGCATCGGCATTTACATTTGGTCGCGAAGATTTAATTCCAAATATGTTTACTGAAATAGTTAAAAGTTTCCAGAAAAACTTCCCAGAAACAAATGTATCTAAATTGATTTATTACTTTGAAAGACACATTGAGTTGGACGCTGATGAACACGGCCCAATGGCAATGAAAATGATTGATTACTTATGCGGAGATGATATTAAAAAATGGCAAGAAGTAGCACAAGTTGCCCAAGAATCACTTGAAAAAAGAATAGGATTGTGGAACGCTATTGAACGTTTAGTTGTTACTGAATTGGTTTAATTTATACAGAATAAAAAAAGGGGTCTAAATTTAGACCCCTTTTTAATTTGTATTTCTTCTTATTCTTTTATCAATTTCTTACTTACAGAAATCGCATCTGAATTGGTGATTTTTACAATGTAAATTCCTTTAGCTAAGTTAGAAATATTTATTTCTTTGTTTGCTACACAATTATTTTCGGTTTGAATTAATTGACCTGTTAACGAATAAATTTCAACTTTTTTAGCATCTACAGAAATTTGAAATGCATTCGTACTTGGATTTGGATATAGTTCTACTTTAGAAATTGCTTCAAAACTTTCATTAGATAATACAGTAGAAAGTTGATTACCAAAAATTCTAAATTCGCCTGGCCCTAATGTAATTTGCATATTCGTTGCAGTTACATTTGTTGTGGTGTTATCCATTAAATTATACCATGTTCCTGTATATGGAAAATCGGCAACAATATTTTGGTTACTTGTGTACAAATTTGCTAAAATAACTACATTTTTTAATTGCGTTGCAGGCAAAGCATTATCATAAATATAAATTCTTTGCTTTAAGTTATCAGAACCATCTGGAGAAATAGCATACTCTCCACTAAAAGCAGCTTCTCCTTTTTTAAGTTTAGTAAATTTAACATAATTGGAATAAATAGCACTTCTTGGGGTTGTTGTTAACCAATTTTCTACCCATTGTGGTTGTGGCTTTGTATCTAATTTACAATTTCCTGGTGTAGCATCAGTTTCGCTGTTAACAGAGCCGTTTTCACAAGTATAAATAGAATCGTCCATTCCTAATTCTTGAAAATGCCAAATCATTTTTGGCCCAGGAATCAGCATACTTATTGCCCCTAATGCAGACATTCTATTTATAGTATTGGTTTCGTTATTGAAGACTGGACTTGTACCAGAATTATTTCCATATGTTTTTGCTTCGTACATTAATCGGTCTTTGTCATGACTTTCAGGGTAACCTATTAAACGTTTACCTGAAAATCCTCTACTCACGTGACCCATTCTATTAATGTTTCCAGTGGTATTAGAATACCCCATTGCAAGCTCTTTGTATTGGGTAAACATTTCACCCCACATCATAATTCCTTTACCTTCAGATAATCTGTAATTTGCCCATTGTTGTTCTTCAAAATCAGATCCTAAATGTTCAAAAATAACATAATGATTTGGATCTAAAGCCCATGAATAATCAGCATATAATTTTAAAACTTCTACGCGATCTGTTTGATAACCATTAGTACACGATTCATTAGTACTTGTACAATTTTGAGTAAACCCTTTGGTTAAATCCCAACGGAAGCCATCAATTTTAAATTCAGTTATCCAATGTTTAAGCGTTCTATTTACGTATTCACGTGTAAAAGTACTGGTATGATTAAAATCTTCTCCAACACTATAACTATGCAGCGCAACGGTATTAAAATAAGGGTTATCCGTGTTTGGTGGTCCCCAGCCATCTTGTACGCCAGAATTAGTGTCATTCATCCACATTCTTATTAGAGGATTTCTCCCAAAGGCATGATTGAAGGCGATGTCTAGAATTACAGCAATTCCGTTTTGGTGGCATATATCTACAAATTCTTTGAATTTATTTTCAGTCCCATAAAATTTATCTAAAGCCATATGAAATGAAGTGTTATATCCCCAACTTTCATTTCCTTCAAATTCCATATTAGGCATTAATTCGATCGCATTGATTCCTAAGTTTTTAAAATAATCAATTTTATCAATTAGGTCCTGATAATTACTATCTGAATCAAAATCTCTTACAAGTACCTCATAAATTATTAATTTGTCCTTATTTGGTTTTGTAAAGTTTGTATTTTGCCAATTATAAGGTATTTTGCCTGTTTGAAGCACGGTTACCTCCCTTTCTTGTCCTACTGGATAAGCTGGCAAGTTTGGATATGTTGATGCAGGTATCCATTGATCATCATAAGGTGATAATACCAAAGTGGAACAAGGATCTGCAGTTTTTACTAAATTTGGTGAATTAGTTGTTGGAGTTTGGTCTACTACCCAATATTGATACGTATATACTTGACCTGGTGTAAGTCCGGTTAATTCTAACCAAAATTTACTCCCTGTTGTATTTTTTTTCATTAAGTGCGTAGCAGTAGGTAGCCAATTGTTGAAACTTCCTGCAACGTATATAAAATCTTTTCCTGGTGCTTCTATAACCAATGTGGCTTTTGTAGCATCTGTACTATTATAATTTATACCAATTTCTAATCCTGTTGGTAATAAAGCTGAAGGAACAACAGAAGGCGCCACAATCACACTAAACGATTTAGTTAATGTAATAGTTCCTTGTGTAACTTCTAAAGTAAAATTTGTATTTGTTGTAATATTTGATGCAGTATAGCTGTAGCTTGTTGCTGCGGCATTTAAAGTATTAATAGTTGTTCCATTTGCTTTTAACACATAATTTGCTGCTCCGTTTGTATGATTGGCAGAAATAAATATGCTCCCACCAGAATTTAATATGGTATTTAAATTTAAAGGAGTTGCTATATTAAAATTAAATGCACCAACTTCTGATGTTATGTCTTGAGATTTTTTATCCCCAGTTCCGTTTTTTGCCTTTACAAGAAAACCAATTTTTCCAATTCCTGTAAATCGGTTATAAAATGCATTTGGCGTGAGCGTATAAGTGTAGGTGTCTGTTCCTGAGTTATAAACTAATTTATTTGTTTCATTTGAATCTGACCAAAATCCATTTGTTGGACAATCTAATTGATTACTATCGTTGCTGTCAAATGACCAGGCCCATAAATATAAATTATTCCCAGATGCCCAAGTAGTTTCATTTATTGAATTTCCATTAATGGTTATGGTTATAGATTGATTGTCTTCAAAGGTTGAAGGACTTATCGAATACGTAATCGTTTGTAGTTGTGCAAATAAGAATGGAGCAAACAACAGCAGTAGTATACTTGTAATTTTTTTCATTTTTCATTTTTGTTAAAAGA
>NZ_JBIKJY010000018.1:0-49010 GCF_044360715.1 Flavobacterium sp.
CATATAGAAATTAAATATTCTATTTTTTAAATTAAAAATGAGCTATATGAATTCATATAGCTCATTTCCTTTATTATAATTAAAATGAACTACAACTTAAAAATAGTAGTAATATAAAATAAATATTTCTCATAAAATTATGTAAAACAAAGGGCTGTAAAACAGCCCTTAATTAGTTTTGTTTTTTTATTATTGTATTGAATACGTGTAAGCTCTTGGATTACTTAAGTCTAAACTTACAAAGTAAGTACCAGCTGTTGCAACAGATAAGTTTGGTCCATCGTAGTTCATAGAACCATCTTGGTCGCTATCACCACCAATGTTGATTGTCCATGCATTGTTAGCTCTGAATTTAAATTCACCAGCAGTTAATGCCACAGTACCTTCCCATTTTTTAGTGGTAGCGTTGTATGTTAATGCTGTACTATTATCCCATCCTCCTGGAGTTGCAGCACCTACAATACCCCAATTTGTTAATGTTTCACTATATGTTAATGTAGTGGTATTTGCTTGAACTCTGTAGTATCCAGCTGTAGCTATACAGTCAGATTCTCCAGTAACTGCTAAAATACCAGCAAAAGAACCATTATCACCCCAATCTGTGTTTCCCCAGTTGTAATTACCAGCTGTATCAGGACCAACAAATTTATGTCCACCATCTAAATATACATATCCTTCATAATCTGTTAAACCAAAACCTGAAGCCGCAATTCTTGGTGCTGTACTAGGATTCCAACCTTGGTGGTTTCCTGGCACGGCTAATTTTGGTAATTCAGTAGTGTAAGGCGTAACTAAATATGTAATTTTACTTGAATATTTAGTCATTTCAGCATTTGTTCCAATTGTTGCTTTGATACGAATATCAACTCCGCCTTGAGTATATGGAGTTAAACCCGCGTCTACTACTGCGCCGTTCAAATCTTCTACGTTTACTGATGCAAAAGTATTGTTAGTTGATGTAACGTTAGTCACATTAGCAAAATTTGATCCAGCTAATGAAACTTGTACTGTATAATTTATTGCAGTTGGAGTTCCGAAATTTGCAGCTTCCCAAGTTAAACCTAATGCTGGATTAGTTGGATAATCTGGATTTAAAACTACACTACTACCTGAAGTTGGTGAAGTAATTCTAAAATCACCTGCTTCATTTACATACGCTAAGTTGCTTTCGTCTTCACAAGAAGTCATTGTAATAGCAACTAATATTGTCAAAATTGATTTAAAAATATTTTTCATAATTATTTATTTTATTTATTAATAACCTGTGTTTTGTGTTAAGTTTGAATTTGCTGATAAACTCAATGATGGAATAGGGAATACATTATAATGAGCTGGTAAAGCAATTCCATTAGAACCGTTACCTTTCCATACCCAGTTGTAGCTACCTCCAGCATATTTGTTAAAACGAACTAAATCTTGTCTTCTGTGTCCTTCCCAATGCAATTCTCTTGCACGTTCATCTAAGATAAAATCTAAAGTTAAATCAGTTGATGAGATATTTGCTGAAGTACCGTTGTTAGCGCGTTCTCTTAAATTATTTACATAAGTAACTGCTTGAGAAATAGTTGCGTTTCCAGCACCTCTTTTTGCACATTCAGCATACATTAAGTAAACATCTGCTAAACGGAATAAAGGGAAATCAGTATCTACAAACCCTTGGTTTACTCCTGCAGCACCTGTTGAAGTTTTATTTGAATATTTTGCTAATACAAACCCTTGATCTCTATCTGCAATAGTTGAAATTTCAATAGGTCTAGCGCCAGAAATGATTGTTTTTCTTTCGTCCGAATTAAATGATGATCCGTTGAATTTTTCAACAAATTGTTTTCTCAAACGTAAAGCACCACCCCAGCCACCTGAGCCAACACCCATAGCAGAACCATTTTGTTCAATTGAACCTACTTGGCCATTAATCATTACTGTTGTAGGACCGTAGTTTTGAGTTACGTTTCCATCAGATTGTAATGAAAAAATCATTTCAGTTGAAGTATGATTATCTGCAGTAAAGTTATGTAAGTAGTTCGCTTCTAGAGTATAACCGCCACCAATAACATTATTACACATAGTTACACATTGATCATATTTGTTTTGTCCAATATACACTTCAGCATTTAAATACATTTTAGCTAAAATCATCCATGCGAATGCTTTGTCTACTCTTCCGTATTCATTTGTTCTTGGTGCTTTTAAGTTTGGAACAATAGCATTCAATTCACTTTCAATGAATGTAAATAATTGTTGTCTGTTATATTCCGGACCTGCTTGTCCTACAATATCATTTTCAGTATTAAAAGCTGCTTTTCCAAACATATCCATTAAGTGGTAGTATGCTAATGCTCTTACCGCTCTTGCTTCGTTTCTGTAATCAGCAATATCAGCTAAAAGTTGAGAATTAGTAACACCACGATTACTTAATTTTTCAGAAGTTGTTTGTCTTAAATACTCATTACAAAAAGCAACTTGTGCCATTGATCTAGCAAACATTCCTAAAATTATTACATTGTTTGAAGTCCAAGTATTGCGTTGAATTTCAGCAACACCTGGGTCATTTTCATAACTCCAAATTACTTCATCCGTACTTAAGTTTTGTAAGTACCATAAACAACGGCCATATTGGCTTGTTCCTGCATCTAAACCTGAAATATTAGAAGAACCAGCTCCTGTTAATCCAGTTAATGATAAATTAGAATATACCCCTGCAATACCTTGTCTGTATGATTCAGGTGTACTAAAAAATGCTTCCGTTAAAAAGATGTCATCATCTTCTGGAATTACATTTAAGTCATCTGTACAAGAAGAAAATAGCATAGTGATTCCAAAGAATGCTATTAATTTTGCTTTAAAATTTTTCATATTAATTATTTTAAAATTTAACATTTACACCCAACAAAAATTGTTCTTGTCTTGGATAAATAGTGTTGTCAATTCCTCCAAATACTTCAGGATCTAACCCCGAATATTTTGTGAATAGTAAAAAGTTAGGATTTTGTAATCCAGCTGTAAATCTAATAGTAGATTTTCTTGTAGCTGTTTGTGGGAATGTGTATCCTAAAGTAATATTATCTACTCTTAAAAATGAAGCATCTTCTATATAGTAATCAGAAAAAATTACATTATTTCCTGAGCTTGTAAAGTTGCTATCAAATGTAGAACTTGGAACGTTAGCAATTGTACCTCCAACATCACTTAATAAAGTAGTGTAAGCATTTGCAGAATTCACGTTATTATAATTTTTATTTCCTAAACTAGCTCTCATATTGAAAGATAAATCAACATTTTTGTAACTCATACTAGATTGAAAACCTAATAAGGCAGCAGGGTCTGGATTATTAAAAATATATCTGTCATTTTCATTTACTATGTTATCTCCATTAATGTCTGCAAAAGCACCTTCAATAGGAGTACCATCTAAATTATATAATTGGTTGTAAACATAAAATGAATTTGGTGTCCAACCTTCGCTGAAAATTTGAATATTACCACCAGTACCACCACCAATACCTCCTACAGGAACATTGTTTCCTGCAGGTAAACTTTTAATTCTTCTTTCAAAAGTAGAAGCATTAAAGTTTACGTTCCATTTGAAATTAGTATCTCTAAAAATATCTGCATTTACATTAAATTCTATACCTTTAGTTGTAAAACTTCCTAGGTTTTGTGGTCCTTGATTAGAAAAGTTAGAACCGTCAGCAAATGGTGCATTACCGAATAATAAATCTTCAGATAATTTGTAAAATACATCTACACTTCCTGAAATTCTATTGTTCCAGAATCCGTAGTCAATACCTGCATTATAATTTGTAGTTTGTTCCCATTTTAATTGGTCATTAAAAGCTAATGGAGAACCTACGATAATTGGTGTGTTTCCGAAAGTATATTGAGAATCTGAATTACTAGTTTGATATCTTGGAATAAAGAAATCATTTACAAATAAATCTTGTTGTCCAGTAACACCCCAACCTGCACGTAATTTCAAGTCAGAAATTAAATTACTTTCTTTAAAGAAATCTTTGTTTACTTTCCAAGCAAAAGATGCGCCAGGAAAGTTACCATATTTTTCAGATTTTGGGAATCTTGATGAACCATCTTTTCTGTATGATAACGAGATAATATATTTATCACTCCAAGTAAAGTTAGTTCTTCCAAAGAAACCTAATAATACTAAATCTGGCGCTTTATAAGTATCTTCGTTTCTATTAGGATTGAAACTATTTCCAGAATTATATCTAGTTTGTTCAAATTTTTGATAAGAATAACCTGCCGTAGCATCTAAATCTAATTTACCGAATTTTTTTGCATAGTTTAAATATCCATCAAACAATTTGTTTGTTAAGTTGGAAGAATAAGACTCGTTAGAACCTAATTTATTAGATTGAACAGTTCCGTCTAAAATACTAAATGCTACAGAAGAATTTGCGTAAGTAGTATTTGTCCCTTTTCCTTCAGATTGATCCATACCTACATTAACTACGGCTCTTAATTCTGGTAAGAAATGAAATTTGTAGTCTACTTGAACATTTCCAAAAAATCTATTTACATTTGATAAACTACTATTTAATAATATGTTACCTACTGGATTTCTAGTTCCTCCTGAAGCCAATTGATTTGTTGTAGTATTCGGCGCTAAAAACTCAGTGTATCCACCCCAAGCAGAATTACCGCTTAAAACAGGTTTAGTAGGATCCATTCTTAAAGCAGCACCAATTGGTGTAGCTGCAAATTTGTTTTTCTCGTTTGAGTAATTTGCGTTAACATTTACTTTTAAGTGATTGTCTAAAAAACTTGGACTTAAAGCTAAACCTAAGTTGGTTCTGTTAAACTTGTCTGTTAAAACTAATCCTTCTTGATACGTATTACTTGCAGTTAATCGGGTAGGAATTTTGTTAAATAAACTTCCTCCTAAATTAATAGTATTAACTACATAATCTGTAGTTTTGTAAATTTCATCTTGCCAATCTGTATTTGAAAGTATTCTACCTTCTATTACTCCTGGTGTTGCTAAATTGTCTGTTAAAGTTGAATTTGGATCATCAATACCTAATTGATTTGTTAAATTAGGAAATTTAGATTCAATAGCATTAACAAATTCTGCAGCGTTTAAAACGTCAATTTTTCTTTTGTTTTGTCCTGAACCGTATTGAAAATTGTATTCAACACTTAACTTTTTACTCCCTTTTTTAGTTGTAATTAAGATTACACCATTTGAAGCTCTTGCTCCATAAATTGCAGTTGATGCTGCATCTTTTAATACAGTCATAGACTCAATTGTAGTTGGGTCAATTGTGGCTAAAAAGTTTCTTGAACCTGATGGAGTACCATCTGATGAATTTTGTAAAGGCAATCCATCAATAACAATTAAAGGTTCGTTATTAGCTGTTAATGAAGCTCCACCTCTAATTCTAATTGCAGATCCAGATCCTGGTCCACCACCAGTTGAAATTTGCACCCCAGCAACTCTACCATTTAATAAATTTTCAACAGTTGGTGTAGCACCTTTGTTAAAATCTTTAGCAGAAATTTGAGTTACAGCGCCAGTAGCGTCTTTTTTCTTAACCTTACCGTAACCTACTACAACTACCTCTTCAATTCCTTGGCCGTCTTGTTGTAAAGAAACTGAAATGTTTTGTTGATTTGTGTAAGCAATGGTTTCTGTTTTGAATCCCAAAAATGAGAAAGAAACATTGTCTCCTGATTTAACATTTTTCAAAGTAAATGTTCCATCAGAATTTGTGAACGTTCCATTTGTTGTTCCAGTAATTACTACTGAAACGCCAGACATAGCTTGATTGCTAGATGCGTCTGTTACTTTACCTGATAAGCTGTTTTGAGCCAAAACACTTAATGGTAAAACGAGCATAAAAAACAGTAATTTTTTTAGCATTGTTTTCATACATTTTGTTTAAATTAATAGTCAGTTTTTTGCTTATATATTCACTTCAAAGGTTAAATTTATGTAAAATTTTCATTAATCAAAATCTATTGAAATTTATTACGCAACGAAAACGTTTTCGTGTTGAAAACTTTATTATTTATGCATCTTTTTTACTGAAAATGAATAGGATAAATAATTTTTTTCGGATAAAAATTCCACTTTCGTAATTTCGAAAAAAAGTAGTCACTTTTCTACTTAAAATAAAAGAAGTATCTTGTAGCCGAAAATCAAATTTAATTCAAAATTATAATGAGAAGAAAAGTAACCTTAAAGCAAATTGCAAAAGAACTTGATATTTCTATTTCAACCGTCTCAAAATCATTACGAGACAGTCATGAAATTAGTGAAGAAACAAGACTGAAAGTCAAAGCGTTTGCAAAGTTGTATAATTATAAACCAAATAATATTGCATTAAGTTTAAAAAATAAGAAAACAAAAACCATTGGAATAATTATTCCAGAAATAGTGCATCATTTCTTTGCTACCGTAATTAGTGGAATAGAACATGTTGCCAATGAATTTGGCTATAATGTTATTGTGACGCTTTCGGACGAATCTTTTGATAAAGAAGTGATTAATCTTGAAATGTTGGCCAGCGGAAGTACGGATGGTTTTATCATGTCGCTTTCCAAAGAAACACAACTAAAAAAAGATTTTCACCATTTAGAAGAAGTCATTAACCAAGGCATGCCAGTGGTGCTTTTTGACCGCGTAACAAATGATGTTTTTTGCGATAAAGTAATTATTGACGATCAATTGGCAGCTTATAATGCAACTGAATTTTTTATCACAAATAAATATAAAAATATAGCCCTAATAACTACTGTTGACTATGTAAGTGTAGGAAAACTTCGTACAGAAGGCTATTTAAAAGCGTTGGCGGATTATGATGTATCAATTAATGATAAATTAATTATTAAAGTAGAAGACATAGACCATTGTCAGGATCAAATTATCGATTTAATTACAAATAATACAATTGATGCTGTTTTTGCAGTGAACGAACTATTTGCCGTAACAGCCATTAAAGCCATTAATAAAATTGGTTTAAAAGTGCCAGATGATATTGCAGTTATAGGGTTTACGGATGGAATTATTTCTCAATTTTCAACGCCAACAATTACTACGGTGAGTCAGAACGGAATTAAAATGGGTCAAAAAGCGGCAAAAATGCTAATTGAACGTCTTGAAAAAGAAGAAGATGACGAACAATACACTACAGAAATTATAGAAACCGAATTAATTTTTAGAGAATCTACGACAACGTAATAGTTTATATAACTAATTGAAAGTCAATATATTAAAAATTATTTTTTACTATATTCACTATTTTTTGAGGCAAATTTTTTAGATTATTTAAAATAATTTACTTTAATTTGTGTCAATCAAAGCTTATATTTCACTTCAAAAATTAAGTATAGTTTTGATAAGCACATAAAAAACGCTTATCGTAGTATTAATAACTAATTACGATAAATGGAAAAGCGTAAGTTACATTTCTGGGAAATTTGGAACATGAGTTTCGGATTCTTAGGGATACAGTTTGGTTTTGCCTTACAAGGCGGCTTCATGTCAAGAATTTTTCAAACCCTTGGTGCCGAAGTAGACGACATTCCAGGTCTCTGGGTTGCCGCACCTTTAACTGGTTTGTTGGTGCAGCCAATTGTTGGATATTTATCTGACAATACTTGGAGTCCAAAATTCGGAAGAAGAAAACCATTTTTTCTTATTGGAGCCATTTTAGCTTCTATTACTTTATTTTTTATGCCACATTCTCCTGCATTATGGATTGCAGCAGGCTTGTTATGGGTTTTAGATTCTTCTATAAATATTAGTATGGAACCTTTCCGTGCTTTAGTAGCTGATAAACTACCCGAATCACAGCGTTCAAACGGATTTGTGATTCAAACGTTAATCATCGGAATTGGAACCTGGATTGCCAGTAACTTACCGTGGTTAGTTAATAAATTAGGTGTAACTAATGAAGCAAAAGCAGGTGTTATTCCACAATCGGTAATTGTAGCTTTTTCTGTTGGCGCATTTGTGTTTTTTGCAAGTATTTTATATACTATATTTACTACAAAAGAAAATCCCCCAGAAGATTTAAATCAATTTCTTGCCGAAAAAAAAGAATCTCGCTTTGTTCCAGATTTACTAATTAGTTTGAAAGAAATGCCATCAACCATGAAAAAATTGGGATTAATTCAATTTTTTAGTTGGTTTGCATTTTTTACCATGTGGAGTTTATCCACACCAGCACTAACAGAACATGTTTTTCATTCTCCAAAACCAGATGTAAAAGAATTTGCGAAATTGGACGATAAAGGAGCTGTTCTAAAAAACAACAAAGAAGAAGTTGTTTTTCTAAGCACATTAAAAGAGCAAGAATATCAAGCAAAAGATAAAGTATACAATAATGCCGCCGATTTAGTAGGTTCTGCTACTGGTGTATATGGATTGTCTTCAATGGTTTTTGCCTTATTACTTACCTTTTATACGATGAAAAACAAAATAAATAGAAAATACATTCACATGGCTTCTTTGATTCTGGGTGGATTAGGATTTATTTACATGTTTTATGCCACACCAGAAACCTTAATGTATTCGTTTGTATTAATTGGTTTTTCATGGGGAAGTATTTTGTCGATGCCTTATGCTATGTTGTCAAGTTCAGTCAATCCAAATAAAATGGGAATGATGATGGGGCTTTTCAATATGTTTATTGTAATTCCACAAATTATTGCTGCACTTGGAGGAATCAATTATTTGTATAAATTAATTGGTGAAGCACACATTAATGCTATGCTTTTGGCTGGATTATTATTAATTATTGCAGGGTTATGTAATTTCTTTATTACAGATAAAAATGCAATTTCAGGTTAAACACACAGAATGAATAAAAAAGCATTTATATTCGATTTAGACGGCGTAATAGTTGACACCGCCAAATTTCATTTTTTGGCATGGAAAAAATTAGCCGATAGTTTGAATATTAATTTTACACACGAAATCAACGAACAACTAAAAGGCGTAAGTCGCGTGCGTTCGTTAGAAATTATTTTATCTCAAGGAAATGTGCAAGCGTCTCAAGAAGATAAAAACAATTGGTTGGTTCAAAAAAATGAAGACTATTTAGCATTTGTACATCAAATGGACAAATCTGAAATTTTACCTCGAGTAGAAGAAGTACTTCAGTTTTTAAAAACAAACAATCAATATGTTGTATTGGGTTCGGCAAGTAAAAATGCCCGACCAATTTTAGAAAAAGTAAACATTTTGCATTATTTTGATGTGCTTGTTGACGGAAATGATGTAACCAATGCCAAACCCGATCCAGAAGTTTTTCTGCAAGGGGCAAATCAAGTTCAGGTGGCTTATAAAGACGCTATTGTTTTTGAAGATTCAGCAGCTGGTATTCAAGCGGCAAATGTAGCTGGAATGACGAGTGTAGGTATTGGCGAGAAAGAAGTATTACACGAATCGGATTTTTGTTTTAGAGATTTTACAGAAATGAGTAACGATTTTATAATGCAATTAATTAACAAATAGAAATTGTCAAACTGACGAAAGAGAATTGACAAATTAGAAAGAAAATGAATCAGGATTATATCGTACCAAATAATTGGTCAATCATAGAAGAAGGATTTGAAGCGGATAGAGTAAAATCTTCCGAAAGTTTATTTAGTATTGGAAATGGTGCTATGGGGCAACGTGCCAATTTTGAAGAGCATTACTCAGGTGATACGTTTCAAGGTAGTTACATTGCTGGCGTATATTATCCAGATAAAACAAAAGTAGGCTGGTGGAAAAATGGCTATCCTGAATATTTTGCTAAAGTATTAAATGCACCAAATTGGATTGGTATTAATATAGAAGTTAATGGGGAAAATTTAGACTTAGCTACTTGTAAATCAGTTTCAAACTTCAGACGTGAATTGAATATGCAAGAAGGTTGGTACCAACGTTCGTTTCAAGCAGTACTTCAAAATGATGTAGCTATTTCAGTTGATGTTACTCGGTTTTTATCTTTAGATATTGACGAATTAGGAGCTATAAAATACCAAGTTACACCAATAAATACCGATGCCAAAGTAGTTTTTAAACCGTATTTAGATGCAGGTATTGAAAATGAAGATACCAATTGGGAAGAAAAATTCTGGGAAACCTTAGAAATTAAAAACGAAGAAAATAGCGCATTTATTGTGGCTCGAACTTTAAAAACAAAGTTTACAGTTGCCACTTATATGCAAAATCAAATTATAGTAAATAACGAAATTACCGATGTAAAACCTGTTGAGGTAACAAAAGAAGCTTCAAAAATTATGTTTTCTTATGAATTGGCTGCCACACAAGGACAAACAGTAAGTATACAAAAATTTGGTGGCTACACAATTTCTACCAATCATAAAGAAGAATACCTTATTTCTTCCGCAAAAAAAGTATTGCTTCAAGCGACTACTTTAGGCTATACTACTTTATTGGAAAATCAAAAACAAGCTTGGGCTAAAATTTGGGAAATGAGCGACATCACTATTGAAGGCGACACAAAAGCACAACAAGGTATTCGGTTCAATATTTTTCAATTAAATCAAACCTATTTAGGAAAAGACTCTCGTTTAAATATTGGTCCAAAAGGTTTCACAGGTGAAAAATATGGAGGTTCTACTTATTGGGATACCGAAGCATATTGCATCCCGTTTTATATGGCAACAAAAGATCAAAACGTTGCTCGTAGTTTATTAGAATACCGTTACAATCAATTGGATAAAGCCATCGAAAATGCTCAAAATAATTTAGGGTTTAAAAACGGTGCGGCACTCTATCCGATGGTAACTATGAATGGTGAAGAATGTCATAACGAATGGGAAATTACTTTTGAAGAAATTCACCGAAATGGCGCCATTGCATTTGCTATTTATAATTATTACCGTTTCACAGGTGATTACAGCTATATTCCTGAAAAAGGATTAGAAGTTTTAATCGGAATTGCTCGTTTTTGGCATCAAAGAGCTACTTTTTCAACAGACAAAAATCAATTTGTAATTTTAGGAGTAACAGGACCAAATGAATACGAAAATAACGTAAATAATAACTGGTATACCAATTATATCGCAAAATGGTGTATCAATTATACGTATGCTCAAATTGAAAAAGTAAAATCGGAATATTCTTCTGATTACGAAAGAATTATGAGCAAAGTAAACTTAAATGAGGCCGAATTACAATCTTGGAAAAATACCGCAGACAATATGTACTTCCCATTCTCGGAAGAACACGGTGTATTTTTACAACAAGATGGTTTCTTAGATAAAGAATTAGTAAAAGTTTCCGATTTAGACAAGTCACAACGACCAATTAACCAAAAATGGAGTTGGGACAGAATTTTACGTTCGCCATACATAAAACAAGCCGATACACTTCAAGGGTTTTATTTCTTTGAAGATAATTTTACCAAAGAACAATTAGAAAGACATTTCGATTTTTATGAACCATTTACAGTTCACGAAAGTTCACTTTCACCTTGTGTGCATTCTATTCAAGCAGCTGCTTTAGGAAGAATGGAGCAAGCATATACTTTTTATTTAAGAACCTCTCGTTTGGATTTAGATGATTATAATAAAGAAGTGCACGAAGGATTACACATTACATCTATGGCAGGAACTTGGATGAGTATTGTCGAAGGTTTCGGAGGAATGCGTGTAAAAAATAACCAATTGCACTTTGAACCAAGAATTCCAGAACAATGGAAAGGCTATTCGTTTAAAGTCAATTTTAGAAATGCTATCGTTAAAATAGAAGTAAACCATCAAGAGACCAAAGTTTCAGTTGAAGGAAATCAAAAAGTAGAAGTAATCATTAATGGCGCATCGCAATTAGTAAAAAATTAATAACATTCATTGTCATGCTGAACTTGTTTCAGTATCTAAAAACACTAATTATGAAAAATATTTTTTCGTTTATCCTTGTTTTAACAGCTATTTTTGGGGCTTCTGCCCAAGAATTTCAATCGCCAAATGGTAATTTTAAAATGTCGTTTTCACTTGGAAATGACGGTACACCTATGTATCAGCTTTTTTTTAAAAACAAAGAAGTAATTAAAAAAAGTAAATTAGGTTTAGAATTACAAAAGGATAAAAAGTCGTTAGTAAACGATTTTAAAGTGATTGATTCAAAAGAAAGCACGTTTAACGAAACTTGGAAAACAGTTTGGGGCGAAGAAACTCAAATTCAAAATCACTATAACGAATTAGCCATTACATTAAAACAAAATGAAACCGACAGAGAAATCATTATTCGTTTTCGTTTATTTAATGAAGGTTTAGGTTTCCGATACGAATTCCCACAGCAAAAAAACTTAATTTATTTCGTAATTAAAGAAGAAAGAACCGAGTTTGCCATGACTGGAAATCATACTGCATTTTGGATTCCAGGAGATTACGACACACAAGAATACGATTATACGGAAAGTAAATTATCTGAAATTAGAAGTTTATTTAGAGGTGCAGTTTCAGAAAATGCTTCACAAAAACAGTTTTCAGATACTGGCGTACAAACCTCATTAATGATGAAAACAGCTGACGGATTGTATATGAACATTCACGAAGCGGCCTTGATTAATTATTCGTGTATGCATTTGAATTTAGATGATAAGAATTTCGTTTTTCAATCGCACTTAACGCCAGATGCTAAAGGGAATAAAGGACATATTCAAGCACCAAGTGTTTCGCCTTGGCGAACCATTATCGTTAGTAATGATGCCAGAGAAGTTTTAGCATCAAGAATGACATTAAACTTAAACGAACCTTGTAAAATTGAAAATACTACTTGGATTAAACCTGTAAAATATGTTGGGGTTTGGTGGGAAATGATTACCGGAAAAAGCTCTTGGGCTTATACAGATGATTTGCCTTCTATTCAACTTGGTGTAACAGATTATACTAAAGTAAAGCAAAGTGCCAAACACGCGGCAAATACCAAACACGTAAAAGAATATATCGATTTTGCAGCATTACACGGTTTTGATGCCGTTTTAGTAGAAGGCTGGAACGAAGGTTGGGAAGACTGGTTTGGTCATGAAAAAGATTATGTTTTTGATTTTATTTCAGCGTATCCAGATTTTGATGTAAAAGGAATTCACGAATATGCAAAATCTAAAGGAATTAAAATGATTATGCATCACGAAACGTCTGGCGCTACAAGAAATTACGAACGCCATTTAGATGTAGCGTATCAATTTATGAAAGACAATGGATACAACGCTGTAAAAAGTGGTTATGTTGGAAATATTTTGCCTTTAGGTGAGCACCATTATAGTCAATCTATCTTAAATCATTACCAATATTGTATTGAAAAAGCGGTAGATTATGAAATTATGGTGAACGCACACGAAGCCGTTCGTCCCACAGGAATTTGCAGAACATATCCAAACTTAATTGGAAACGAATCCGCACGTGGAACAGAATTTCAAGCGTTTGGAGGTTCTAAAGCCAATCATACTACTGTTTTACCATTTACAAGATTAATGGGCGGTCCAATGGATTACACACCAGGAATTTTTGAAATGGATATTGCAAAATTAAATCCAGGAAATAATTCACATGTAAATACCACTTTAGCGAATCAATTGGGATTGTATGTGGTCATGTATAGTCCACTGCAAATGGCTGCTGATTTACCTGAAAATTATAACCGATTTTTAGACGCTTTTCAATTTATTAAAGATGTTCCAGTGGAATGGGCAACTTCAAAGTACTTAGAAGCAGAGCCAGGTTATTATATCACCACGGCTCGTAAAGATAAAAACTCAAATAATTGGTTTGTAGGAAACGTGAACGGAATAAACGCTAGAACGTCAACTATTTCTTTAGACTTTTTAGAAAAAGGTAAAAAATATGAGGCTACAATTTATGCAGATGCAAGCGATGCACATTACAAAACGAATCCGCAAGCGTATAAAATAACAAAACAAAAAGTGACGCATAAATCAAAACTAAAAATGGCAACTGCTCCAGGTGGCGGTTACGGAATTAGTATTGTTGAGGTAAAATAATAATTTCTTCTTTTTGTCATTCCGACGTAAGGAGGAATCTCATTAAGTGAATAAATAATTACATTATGAAAAAAATAATTTGCACATTAATAACATTAATAACACTTTCATTATCAGCACAAATTGATAAAGTAGAACCACCTTTTTGGTACGAGAACATGACAAACAATCAGGTTCAAGTTATGTTTTATGGTAAAAATATCGCTCAAAATACCGTAACAGTTTCAAACGGCGTAGTTATTACTCAGGTTCAAAAAACCGAAAATCCAAATTACGTTTTCGTAACGATTGATTTGAAAAATGTAACAGCACAAGAGTTGATGTTTACTTTCAAAAACGGTAAAAAATCATTTAATCAAGCATATTCGATTAAAAAAAGAAAGGAAAATTCGCGTAATCGTAAAAGTTTTGACTCTTCGGATATGATGTATTTAATTATGCCCGATCGTTTTGCAAACGGAAATCCAAACAACGATTCTTCATCAGAATTACAAGAAAAAGCTAATAGAAGTCTGCCTGGCGGAAGACATGGTGGAGACATTCAAGGTATCATAAATAATTTAGATTATTTGCAATCGCTTGGTGTAACAGCACTTTGGAGTACGCCGTTGTGTGAAGATAACGACAAAGGCTATTCGTATCATACGTATGGGCAATCAGATGTGTATAAAATTGATGCACGTTATGGATCAAATGAAGACTACGTGCGCCTTTCTTCAGAAATGAAAAAAAGAAATATGAAGTTAGTGAAAGATTATGTAACGAATCATTGGGGTGCTGAACATTGGATGTTTAAAGACATGCCAACTTACGATTGGTTTCATCAATTTCCTGGTTATAAACAAAGTAATTATCGCATGACCACGCAATATGACACAAATGCTTCTGCAATTGATGCAAAACTTTGTATGGATGGCTGGTTTGTGCCAAGTATGCCCGATTTGAATCAATCAAATCCTTTAGTATTAAATTATTTGACTCAAAATGCGATTTGGTGGATTGAATATGCTGATTTAGATGGTTTTCGAGTAGATACCTATTCGTATAACGATAAAGCAGGCATTGCAAAATGGACCAAAGCCATAACCGATGAATATCCGTATTTTAATATCGTTGGAGAAGTTTGGATGCACGATCAAGCACAAATTTCGTATTGGCAAAAAGACAGTCCAATTGCTAAAATTCAAAGTTATAATTCGTATTTACCAAGTGTAATGGATTTTACTATGCATGATGTTTTTGGAAATGTTTTTAACGAAGACAACACAAATTGGAACGATGGAATGTTTAAATTTTACGAAAATTTTGTGAATGATTTCCTATACGACAACCCAAATAATTTATTAATTTTTGCAGAAAATCACGATACCAACCGTTTCAATTATATTTATAAAAACGATTTAAATAAATATAAAATGGCGATGACTATTTTAGCTACGATGCGAGGGATTCCTCAATTGTATTATGGCTCAGAAATTGGTATGGCGGGTGATAAAGGCAAAGGTGATGCAGATATTCGTCAGGATTTTCCTGGTGGTTGGACTTCAGATAAAAACAATGCTTTTATAGCTTCAGGAAGAACAGCAGAACAAGCTAAGTATTTTGATTTCACTGCTAAAGTTTTCAATTGGAGAAAATCAAAATCAATAATTCATAACGGAAAATTAATGCATTATCTTCCAGATAATAACGTGTATGTTTATTTTCGTTACAACGACAACGAAAGCGTAATGGTTGTGGTTAATAATAGTAAAGACAAACAAATAGTAAAACTAGAAAGATTTAAAGAAAGTTTGGCTTCGTATTCAAGTGGAAAAGACATTATTTCTGATGCTAATTTCGATTTAAAATCAGAACTTTCAATTGAAGGAAAATCGAGTTTAATTTTAGAATTAAAAAAATAAGAATCATATGAGATTTTGGTTTTTAATAGCGTTTAGTTGTATGTGTTTTTCACAAGAATATATAAAAATTATTGATTTACAAAATAACAACGATTTTGTAGGACAAATAAAACGTATTGAAAACTTCCCATCAAAATATGTCGCTACCAGAACGGTGGATATTTGGTTGCCAAAAGCGTATTCCGAAACGAAAAAGTACCAAGTGTTATATATGCACGATGGGCAAATGCTTTTTGACGGGAAAACCACTTGGAACAAACAAGAATGGGGTGTAGATGAAAAAATAGATTCATTAACCCAAAAGAAAGCCATTAAAGAAGTCATTGTGGTTGCTGTTTGGAATATTCCAACCATTCGCCATTTAAATTATTTTCCACAGAAAGCAATTGATTTTTTAAGTGATGCAGATAAAAAGTTAGTCATAGATGAAGCAAAAAAAATCAATTTAGATATCACTCAAATTTCATCGGATAACTATTTAAAGTTTTTAGTTTCCGAAGTAAAGCCATTTATTGATTCTCATTTTTCAGTGAAAACCGATAAAAAAAATACCGCCATTATGGGTTCCAGTATGGGTGGGTTAATTTCTATGTATGCGCTTTGCGAATATCCAGATGTTTTCGGGAAAGCCGCTTGTTTGTCTACCCATTGGATTGGTTTAAAAAACGTTGAAAACAATCCAATTCCAAATGCTTTTTTCAACTATTTAAAGGCTAAATTACCCAATTCAAAAACACATAAAATTTATTTTGATTTTGGCACAAAAACCTTAGATGCGGAATATGTAAGGTATGAAAATAACGTCAATGACATATTAAAAGCTAAAGGATTTGATGCAACAAATTCTAAAAATTTAAAATTTGAAAACGCCGATCATACAGAAAATTCTTGGAACAAACGTTTAGAAATACCTTTACAATTTTTATTTAAATAGTTATGAAAAAATTAGCAATATTGGCAGTATTTGCCTTAAGTTTTACAAATAGTTATGCGCAAAATACATCTGATTTAACAAACGAAAAATTAGAAAACGCAGTTATTTATGAAGTAAATATTCGTCAATATTCACCTGAAGGCTCGTTTAATGCTTTCACCAAAGACATTCCAAATTTGAAACAATTAGGTATAAAAGTCATTTGGATCATGCCAATTTTTCCAATTTCGCAAACGAAAAGAAAAGCAACTGGTGGCGATGATAGTAAATTTGCATCAGAAATGCCAGCAGCAGAACAACATAAATATTTAGGAAGTTACTATGCGGTTTCTGATTTTAAGAAAGTAAATCCAGAATTTGGAACACTTGAAGATTTTAGAAATTTAGTAAAAACCGCTCATGAAAATGGTATTTATGTGATTTTAGATTGGGTGCCAAATCACACGGGTTGGGATCACGTATGGATTAAAGAACATCCAGAATATTATACAAAAAATGAAAAAGGGGAAATTATCGATCCAATCAATCCAGAAACAGGAAAAACTTGGGGATGGACAGATGTTGCGGATTTAAATTACGACAATCAAAACCTTAGAAAAGAAATGACTGCTGATATGAAATATTGGCTTCAAAAAGAAGGCATTGATGGTTTTAGATGCGATGTAGCCGGAAATGTTCCTGCCGATTTTTGGCAAAAAGCCATTCCAGAATTACGTGCTGTAAAAAACATCTTTATGTTAGCAGAAGCATGGGAACCAGAATTATTAAAAGATAATCTGTTTGATATGGCGTATGCTTGGGACGGACATCATACCAGTAATAAAATCGCACAAGGAAAAGATAATGTAACTGCTTTTGATACTTACATTACGGGTAAAAATAAGAAATACGAAGCCAATGATATTTTAATGAATTTTGTTGACAATCATGATGAAAACTCATGGAACGGAACCATTCAATCTCGATTAGGTGCTGCCGAAGAAGCCATGACGGCTTTAACGTATGTTATGCCTGGAATGCCTTTAGTTTATAGTGGTAATGAATATGGATTGAAACACAGTTTAAAGTTTTTCGAGAAAGATTCAATTCCAAAAACAAAAGGAAAAGAATGGGAATTACGAGCAAAATTAGGTCAATTAAAAAATGAAAATCCAGCATTAAATGGTGGAAAAAATCCAGCATCATATAAGCGTATTAAAACAAATGACGACACAAAAATTTTAGCGTTTGAACGTGAAAAAGACGGAAAAAAAGTCATCTATATTGCCAATTTATCGAATCAAACTATTGAAACAAAAATTCAATTAAAAGGCGATTTTACCGATTATATGTCTGGTAACAAAATACAATTTAGATCAGATGCACCAATTGGACTTAAAGCTTGGCAATATTTAATTTTAACGAATAAACTCTAAATTAAAACATCATGAAAAAATTTTTATATCTAATTACACTTTTTTTCATTCAAGTAAGTTGGTCTCAAATTATTATTACGCCAAACCCTTTTAGTATAAATTCGGGAACAATAACAATAACTTATGGTTCTGCTGGCAATTATTCGCTTTTTGACCCAATTAGCGATCCAAATTTGTATATTTACACAGGTTTAGAAACAGATGGTATTACAGCAACTTGGGATTATCATGACGTTTGGACGAATTTAACTACGTTAACTCCTTTAACATGGAATAGTGCTGCTAACGCATATGTGGCAACACTTAATATTGGAACCAGAAATTATTTTAGCGAAGCTACATCATCGATTACTTCACTCCCTAGTGGAACTACCGCAAATAACTGGTTTTTTATTATTAGAAATTTAGATGGAACTAGACAATCTACAGATTTATTAGGAGCTAATTTTGGCTTTGTTCCGGCAATTTTACAAACAGATTCATTTTTGTCTTCAAATGAAGTGATAATTTCAAACGGAAAAATTCAATCGGAATATTTGGAAACATTACAAGTTGAAATTTTTGGAATTGATGGAAAACAAATTGAAAAATTTAACTTAGAGGCTCAAACTACAAAAAACTTAAACTTATTGACTAAAGGAATTTATTTTGCTAAAATTACTAATAAAAATAAATTTAAAACCATTAAATTTATTTATTAAATGAATGCATTACCAGCGTTTTTAAAAGCCAAAAAATATAAAAAAATAAAATTTAAGTTTTTAAAAACACAACATTTACTAATTAAAGTAAAAGTAAATGGAGTAGCTGGAAATTTCATTTTAGACACAGGTGCATCGAATACTTGTATAGGTTTTGAATGTATTGAAAAATATAATTTAAACGCGGTGCATCATACGAATGTTGCCGCAAGTGCTAGTTCAACAACAATACCTACCAAAATAGCAAAAGACAATTGTCTTCAACTTGGTTCTTGGAAGCAATTGTCTTCTGTTTTTATACTTTTCGATTTATCTCACGTAAATGAAGCCTTATCCCAACAAAAAATAAAACCTGTCGACGGCATTATTGGTGCCGATGTGTTACTTAAAGGAAACGCTATAATTGATTATCCAAATCAGTATTTGTATTTGAAGTAGCGATTAATCGTTGTTTTTTAAACGAATAAAAAGCAATAATCGCGCTAAATAACATTAAAATTCCGCCCAAAACAAATGGAGCGCCAGGAAAATGAACCGCTGCATTTTTATTAGTAAAATTATAAAACACATTACTCATTAATGGCGGACCAATAATAGAAGTCACACTCATTAAACTGGTTAAGGTGCCTTGAATTTCGCCTTGTTCATTAGCAGGAACATTTTCTGTAATTACAGATTGTAAAGCGGGGCCAGAAATTCCGCCTAAACAATACGGAATTAAGAAGGTAAACATCATCCAGCTTTCTGTAGCGATGGCGAATAAAAACATCCCTAAAGTATATAACACTAAGCCGTAAATAATGCTTTTTTCATTTCCGATTTTCGGATTGATCCATCGGATTAAACCACCTTGTACAATTCCAACAAGTAAGCCAATGATTCCTAATGAAATTCCAACCATTTTTTCGTCCCATTTAAATTGGTACATGGTAAAGTAACTCCAATTGCTATGTACGGCGTGCGAACCAATATAAACCAATATAATGGATATAAATAAGCCAAATATTTTAGGGTATTTTTTTAAATTTATGATGGCACGAATTGGGTTGGTTTTGCTCCAATCTAAATCTCTTCGGTTTTCCTTTGGTAACGATTCAGGTAATACGAAATAACCATATAAAAAGTTAATGAAACACAAAACAGCTGCGGCATAAAATGGAACTCTTGCACCAAATTGCCCTAATAAACCACCAATTACGGGTCCGATGATAAACCCAATTCCGAAGGCAGCACCAATCATTCCAAAGTTTTTAGCTCGGTTTTCAGGTGTGCTAATATCGGCAATATAAGCGGTTGCTGTTGTAATACTCGCACCAGTTATTCCTGCAATAATTCTTCCAATAAATAAAAAAGTTATGGTAGGAGCAAAGGCTAAAAATAAATAATCCAATGAAAAACCTAAAAGTGAAAATAAAATGATGGGGCGTCGCCCATATTTATCACTTAAATTTCCAATTAGCGGCGACAATAAAAACTGAGTAAATGCATACGCAAATAGCAACCAACCTCCAATTTTAGATGCTTCACTTAAATCGCCGTGAATTAATTCTTGAATCAATTTTGGGATTACTGGAATAATAATTCCCCAACCCGTAATGTCAATTACTAAGGTTAAAAATATAAAACCAATCGCTGCTTTTTTCTCTGTTTTCTTCATAAAAACAAAGAAACAAAAAAAATCCCAAACTCTATTGAATTTGGGATTTCATATACTGGCAAACCTAACAGGTTTCAAAAACCTGTTAGGTTTTATATAATTATTTGATAAAAATTTTACTTTTGAAAGTAAATCATTGCGGCATCTAAAATTGTTTTCTTCATTGCAACAACACTTTCAATTCCTTTTACTTCATATTTTATTCCGTTAATTTCAAGTGAATAATTATTTCTTGAATTTAATATTTTACAAATAATTTTTTTGTTATTATCATCAACTAAAATATTAAAACTATTTTTTTGATCTCTATAGGTTATTCTATCTGCATCAATTTCTTTTCTATGGATTAGAATTGTTTTAATAGTGTGATAAATTTTTAACTCTTCGGCAGTCGTTATAATTAAACTTCCGTTTTTAGATTCTTCTTCAATTACTTTTTTAAGAGCATTTTGAATTGTATTTGAATTAATTTGTTCGCGAATTTTCAATTTAATTTGATCTGTCATTCTTTTACCATTCATTCTATTAAAAATAGCTTTGATAAAATCATCTGATGGATCATATAATTCATTGGCAAAAGCATTTGAAAAACCTTGAAGAAAATAAAAATCAGTTGCTTCTTCTAATAACTCTTTAATATCAATATTATTTTTATGTAGTTTTGATAAATTATCAATTAATGAATCATTGATTTCATTAAAGTTAAATACTAAAAAGGGATTCACATTTAGACTTGTTTCTTTGTTTGCTTCATCAGCACTATAAACTCTCCATTCTATTCCATTAGTTAGTATTCCTAATTTACAACTTGGTGTATTAATAAAATATCCGTTCAACTGCCAAGCTTCTTTATCAGTTAATGATTTGCCATATTTTTTACATTCGACAATTATTTCAGGATTTTTACCTTTAACTAATAATCCAATATCTGCTTTATCATTTTTTTGACCCCATCCTGCATTAATTTCAGTTAGCATATCATCCATTCTACTATAACCCAAAATCTCAATAATTGGCTCTATAAGATATTGTCGTGTTTGAGCTTCATTCGTGCATTTTTCTTCAAGTTTGCTGAAATCAATTTTAGCAAGAGATTTTTTAATAACGTTTGCTATTTGTTTGTTAATTGGCATATTTGGTAGATTTTTTTGGGTTTATTTTCAAAGATAAAAATTTCTTTTAATTTTGAGATGTTAACTAACAAAAAAAATCCCAAACTCTATTGAATTTGGGATTTCATATATTAGAATCTGAAACGAGTTCAGATTGACAAATTTTATTTTATAACTCCAACGCTTTCTTAGGATTGTTATCCATCAATAACTCCATTGGGTTTTCTAATGCTTCTTTAACCGCTACTAAGAAACCAACAGATTCTCTACCGTCAATAATTCTGTGGTCATAAGATAAGGCTAAAAACATCATTGGGTGAATTTCCACTTTACCGTTTACGGCAATTGGACGTTCAATAATATTGTGCATTCCTAAAATTCCAGATTGAGGCGGATTGATAATTGGCGTAGACAACATACTTCCGAAAACTCCACCGTTAGTAATTGTGAAGGTTCCGCCTGTCATATCGTCAACTGTAATTTGTCCGTCTCTTGCACGTAAAGCCAAACGTTTAATTTCTGCTTCTACACCACGGAACGTTAATAATTCTGCATTTCTAACTACAGGAACCATTAATCCTTTAGGTCCAGAAACTGCAATTGAAATATCTGCAAAATCAAAAGCTACTTTATGGTCACCATCCATCATCGAATTTACGTCTGGGTACAATTGCAAGGCTCTTGTAACCGCTTTAGTAAAGAACGACATATAACCTAATCCAAGACCATTGTGTTTCGCCTTAAATTCGTCTTTATATTGGTTTCTGATGGTATTAATTGGTGTCATGTTTACTTCGTTAAAAGTAGTTAACATGGCTGTTTCGTTTTTAGCTGCAACTAAACGCTCTGCTACTTTTCTACGTAACATAGAAAGTTTTACTCTTTCCGTTCCACGAGAACCTCCAGTTGGTGTTCCCATTGCTGGAATAGCGTTTGCAGCATCTTCTGTAGTAATTCTTCCACCTTTTCCTGTTCCAACGATGTCAGATGGACTGATGTTTTTTTCGTCTAATATTTTTTTAGCTGCTGGAGATGGTGCTCCCGTAGCATATGTTTTTTCTGCAACTGGTGCTGCTTTTACTTCTTCTTTTTTAACTTCTGGTGCTTTTTCAACAGCAGGCGCAGGTGTTGCTCCGTCTGGTTTAGCAGCTGCAGTATCAATATGGCAAACCACTTGTCCTACAGCTACAGCGTCACCTTCTTCGGCTTTAAGCGTAATAATTCCGCTAGCTTCTGCAGGTAATTCTAACGTAGCTTTGTCTGAATCTACTTCAGCAATAGCTTGATCTTTTTCAACGTAATCGCCGTCTTTTACTAACCAAGTTGCAATTTCAACTTCGGTGATAGATTCTCCCGGTGATGGGACTTTCATTTCTAAAATCATATTCTTTTTTAGTTTAAAAGTTTAAAAGTTTTAAGGTTTAAAAGCTTAAAACAGTTATTCTATTTTGTTGTTTTTTGTAATTATTAATTCAATTAAATCCAATAATTCTGGCACATTTTCTTTGGCTGTTATAAAAACCAAATTATAATCAACACCCATATAATCGTGAATTAATTTATCTCTCATTCCTGCCATAGATTTCCAAGGAACTTGATTGTATTTTAAACGGAAATCTAAACTCAAATTTTTTGTTGCTTCACCTACAATTTCTAAGGCTCTTACAACAGCTCTTTTTAAAATTTCATCATTAATAAACGAATCAAAACTTACTGAATTTGTTGCTTGTATTACAAATTTTAATTCTTCGTAAATATGACCAATAAATTCTAATTCATCAGATTTTGACATAATTTACTTCTTTTAAAATATGTGGACCAATATATTTACTTAATCCGTTTTTTGTAACAATATCTATTTTATTCTTGTTGAATAATGTTTCTATAAATTCGCAAGCGTTAAAATATTTTATGTATGATATTTTATCAATGTCATAATCAATTAAAATGTCAATATCACTCGTTTCCGTTTGCTCATTTCTTACATACGAACCAAACAAACCAATTTGAGTAACACCGAAACTTTTAATAGTTTCTTTGTTATCCTGAATGGTCTGAATTATCTCTTGTTTGGTTATCATATAACAAAATTACAACTTTTTATTGAAATAAATTTTTATCAAAAACCATAGCAATTGCGTTCGCTTGACGTTTTTTAGAACGTTCGTAACTTCCTGCTGCTGGCGCACTATATGCTTTTGGCGAGGCTAAACGTAATTTTACTAAATCGAAATTCATTAATAAATAGCCGTAAGCACCCATATTTTTTGGTTCTTCTTGTGCCCAAACATAATCGTCCACATTTGGATACGAATCGATAATCGCTTTAATTTGATCTGTTGCTAATGGAAATAATTGTTCAAAACGAATTACTGCTACATCACTTCTTCCTAATTCTTCTCGCTTGGCGATAATATCGTAATATACTTTTCCTGTACAGAACACTAAAGATTTAATTGTTTTTTTATCTGATACATTTGGGTCGTCAAGTATTTCTTGAAATTGTCCGTTTGCTAACTCTTCTGCTGAAGAAACAGCTAATGGATGGCGCAATAAACTTTTCGGTGAAAACACAATTAATGGTTTACGGAATTTTGTTTTCATTTGTCTTCTCATCAAGTGGAAGAAATTGGCTGGTGTAGTAACGTCTGCAATATACATATTGTGTTTGGCACACATCTGTAAATAACGTTCCATACGAGCAGAAGAGTGTTCTGCTCCCTGATTTTCATAACCGTGTGGCAATAAGAAAACCAATCCGTTTTGATTGTTCCACTTGTCTTCCCCTGCAGAAATGTATTGGTCAATCATAATTTGAGCTCCGTTAGAGAAATCTCCAAATTGCGCTTCCCAAATGGTTAAGGTGTTTGGCGAAGCTAATGCATAACCATATTCAAAACCAACTACACCATATTCCGAAAGGTGCGAATTGTATATATAAAAGTTTCCTTTTTTATTATTGATGTCGTTTAATAAAACCACTTCTTCTTCGGATTCTTCCACTTTAATTACGGCGTGACGGTGCGAAAACGTTCCGCGTTCCACATCTTGTCCAGAAATACGAACATCGTATCCTTCAGTAATTAAAGAACCATAGGCCAATAATTCTCCCATTGCCCAATCTAATTGGTCTTTTTCGAAGAACATTGCTTTTCTATCACCAATTAATTTTGTGATTTTGCTAATGAATTTTTTGTCTGATGGCAATTCCGTAATAGTTGATGCTATATCACTTAACTGCTTTTTATCAAATTTCGTATCAAATTTCGACAGCATCACATCATCTGAAACTTGTTCAAATCCATTCCATTCATTTTGCATAAATGGTGTAATTACAGTTAAACTTTTCTTACGAGATTCTTCTAAATTTTCATCTAATTTAGCTTTATATGTTTCTTCTAATGTTTTAACATACGTGCTATCAATTACACCTTCAGTTGTTAGTTTCTCTGCATAAATATCACGAGGATTTTTATGTTTGGCAATTGCTTTGTATAATTTTGGTTGGGTAAATCGAGGTTCGTCACCTTCGTTATGACCGTATTTTCTATATCCTAATAAATCGATAAATACATCGCTTCCAAACTCCATTCTATAATCTAAAGCAAATAACATGGCGTGAACCACTGCTTCTGCGTCATCTGCATTCACGTGTAATACCGGCGATAAGGTTACTTTTGCAATATCTGTACAATACGTGGAAGAACGTGCGTCTAAATAATTCGTAGTAAAACCAACTTGGTTATTAATAACTAAGTGAATGGTTCCACCTGTTTTATAACCGTCTAATTTTGCCATTTGTATAATTTCATACACAATACCTTGTCCGGCTACGGCAGCATCACCGTGAACGGCAATAGGTAAAACTTTTGAAAAATCATCAGCAAAATAGCGATCTTGTTTGGCTCTTGTGATTCCTTCAATTACAGCACCAACGGTTTCTAAATGTGAAGGATTTGGTGCTAAATTTAAGTTTATTTTTTTTCCTGAATCCGTAACTCGGTCGGATGTTAATCCTAAATGGTATTTTACATCACCATCAAAATACATATCGTCATCGTAGTCTTTTCCGTCAAATTCTGAGAAAATGTTTTGTGTGTTTTTCCCAAAAATATTGGCTAAAACATTTAAACGACCACGGTGTGCCATTCCCATTACAAATTGTTCTACTCCTTTTTCTGCAGCCGCTTCAATTAGTGCATCAAGTGCCGGAATTGCAGCTTCACAACCTTCTAAAGAAAATCGTTTTTGACCTACGTATTTTGTATGTAAGAATGTTTCAAACGAAACGGCTTCGTTTAATTTTCTTAATATATTTTTCTTAACATCACCTGAAAAATTAGGCTGATTGTCGTTAATATCCAATCTGTTTTTTATCCAATCCTGTACTTTAGGTTCTCTAATGTACATAAATTCCACACCAATAGATGAACAATAAACACTTTCTAAATGTTTAATAATATCCGCCAAAGTGCTTGGCTTCATATTAACTATTTTGGCAGCATCAAAAACGGTTGTTAAATCCGCTTGCGACAATTCAAAGTTTTCAATAGCTAAAGTTGGTGAAAACACCCTTCTTTCTCTAACTGGATTTGTTTTCGTAAATAAATGCCCTCGTGTTCGGTAACCATCTATTAGTTTTAAAACATTAAATTCTTTTTGAAGTTGTTCCGAATTCCCACCGGAAACAGCTCCGTTTGCAGTATGTGCAATTTGCTCACCTGGATTTGAAAATTCATTAGCAAAATCGAAACCTTGGAAAAAACTTCTCCAACTTGGTTCTACACTGTCTGGATTTTGTAAATATTGGTCGTATAAATCTGCAAAAAATGCAGTATGTGCTGCGTTTAAAAAGGAAAACCTATCCATAATTCTGTCTAAATGACGATTTGGTTAAAAAATTTTATGCAAAAGTATAAACTTTTATGCTAAATATTCAAAGAAATTAATACTTTTATCTTCAAATTAACAAATAAGTAATAAATACAATGAAAATGAAGAGAAAGTTATTAAATACATTTTTTTATACCCTTATTTTTTTCAATTCTGCATACTTGTTTTCTCAGCAAGACAGCATTCCTAAAACAAAATCTGTTTTTTGGCAAAAAGTTCAATTTGGTGGCGGTTTAGGATTGGCTTTTGGTAATGGCTTTTCGAATTTTTCCTTATCTCCAACGGGTTATTATCATATAAATAAAACAGTAAGCTTTGGTGTAGGAATTTCAGGAAGTTATGTTGCTCAAGAATCAAATCCATCAAATTATAATGCAACAGGTTATAAATCGACTATTTTTGGAGGAAGTTTAATTGGATTATTTCACCCAATACAAGATGTTCAGCTTTCTGCAGAAATAGAACAATTAGCAATAAACAGAAAATTTGATGCAGTGAATAGCAGCAAAGATTCATTTTGGAATACAGCTGTTTTTGTTGGTGCTGGATATCGGCAACAAAACGTAACTTTTGGGGTTAGATTTAATTTACTTCACGCAAATCAAAATAATATTTATGGGCAATCTTGGCTTCCATTTGTTAGAGTAATGTTTTAAAAGTAATTATATCTTAACATATATTCCATTTGAAATTCTTAATTTTACAAAAAAAAATTATGCGATTTATTCTTGCTTTTTTATTATATTCCGTAACACTTATTTCACAAAATAATTTACAATCTGGACCTATGGTTGGGTATTGTGAAATGAAAGAAGCCCTAATTTGGCTCCAAACGGAAAAGCCAGCTACGGTGTATGTTTCTTATTATTCTGTAGACAATGTTACAGAAGTTTTCAAAAGCGAAAAGTATACAACTTCAAAAGACAATGCATTTACTTGTCACGTGGTTTTAGATAAGCTTCAGCCAGGAAAAAAATATAATTATGATGTTTATTTGGAGAACAAAAAAATAATTTTGCCATATGAAACCTCTTTTTCTTCTAAAAAATTATGGCAATTTCGTGAAAAAGCACCCGATTTTACTATTGCTTTAGGAAGTTGTGCTTATATAAGTGAAGAAGCTTTAGACAGACCAGGAAAACCGTATGGTTCTAACTATTCCATTTTTGAAAGTATTGCCAAAAAAAATCCAGATATTATGATTTGGGGTGGCGATAATATTTATTTGCGTGAAGCAGATTGGGATAGTAAAACAGGAATTCATCACCGCTACACGTATTCAAGAAAGATAAAAGAAACGCAAGCGCTTTTAGCTAAAACTCAAAATTTTGCCATTTGGGACGATCACGATTTTGGACCAAATGATGGAGATAGAGGTTTTTATTACAAATATGAAACGCAACAAGCTTTTAAAGATTTTTGGGCTAATAAATCGTACGGGATGAATCCCAATCAAAAGGAAGGTATTTATTCTTGTTTTAATTGGGGCGATGCAGAAGTTTTTTTGTTAGACAATCGTTTTTTTAGATCGCCAAACGATAGATTAACTGGTGATAAAGTGCTTTTAGGAAAAACGCAAATAGAGTGGTTAATTGACGCCTTAGTAACGTCAAAAGCCAGCTTTAAAATTATCGTAATTGGCGGACAAGTTCTAAGTTCGGCAGCTGTTTTTGAAAATTACGAAAATTATAAAACAGAGAAAGAGGCATTGTTAAATGAAATTACAGCGAATAAAATCAAAGGAGTTACTTTTATTTCTGGCGACAGACATTTTACAGAATTATCAATGCTGAAAAGATCTGACACTTATTCTTTGTATGATTGGACGGTTTCTCCATTAACTTCTGGGTATGGAAATATTGAAAAAATCGCTAAAGAAGAAAATAAAAACAGAGTGGAAGGCAGTCTATTTGCGCAACATGTTTTTGGAACCTTATCATTTTCTGGGGAAAAAGAAACCCGACAAATGAAATTAACATTATTTGATAAAGAAGGAAAAGAATTGTGGAATAAAGTAATTTTAAAGAAAGACTTAGAATAAATTAATATTTATTTCTAAACCATACTTTTTGCCATTCGCGTTTTAAAATCAAAAACGTCACGTCTTCGGATAATTTAAAAACATCTGAACCGTCCAATTTTTTAATTTGATCTTCGGAAACATCAATAATATATAGTAAATTTAAGTATTCTGCGAATTTGTAATTGATTAATTTTATAATTTTCTCCTGAATCAAAAGCTTTAATTCGAACGGGAAAATATCCAAAGGAATATCAATATTTTCATTTGCTAAAGCAAAATCTTTATTGGTTTGCTCAATTAATTTGAAATATAAATCTTGCTCTTCAGCTTCTTCAATTAATGAATCGATGGATGTTGGTGGTAAATACATAAAATTCCAATTTTTTAAATTCCAAATTCCAAAATTTCTCAAACCAAATTTGGAATTTGAGATTTTTATATTGGAATTTTATACCTTTCTGTTCATTAATTTTTCGCCAAATAATTTTAAAACCATTTTTTTGTCTTCAGAAATTTTCATTTTTTCTAATGTTTCAAAGGCTATTTCTGTATAATTAGCAATCGCGTCTTGAGTGGCTTTGCTGGCACCTGAAGTATTAAAAATTGTTTTTACGGATTCAATTTTATCCGAATTGTCATTGGGTTGTATAGAAAATAAATGCAATAATTGTTGTTTGTTTTCTTCAGACGAAAACGCCATGGCTTTTAAATACAAATAGGTTTTTTTGTTTTCAATAATATCGCCACCTACTTGTTTTCCAAAGGTTTCTGGATTTCCAAACGCATCTAAATAATCATCTTGCAATTGAAAAGCGATGCCTAAATTTAGCCCAAAATTATATATTAAATCCGCATTTTCTTCTGAAGTTTCTGCAACAATTGCGCCCATTTTCATAGCTGCTCCTAATAAAACGGCTGTTTTAAATTCAATCATTTTTAAATATTCCGGAATAGTAACATCGTCCCGCGTTTCAAAATCTACATCGTATTGTTGTCCTTCGCAAACTTCTAAAGCGGTTTTGCTAAATAATTTCGCCAGTTTTTGAAATATATTTGGTTCGTACACTTCAAAAAATTGATAGGCCAAAATTAGCATAGCATCACCAGATAAAATTCCGGTATTAATGTTCCATTTTTCATGAACGGTTTCATTTCCTCGTCTCAAAGGGGCGTCGTCCATTATATCATCGTGAACTAATGAAAAATTATGAAATACTTCAACGGCTTTGGCTGCAGAAACCGCTTTTTTATAATCGCCATCAAAAATATCAGTTGCCATTAATGTTAACACAGGACGAATTCTTTTTCCGCCAAGCGATAAAATATAATCTATGGGTTCATATAAGTTTTTCGGTTGTTTATGAATATGAATATTTGAAAACTCTTCCGAAATAACATTTTGATATTCTGATAATGAAAGCATATTAGTAATTTTTTTGGCTAATTTAAGCTAATAATTGCATACTTGCGCCACAATTTTAATGTTAAATTTATGTGAAGATTACGGAAACTATTTTAGTTTTAAAAGTTTCCGTTGTACTTTTGTCATCGAAATTAATTATACACTATAAGTAATATCAAGAAATTACATTAAAAATGAAGGAAAAAATTATCAATAGAGCGAAAGAAATGTTTTTGAAATTAGGTTTCAAAAGCATTACTATGGATGATATTGCCTGCGATATGTGTATTTCAAAAAAAACGATTTATAAATATTTTTCAAATAAAGAATTGTTAATTGAGGAAAGCACACAATTGGTTCACAAGGAAGTTAGAGAAACTATAGACACAATTGTGGCAAAAAATTTTAACGCTATCGAAGAAAATTTTCAGATTCGAAGAATGTTTAAAGAAATGTTTAAATATAGCGAAACTTCTCCAGTGTATCAGTTAAAAAGACACTATCCTGAAGTATATCAAAAAGTAGTAGGCTATCAAATTGAAATATGTGAAGGTTGTTTTCGAAATAATATTTTAAAAGGAATTTCCGAAGGGTTGTACCGAGAAAATATTGATGTTGAAAATTATGTAAAATTTTATTACACCTTAATATTTAGCATTAGCGAGAATACCGCCTTAGAGAGAGATGCAAACAACTTAGAACACAAAGCATTAGAATATCACACTCGTGCTATGGCAACGTTAGCCGGAATTATAGAATTAGAAAAACAATTACAGATTATAAATAATTAAATTTAAAACAATGAAGATTAAAATAACAGTATTTCTGTTTCTTTTGAGTGCCATTCAAGTTTTCTCGCAAACAGAAACTACAAGTTTTACGCTCAAACAAGCTATTGAACAAGCCCAAAAGAACAATTACAGCATACAAAACGCTAACAGAGATTTAGAACTTGCAAAACAAAAAAAATGGGAAACCACTACAATGGGATTACCACAATTAAACGGTTCTGTAAATTACCAAAACACATTTGAATTTACCAAGCAAGGGGCTGCAGCAAATGCTTTTAATCCAATGGCCAATCCGAATGACATTATGTTATTGGCTTTTGGTACGAAACACGTCGCAATCGGAAATCTAACATTAAGTCAACTTATTTTTGATGGTTCGTATTTAGTAGGTTTACAATCGGCAAAAACGTATTTGAAAATTTCTGAAAACGCCAAAGAAAAAACGAATCAAGAAATTAAAGAAATTGTCATTAATTCATATGGTAATGTACTTTTAGCAGATGAAAGTATTTTAATTATCAATAAAAACAAATCAGTTTTAGAAAAAATTCTATCCGATACAAAAGAAATTTATAAAAACGGATTAATTGAAGAAGAAACGATTGAACAACTTCAAATTACATTAAATTCGGTTAATAATGCATTGGAAAATGTAACCAAACAAAGAGTTATTGCCTTAAATATGGTGAAATTATTGCTTGGAATTAATTTAGAGGAACCAATTGTTTTATCAGAAAAACTAAATGATTTAACTCAAAATAATATTGATTTACAACTTTTAATTTCTGAATTTAATGTAAACGAAAATATCGATTATAAAATTGGTAAAAACGTAGAAGAAAGCAAACAACTTTTAGTAAAATTAGAAAAAAGCAAAGGTTTACCATCGTTAGGAGCGCAAGTTAATTTTGGATACAATGCCTTTTCAAATGATTTTTCATTTATGAATGCAACTCAGAAATGGAGTAATTTTTCAAATGTTGGCGTGGGATTAAATGTGCCAATTTTTAGTAGTGGTGGAAGAAATTCTCGTGTTCAACAAGCCAAAATTGATTTAGAAAAATCAAGAACCCAACTTACAGAAACAGAACAAAAATTAAAATTACAATATCAAAAAGCCAAAAGCGATTACGAATATAGTATTAATCAATACAATAACGCTCAGGCCAATTTAAAATTAGCAGAACGAATTGAAGCCAAACAGCAAGTCAAATTCAAAGAAGGTTTGTCGTCAAGTTTTGACTTTGCTGAAGCTCAAAAACAATTATATGCTGCCCAACAAGAAACATTACAAGCAATGCTTGAAATTATAAATAAAAAAGCAACTTTAGAAAAATTAGTAAATTAAAAATAAATGAACTTAGATATGAAAAAAGTAGTACTTATTGCCACCAGTTTATTACTTATAGCTTGTGGAGAAAAATCAACAGATGATTTAATTAAAGATAAAAACATTACCGAATTAAAAAACAGAAAAGCAACCATTCAAGCAGAATTAGAAAAAATTGATGCGGCATTAGTAAATGGCAATAAAACCCCAGAATCTGAAGCATTAGTTTCGGTAGTAACAATTAAAGATACTGTTTTTAATCACTATTTAGAAGTGCAAGGAAATGTAAATACGAAAGAAAACATCTTAGTTCAACCAGAATTCAGTGGAACTTTAACCACTTTAAATGTAAAAGCTGGACAACGTGTTGCAAAAGGGCAAATTCTTGGTAAAGTTGACGATGCAGGAATGAGTCAGCAATTGGCAAGTATTGAAAATCAATATGCTTTAGCTAAAACCACTTTTGAACGTCAAAAAAATCTTTGGGATAAAAAAATTGGTTCTGAAATTCAGTTTTTACAAGCGCAAGCTCAAATGATTTCAGCTCAAAAATCAGTAGCACAAATGCGAGCTCAAGTAGCAAAAACCGTAATTCGTGCACCATTTTCTGGAACAATTGATGAGGTTTTCGTTGAAAGAGGACAAGTTGTCGCTCCAAGCCCACAAGGATTAATGCGCATTGTTAATTTATCCAATATGTATGTTTCTACTACTGTTCCTGAAACCTACATTGGTAAATTGAAAGTTGGAACAGTTGTAGATGTTTTCTTAACGTCTTTAGGAAAAACATATAAAGGAAAAGTTCGTCAAGTAGCTAATTTCATCAATCCAAGCAACAGAAGTTTTGGAATAGAAGTTAGTGTTCCTAATCCAGATAATTTATTACGTCCAAACCAAGTCGCAAAACTTAAAATAATTGATTACACAACAAACAACGCCATCGTAGTTCCTACAAACGTAGTACAAGAAGACGGAGAACATAATAAATTTGTTTTTATTGCAACTAATGTGAATGGAAAATCAGGTATAGCCAAAAAAGTACTTGTAAAAGTAGGTAAATCTTCTAACAATGTTACTGAAATTTTAAGCGGCTTAGCTGCAAATGATGTAATTATTACCGAAGGTGTAAATAACATCGCTGACGGAATGAAGCTTAATTTCTAAAATATAATTGTTTCAAGTTTAAGGTTTCAAGTTGTTCTCAAAACGCTTAAACCTGAAACTTGAAACCTGAAACTAAAAATATGTCACATAAAAACAAAGAATTCGGAATATCGAGTTGGGCTGTAGACAATCGAGTTACAGTATATATCTTAACATTGCTTATTGTTATTACAGGTGTCATTGCCTATGTAACAATGCCACGTGAAGATTTCCCAGAAATTATCGAAAATAAAGTATACATTTCTTCTGTTTTCCCAGGAAATTCAGCTGAAGATGTCGAAAAATTAATTATTAAACCACTTGAAAAAGAAGTTAAAAACATTTCGGGAGTTGAGAAAATTACTTCGAATTCGTTTCAAGATTACGGAATGATTATTGTAGAATTTGCAGATAATGTTACCATTGAAGAAGCTAAAACAAAAATTAAAGACAAAGTAGATGTTATAAAAGCAGATACCGATTGGCCTAACTTGGATAACGGAAGTAAAGTGGAGCCAAGTGTTTTCGAATTAAATATTTCGGAAGAAGTGCCCATTTTGAACATCAATTTAAAAGGAAATTACACGACACAACAACTTAAAAAATACGGAGAATTACTTCAAGATGATATTGAAGAAATCCCAGAAGTCAAAAAAGTTGATATTTTAGGTGTTGATGATAAAGAAGTAGAAATTGCCGTTGATATTTTCAAAATGACGGCAGCTCAGGTTTCTTTTGACGAAATTCAAAATGCCGTGAAGTATGAAAATATGACACTTTCTGGCGGAAATTTAATTTCGCAAGGTTCACGAAATAACATCCGAATTGTAGGTGAAATTAAAGATCCTAAAGAATTAGAAAATATTATTGTAAAATCTTTTGGAGGAACAGTTTACCTAAAAGACATCGCCGTTGTTTCCTTTAAAGAAAAAGAAAAAACAACCTATGCTCGTGAAAAAGGGCAAGAAGTGGTAATGTTGAATGTAAAAAAACGTTCCAATCAAAATATGATTTCTGCCATTGAGCAAGTGAAAGAAAAATTAGAAAAAGCCAAAGAATCGTATTTGCCTTCTAATTTAACTATCGAACTTTCTAACGATCAATCTTCTCGTGTAGAGCATCAAGTAGACGAATTATCGAACCATATTATTTTCGGAATTGTATTGGTTATGATTGTCTTAATGTTTACGATGGGATTACGAAACTCATTGTTTGTAGGAGCAGCTATTCCGCTTTCGATGTTAATGGCGTTTACTATTTTATCAGCTTTCGGTTTAACCTTAAATACGATGGTACTTTTCGGATTGGTAATGGGATTAGGAATGCTTGTGGATGACGGAATTGTAGTGGTCGATAATGTATTTGCCAATATGCAAAAAGGAATGGATAGGGTATCCGCTTCAAAAATTGGAATTGGCGAAATCGCTTGGCCTGTAATTTCTTCCACAGCTACTACTTTAATGGCCTTTTTACCATTTGCTTTATGGCCTGGAACGATGGGAAAATTTATGAAATATTTCCCAATCACTTTAACGGTTACGCTTACGGCTTCGTTATTTGTAGCTATGGTAGTAAATGCAGCTATGACAGGTGGTTCAATGGACACGGAAGACAGAAATGTTTCGAATAAATCAGCAAAATTATATACAATTATCTTTAGTGTAGTTGGAATTGTGTTTGTGTTTTTAGGTCATTTAACCGATTCTACATTTGCAAAAGCGATTGGGCATTTAGCTATTATTTCCTTAGGATTAATGTGGTTGTATAAAATAAAATTATACCAATGGACGCAAGATTTTCAGTACAACTTTTTCCCAAAAATGGAAAACAAGTACAAAAATTTCTTAGCTAAAATTTTAACTGGAAAAAGAGCTTGGTTGGCATTAGCAACGATTATTGGAATGTTATTTTTCTCATTTATTTTATTAGGAATTTTCCCAAGAAAAGTATTGTTTTTCCCTGATAATATTCCAAATCAAGTAATTACATATATCGAATATCCGCAAGGAACCGATATTGCAAAAACCAATAAGGCGACTTTGTTTGTTGAAAAACAAGTAATTGAAATCTTAAATAAATATGTAGATCCAAAGACTAATAAAAATTACTTAGCCGAAAGTATTGTTTCGCAAGTGGGAGTTGGTGCCGGTAATCCAAATGTTGATGCCGGTTCCGCTTCAGAAACGCCTTACAAAGGAAAAGTTACGGTAAATTTCTCGGAATATAAATTTAGAAATGGTGTTAACACTACTGAAGTTTTAGATGAAATTCGTGCGAAAGTAAAAGGGGTTGCAGGCGCTACCGTTACGGTTGAAAAAGACGCCAATGGACCTCCAGCTGGATATCCAATTAGCGTGCAATTAACAGGTACAGATTATCAAGAAATGTTAGTGGAGGCAGATAAAATGATTGCTTATCTTAACGCTAAAAACATTCAAGGAATTGAGCGTTTAAGTGTGGATGTAAACAAAGAAAGTCCAGAGTTAGAAGTAAAAGTAGACCGCGTGAGTGCAGGAAGCTTAGGCGTTTCTACAGGACAATTAGGATTTAATTTGCGTCGTTCAGTATATGGTCAAGAAATTTCTACCTATAAAGAAGGCGATGACGACTATAATATTACGATGCGTATGCAAGATGACCAACGTAAGAATGAAGACGTATTGTTTAATCAATCCATTACCTTCCGAAATCAGAATAACGGTCAAATGATGCAAGTGCCTATTTCGGCAGTTTCAGAAACTAATAAAACCACAACCTATAATCAAATCAAAAGAAAAAACCAGAAACGTATTATGACGGTGTATTCTAATGTGTTAACGGGTTATAATGGTGATGAAATTACGAAACAAATTGAATCGGAATTAAAATCGTATAAATTTCCAAAAACGGTGAGTTATTCGTTTTCTGGAGTACAAGAAGAACAAGGGAAAAACCAAAGTTTCTTAATGTATGCACTGTTTTTAGCGTTAGCCGGAATTACGATTATTATCGTGTTGCAGTTTAATTCGGTTTCTAAAACTATGGTAATTTTATTTACGGTTTTATTGAGTTTTAGTGGTGTTTTCTACGGATATGTAATCGCCAATATGGATTTCGTGATTTTAATGACGATGATGGGAATCATTTCATTAGCCGGAATTGTAGTGAAAAACGGAATTGTATTAATGGACTTCTTCGTCTTATTATTAGATAAAAAAGTAGCGGAAAACAAATTGCAAAGCCACGACGATTTATCATTAGAAGAAATAAAAGACATCATCATCGAATCGGGTAAAAACCGTTTAAGACCGGTATTATTAACCGCATTAACCGCAATTTTAGGATTAATTCCGTTAGCGATTGGGTTAAACTTTGATTTCTTCTCGTTAATTACCGAATTTAATCCACACTTATATATGGGTGGTGATAACGTAATTTTCTGGGGACCTTTAGCGTGGACCATTATCTTCGGATTATCTTATGCAACCGTGTTAACATTGGTTATGGTTCCAGTAATGTTCTACTTGGTAAAACGAGTGAAATATTGGTTAAGAGATAGAAGAGCAAACGACATAATGGATTAATTTTTAGTCTGCAATTAAAAAAGCTGTTTCGAGAGAAACAGCTTTTTTTATGTAAAGTTTATTTTTTTAATAAATCTCTAATTTGAGTTAGAAGTTCTTCTTGTGTTGGTCCAGAAGGTGTTGGAATTTCTTCTTCGGTTTTTTTAATTTTATTAAGTGATTTTACCATTAAAAAAATTACGAAAGAAATTACTAAAAACCCAATCACAGCAGCTAAAAACTTACCGTATAAAATACCTCCATCGGTTTTTAAAAGCGCTAAATCGGCTACGTTTGCTGCTTTTAAAGCAGGGTTAAGAATGGCTGGCGTAATTACATCATCAACGAGTGATTTTACAATGCCGCCGAAAGCACCTCCAATGATGACTCCAACAGCTAAATCCATTACATTGCCTTTCGCAATAAAATCTTTAAATTCAGAAATAATTTTCATATATGTTAAATTTGGTTACACGAAGTTATAAAAAAACTAAAAGAGTAGGTTTAATTTTTATAGAAAATTCTTTTTACACGCTGCGAAATACTGGTTAAAATTTCATACGGAATGGTATCGCAAACGCTTGCTATTTCTTGTACGTGGGGGTTTTCACCAAAAATTATTACTTCATCACGTTCTTCACACGGAATAGAAGTTACATCAACCATTAGCATATCCATACAAATATTTCCTAAAATGGTCGCTTTTTGGTTGTGAATTAGCACATAGCCTTTTTCATTTCCCCAAGCACGTCTAATTCCGTCTGCATATCCAATAGGAATTGTTGCAATTCGCATTTCTTTTTGAACTACAAATTTTCTATTATAACCAATGCTTTCGTTTTCGTTAACAGTTCTTATTTGCGAAATAATACTTTTTAAAACACTAACATTTTCTAGCGAAATTTGTTCTTCTTCAGAATTGCCTACGCCATAAATTCCAATTCCCAATCGCACCATTTCAAATTGATATTCTGGGAAATTAAAAATTCCGGAAGTGTTTAATATATGTCGAATAGGTTGAATTTGTAAAGTAGTAGAAATTTCTGTAGCAATGGCTTCAAATTGCTCAATTTGTTGTAAGGTAAACGCTTTAAAATCAAAGTTGTCTGATGCCGCTAAATGCGAAAAAATACTGGTTACTTTTACAAAATTATTGTGTTGTAATAATGTAATTAATTCTGAAACTTCCGGTTTTTCAAATCCTAAACGATGCATTCCAGTATCTATTTTTATATGAATAGGGTATCCGTTGAGGTTTTTTTCTTTGGCCAATTCAATAAAGGAAGTGATTCCAGAAAGAGAATACATTTCGGGTTCTAAATTATAAGCTATCATAGCTTTATAACTACTAATTTCAGGATTTAATACCATTATTGGTGAAGTTATTCCTGCTTTACGCAATGCGATTCCTTCATCGGCGAAAGCCACACCCAAATAACCAACTTTTAAATGTTCCAGTTGTTTGGCAATTTCATAGCCGCCATTTCCATAACCAAACGCTTTTACCATAACCATAATTTTGGTATTTTGGTGAAGTTTTTGTTTGTAAAAATTATAATTTGTAGTTAGAGCATCTAAATTAATTTCTAAAACCGTTTCGTGATTTTTTTCTTCTAATAAAACTACAATTTCATCAAAATTAAAACTTCTGGCACCTTTAATTAAAATGGTTTCGTTTTTAAACGAATCGGTATTAAATTGTTGTAAAAACGCCTGCGTGTTGGCAAACGAAATTACATTTGGCATATCTTGAAAATACTTTCCTATGGTTTCTCCGATGGTAATAATTTGTGCAATATTATTTTGTTGTAATAATTTGATTACATTACTATAAAGCTCATTTAAATTCAAGCCACTTTGAAAAATATCAGATAAAATAATGGTTTTTTTCTGATGCAGTTTTTGTTGTTCTAAAAAATCTAACGCCATTTTTAACGACTGATAATCGCTTGAAAAACTATCATCAATTAACAAACAATTATTAATTCCTTTTTTGGCTTGAAGCCGAATTTCTATATTATATAATTTTGAAATTCTTTCTTTAATGTTCGAAATAGAAACTTTTAAATACAGTAATGTACAAATACAAGTTATCGCATTTTCAATAGAAATTGCATCTGCAAAAGGAAGCGAAACAGTAAATACTTCTTTTTCAAACTGGATCTCTAAGTTGGTTTTCAGGTTGTTTTTTAGTATCGATTGAATAAAAACGGTTGCTTTATTATCTTCAAAACTCCAAGTAAAGGTAGGAATGGTAATGTGTTTTTCTATCCAATCGTTTTTTTCTAAAATTAATATTTCAGCTTTAGAAAATAGTTGACATTTTTCGATTATTTTTTCTTCAACAGTGGTAAATCCTTCTTGATGTGCGTTCCCTAAATGGGTAAAAATTCCAATATTCGGCTGAATAATTTCTGCTAAATGTTGCATTTCGCCTTTTAAAGAAATTCCGGCTTCAAAAATACCTAAGGTGTGATTTTCATTGATTCCAAATATAGAAAGCGGTACACCAACTTGCGAATTAAAGCTTTTAGGACTTCTAACAACAGCATATTCTGGACTTAAAAGAAAATTTAACCATTCTTTTACAATGGTTTTTCCATTACTTCCAGTAATTCCGATAGTTTCTATTTGAAATTGATTTTTATATGCTTTTGCTAAATTTTGTAAAGCGACGGTAGTGTTTTCAACTATACAAAAATGTGCTTTTCCTTTTACATTTTCGGGAATATATTCCACTACAAAATGTTGCACCCCTTTTTCAATTAAACTTTCAATAAAAATATGTGCATCATTATTTTGGCCTTTCAAACAAAAAAATAAAGAGGTATTTCCGTTTTGTAAACTACGACTATCAATAGAAATATGCTCAAATTCAATCTTAGAATTAGAGAAGTTAATATTTGCTTCGTGTAATATGTTAGATTTTACTACCATTTTCACTAATTAATTTGTTTAAATTCGTACAATTTGTGATGAATTTACTTTTCTTTTTCTTCACGCATCGCTTTATAATAAGCAGCTCTACTTAAAGGTTCGTATTCTTCAGTTTCGCCCAGCATTACTAATTTTTTATCATCCGATTTTCTAAAACTATAATTAGCTAAATTTCCAGTTCTGGTGCACACTGCGTGAACTTTCGTAACATATTCCGCGGTAGCCATAAGCGCAGGCATTGGCCCAAAAGGATTGCCTTTAAAATCCATATCCAAACCGGCTACAATTACTCGAATACCACTGTTGGCTAAATCATTGCAAATTGTAATTATTTCATCATCAAAAAACTGGGCTTCATCAATACCTACAACATCGCAACCTTGGGCTAAAATTCTAATATTTTCTGCAGCTGGAACTGGAGTAGAACGAATTTCGTTTTTATTGTGTGATACTACCATTTCATCATCATATCTAGTATCTACAGCAGGTTTAAAAATCTCCACTTTTTGTTTGGCAAATTGTGCGCGTTTTAATCGTCTAATTAATTCTTCTGTTTTGCCTGAAAACATAGAGCCACAGATAACTTCTATCCAACCAAATTGTTCTTCCTGATTTACCGTATTTTCTAAAAACATTTTTTAATCTAAATTAATTAACTTCAAGATAAAGGTATAAAAATATGTGTACATTTATGTTGAAAAAAAAATTGTAAAAATACTTTCTACAAGAATTTATACACATAATTTCTTTTACCTTTGTAATTATAACAAAAATATAAAAATCAACGCTATAAAAGTTCAACACAAACAAAAAGTTATGAAGAAAAAAATTGAAGGCGAATTAATTAGCATTGCGCACCGTTTATTAAAATTAAAAAATCATACAGAAACCATTCAATTACTTGAGGAAGTAAAAAAATTGTACGAACAATTAGCGCTTTTAAAATTTTACGAAGCGAATACCGCTTTGGTAAATGAAGAATTTTCTGAAGAATTGTTTGAAGAAAAAGTAGAAAAAATTATAGTAGGAACCATTGATGTTGTAGATGAAGAAGAAATTTATGTAGAAATGGCTTCAAAAGAGCATATTGCACAAATTGAAGAAGAACTTTTTGAAAAAAATGAAATTTCACACGAACTTTTCCCTTCAAGCGATATTGTAGAAATTGAAAAAGAAGAAATTCTTTCTGAAAGCATTGAGGAAGAAACACCTGAAGAAGAATTACTTGAAGAAGAATTACTTGAAGAAAAATCAGTTCAAGAAGAAGCGCCAGAACAAGTAATTGAAACTCAAATAAAGAAGAAAAAAACGACTTCAAATCCTGAAATTATTGGTACAAAAGTGACCAAACAAATTTCAATGGAAGACATCTTAGTTCACGATTATCAAGATACGTTTTTTGAGAAAAAAGAAGCTACAAATGAGCCAACTTCTGATAGTTCTGAAGCTGTAACAGAAGAGGAAATTATTGAAGAAATAAGTATTGAAGTAGAGTCAGTATCTGAATCAACTCCAGAAGTTGAAATAGAAATAGTGTCGGAAACAAAAGAAGAAATTCCAGTTGTAAACGGAAAAGCTATTGTTTTAGGGTTAAACGATAAAATTGCTTTTGAGAAAAATTTATTTGCCGGAAACGGCGACGATTTAAATAGAGTATTATCTCAATTAAATACTTTCACAAATTGGGAAGAAGCGAAGTCTTTTGTGTTAGATTTTGTTAAACCAGATTATAATAATTGGGAAAATAAAGAAGAATTTGAAGTACGATTTTTAGAAATTGTAGAAAATAAATTCAATTAGTTTGTAGTTTATTGTTATTGGTTTTTTTAATTCATTTCTATTTTAACCACAAACAACAAACCATAAACAACAAACAAAAATAAATGAGTAAATTATACATAGTTCCTACGCCAATTGGCAATTTAGACGATATGACGTTTCGTGCCATTCGCGTGCTAAAAGAAGCCGATTTAATTTTAGCCGAAGACACACGTACCAGCGGAAAATTGCTAAAGCATTTTGAAATTACTACGCATATGCACAGTCACCATATGCATAACGAACACAAAACGGTAGAAAATGTAATTGCTCGATTAAAAGGTGGTGAAACCATTGCTTTAATTTCCGATGCAGGAACACCAGCCATTTCTGATCCCGGATTTTTATTAACACGCGCTTGTGTGGAAAACGGAATTGAAGTAGATTGTTTACCTGGAGCCACAGCTTTTGTACCCGCTTTGGTGAATAGTGGTTTGCCGAATGATAAATTTATTTTCGAAGGTTTCTTGCCTGATAAAAAAGGACGACAAACACGTTATTTGGCTTTAGCTGAAGAAACACGCACCATGATTTTATACGTTTCTCCCCATAAATTATTAAAAACGTTAGCTGAATTTATTCAATATTTCGGTGCAGACAGACCCGTTTCTGTTTCCAGAGAAATTTCAAAATTACACGAAGAAACTATACGTGGAACAGCCGAAGAAGTTTTAAAACACTTTGAAGCAAAACCGGCAAAAGGGGAAATTGTTGTGGTTGTAGGTGGCAAATCTTTGAAATAAAACATAAAGACCTGACAGGTTTTTAAAACCTGTCAGGTCTAAAAATAAAACCTAATGGAACTACTCAACAAAAAATCTTTCCCAGAAACCATCACTTACATTGATGAAAACTATACCTTCACACCAACAGCTTTTAAAAATGGAAATCAATTAAACAATGCTGGTGAAAATAATGGTTCGTGTAAAATTTTTGCATTTGCTCAATTGCAGCAATTTACCAAAGAAGAAACGTTATTATTATTCGGAGATTTCTATCAAGATGTCTTAAACACACCAGAAGTCACCGACCATCAAAATATAAGAAATTTTATGATTTTCGGTTGGGATGGCATTCATTTTGAAGGTTCGGCTTTAGAGAAGAAATAGTTTTTTTAACATATAAGTCATATAAGCTTTTTTGACTTGATAAAATGTTATTATTTTGACTACGACAAAATTTAAATGTGCTTTTTAAAGTTATAAATTAGCATATGTAAGTTATTCAGTAAAAAATTAAACTTATATGACTTATATGTTTAATTTTTATAAATTTGTAAATTAATACTATTCGCCAAAAATCGTAAATCACAAATCGTAAATCCAAAATCACTATGCGTTGGAATCTAAAATCAAAGCCAGAAAAAGAAAAAGTACAAGCCTTACAAAATGCCCTGCAAGTAGATGAAATTATCGCTACTTTATTAGTTCAAAGAGGAATAGAAACCTTCGAGCAAGCCAAAACCTTTTTCCGTCCCACTTTAGAAGACTTACACAATCCGTATCTTATGAAAGATATGGACAAAGCGGTTTCTCGTATCGAAAAAGCTATTGCCAATAACGAAAATATCTTAGTTTTTGGCGATTATGATGTAGATGGAACAACCGCTGTTTCCTTAGTTTCTAGTTATTTACGAAGTTTTTATCCAAATGTGGCGACGTATATTCCAGATCGATATAACGAAGGTTACGGCATTTCCTATCTCGGAATTGACTATGCCGAAGACAACGATGTTTCCTTAATAATCGCACTCGATTGTGGAATAAAATCAATCGACCACGTGAATTATGCCAAAGCAAAAAACATCGATTTCATCATTTGCGACCATCACCGACCTGGCGATTCATTACCCGATGCTATTGCGGTTTTAGACCCAAAACGTACTGATTGCAGTTATCCGTATGACGAATTATGTGGTTGTGGAGTAGGTTTTAAATTGATTCAAGCGTTAGCCGAAAACAGAAACCAAACCATTGAAGATTTACTTCCTTATTTAGATTTGGTTGCGACAGCTATTGCCGCTGATATTGTTCCAATTACTGGTGAAAACCGAGTGTTAGCCAAATTTGGATTGGGAGTTATCAATACCAATCCACGACCAGGAATTAAAGCATTAGTTCAAAATGTAAAGAAAAAAGTCTTAACGATTACCGATGTGGTTTTTATCGTAGCGCCAAGAATCAATGCTGCAGGAAGAGTGAAACACGGTAACGAAGCCGTGGCACTTTTAACCGAATATAATTTAGACCAAGCGGAACAATTTGCTTCTGAAATTGAGCAACACAATTCAGACAGAAAAGAATTGGACAAACAGATTACCAAAGAAGCGTTACTTCAAATCGAAGAAAATAACGAGCAAAACCGATTTTCAACGGTTGTTTATCAAGAAAATTGGCACAAAGGCGTCATCGGAATTGTGGCTTCTCGTTTGGTTGAAAAGTATTATCGACCAACTATCGTTTTTACAAAAAGCGGGGATAAATTAGCCGCCTCGGCACGTTCGGTAAAAGATTTTGACGTCTATAATGCGTTAGAAGCGTGTGCCGAACATTTGGAACAATTTGGAGGACATATGTATGCTGCGGGAATGACATTGAAAGAAGAAAATTACGAAAAATTCAAAGCAGCTTTTGAAAATCAAGTCAAAAAAACCATTCATCCCGATTTATTAATTCCTGAAATCTCAGTAGATTTAGAAATGAATTTTTCGGATCTTGATGAAAAATTTATGCGCATTCTAAAACAATTTGAACCCTTCGGTCCAGAAAATATGACACCTGTTTTTTTATCTAAAAAAGTAATCGATTCGGGTTATGCGAAAACATTAGGTAACGATGCGGAACATTTAAAAGCCTTCGTGAAACAAAATAATTCGCCAAATTTCAACGCCATTGGTTTTGGACTTGGAGATAAAATAGATGTTGTAAAAAATAGAAATCCGTTTGAAGCCGTTTATGTTTTAGAAGAAAACGAATGGAACGGAACGGTTAGTTTACAATTGCAATTGCGCGATGTAAGAGTCAACTAAAAGTAAAAAGTAAAAAGTAAAAAGTGAAAAGCGTAAAGCGAAAAGTCATTCGCCATTTACAATTCATAATTTCATTGTGTGCTTTGCGAAAAACTTTGCGAACTTTGCGGTTAAGAAAAAGAAAAAATTTTTCCAATTAATATAATCTGTTTAATCTGTGTACCCATAGAATGACAAAAAAAGACCCATTTTCAGCCTTAAAAATCCCAGAATTTCGTTGGTTTATACTTATGCGATTAGCCATTGTATTGGCTTGGTCTATGCAATTTGTCTTAATAGAGTGGGAAGTATACCGAATTACCAAAAACCCGTGGTCATTAGGATTAATTGGGCTTATGGAAGTAATTCCAGCTATAGTTATGGCACTGTTTGCCGGTCATATCGTAGACCAATCTGAAAAAAGAAATATGTTGCTCAAATGTTTTGCAGGAACGGCAACAATCAGTATTTTATTTTGTTATTTGGTTCATCCTGAAACCGCAAAAACCATTGGAAAACAACCTTTTTTATATGCCATTTATGCGTTGGTTTTTTTAGGCGGCATCATTCGGGCATTTATCATTCCATCTGTTTTTAGTTTGTTAGGATTAATTGTTCCAAAAACACAATTTACCAATGCGGCTACTTGGAGCAGTTCATCTTGGCAAGTTTCTGCCGTAATTGGGCCCGCTTTAGCTGGATTTTTAATTGGCGGAATTGGCGTTTTCAACTCTATGATTTTCGTGACAATTTCTATTTTTTTAGGAATTTTTATGTTGTTGCAAATTAGTAAAAAACCTATTTTAAATAAAAAAATTGGCGAACCCATTTCAGAAAGTTTAAAGGCCGGAATTAGATTTGTATTTCAAAATAAAATTATTTTAAGCGCACTTTCGTTAGATATGTTTGCGGTTTTATTTGGTGGGGCAGTAGCTTTATTACCTATTTTTGCACAAGATATTTTACAAGTAGGTTCAGAAGGTTTCGGAATTTTAAGAGCCGCACCAGCTATTGGTGGATTGCTAACTATGCTGGCTTCTACGATGTTTTCTATTGAAAAAAATACTGGTAAAAAATTACTATTAGCCGTTTTCGGATTTGGAATTTGTATTATCGTTTTCGGATTATCCCAAAACTTCTGGATTTCGGTAATTGCATTATTTTTAAGTGGTGTTACCGATGGATTTTCAGTAGTTATTCGTTCCACAATTTTGCAAATTTACACGCCGGATGATATGCGCGGAAGAGTTTCATCCGTAAATTCAATTTTTGTCGGTTCTTCAAACGAATTAGGAGCCTTTGAAAGCGGACTCACTTCTAAATTATTTGGAGTTGTAAACGCTGTAGTTTTTGGAGGTATAATGACGTTATTCGTAGCAGGAACCACCGCAGTGGCTTCACCAAAATTCAGAGATTTACAAATAGAAAAGTAATTTTTTGGGCGTTACCACAAGGGTCGGGCTGTACGCTATATCTTTTTATTTCGCCTTGCTTTAGGGCAGTCAAAATAAAAAGGATGCCGCTTCCATCCCTAACGTAAATTCGTTTTCAATAGCACTTTTTATTCGTATTTTTTCAATTCAAATGTTTCGCCATCAAAAACACCATAGGTAAAATAACCAATCCAATCTCCTAAGTTGATGTATTTTGACTGTTCATTTAAAGTAATTTCCATAGGTAAATGGCGGTGTCCAAAAACAAAAAAATTGTACGATTTGGTTTCTAATTTACGTTTGCAATATTGAACCAACCATTCGTTTTCTTCGCCTAAAAATTTCACGTCTTCCGCGCCAGAAATAAGCTTGTTTTTAACCGATAAGTATTGCGCAAATTTCACGCCAATATCAGGATGCAACCACCGGAACAACCATTTTGAAAACGGATTCGTAAACACTTTTTTCATTCGTTTGTAACCCATATCGCCAGGACCTTTTCCGTCGCCGTGACCAATTAAGAAGGTTTTTCCGTTAAAGGTAAATTCTTGATTATCGTGATAAACAGGAATATTGAGTTCTTTTTCAAAATAATCGCCCATCCATAAATCATGGTTTCCAACAAAAAAATAAATAGGAATTCCGGCGTCTCTCAGTTCAGCTAATTTTCCTAAAACACGAACAAAACCTTTAGGAACAACCGTTTTATATTCGAACCAAAAATCAAATAAATCGCCTAGTAAAAAAATGGCATCAGCGTCTTTTTTAACCTCGTCTAGCCAAGCTACAAATTTTTGTTCTCTAGGAAAACTAATTTCTGAAGTTGGCGCACCAAAATGCTGATCGGAAGCAAAATATATTTTTTTCGAATTCAAAATATTTATTTTTTACAAAATTAGCAAAAATTAACATACAAAAAACAGCTTTTTATCGTCAAAAACATACTTCTTGTCGATATATTGATAGTGTTTGCTAAAAATGTATATTTTTGTATACTTAAAGATATTAATTAATCACAATATTATAATGAAAAAACTACTTTTATTATTACTTATGTTTGCAGGTTTCAGTGTTTTTGGACAAATTTCCCAAAACTTTGAAGGCGCAACATTCCCGCCATCTGGTTGGACAACATTTGAAACAGGAACTGGAGCAGGTCAAAGTTGGTCTGAAACTAACTTAACTGTTTTTACCTACGGAGGAGTTGGTAAATCCGCAATGATTAACAAAGAAAATGTAACTACAGGTCAAGCGATTGACTGGATGGTTACTTCTGCCGTTACTGTTCCTGCCAATGGTCAGTTAAGGTTTTATACTAAAACCATTCAAACTGGAGTTCAAGGTAGTTTATTTGACATTAAAATTTCTACTACTTCACAAACAAATACGGCTAGTTTTACCAATCTTGTTTCTTATGACGAGGCTTCTTTAACAGCAGTTGCAAATGTTTATGAAGAAAAAGTAATTGATATACCGGCAACATATCCAGCAGGTTCTACTATTTATATTGCTTTTGTAATGACGAATGACAATGGGGACAGATGGTTAATTGATAATGTAAATGTGGTACAAAAATGTAATGCGCCTGTTGGGCCTTTAGCTACTGCTAATGAAACTACAACTAGTGCTCAATTAAGCTGGGGGAATCCAGGTGGAATTACTGCTTGGGAAGTTGAAGTAGTCCCATTTGCAAATGCCTTTACAGGCGTTCCTACTTATACAAATGTAACGACAAATCCATTTACTGCAACAGGTTTATTACCAAATACGTTATATAAATTTCAAGTTCGTTCTGTTTGTACTAATGGTTTTGCTAGCGATTGGTTTGGACCAAGAAGTTTTCAAACGGCTTCATTTGGAGATACCTGTGCGGGTCCAATTGTAGTTGGAGCTTTACCCTACCAAACAGTTGACAACACAGCCAATTATTTAGATTTATTTGACACTCAGCAACCACTAGGTTGTAGTGGATCGGCAACAAATTATATGGCAGGTAACGATGTATTTTATTCCTATACTGCAACATTTACGGGTAATATTGCTATTTCTTTATCGCCTACCAATGTTAGTTCAAGCATACACGTATACAGTGCTTGTCCTGGGACAGCAGGAGCCACTTGTTTGGCGGGACAGGCTAATGCTACATCAGGAATTAGAGACATAAATCCATTTCCAGTAGTTACGGGAACTACCTATTATATTATAATATCATCAAGTGCGGCACAACAAACTGTTGGCTACACCTTAACGATTCAACAAGTTTTTTGTAATCAACCAACTGCTTTAGCCGCACCAATTACTTCATCTACAACCGCTAATTTAACTTGGGCTGCCGCAACGGGAATTACTACTTGGCAATATTCAGTTGGAGCAGCACCATACGGATTACCTACAGGAACTACTTTCACATCAACCACTTCTAATACTACAAATACTTTTACAGGAATTCCAGGTATTGTATATCAATATTATGTAAGAGCGCAATGTAGTGATGGAAATTACAGCATTTGGGCAGGCCCATTTCCATTTACATTACCACAAGTAGCTACACCATTAAACTTTACAGATGGATTGGAAACCTTAACAGGTTGGACATTAAATAATGGGACACAATCTAATAAATGGTCAGTTGGTTCAGCAGTAAATAATGGCGGAACAAAATCGTTATACATAACAGACACTAATGGTGCAACTAATACGTATAACAATACGTCCGCATCAGTAGTTCAAGCATTTAAAGATTTTGTAATTCCAGCCGGAGCTACTCAATTGGATTTTACATTCGATTGGCGATCTGTTGGTGAAGTACAAGATTACATTCGAGTATGGACAGTCCCTACGACATTCACGCCAACAGCAGGAACACAAATTACCGCTGTGGCGAATAGTAGAATAAAAATAGGACCAGATTTCACATCAATACCAAACTTTATTACACAAAATTACACATTAAACGCTACGCCTTATGCTGGTGGCAATATGCGTG
>NZ_JBIKJY010000009.1:0-75431 GCF_044360715.1 Flavobacterium sp.
TAGACTTGAGTGGAAATGATTTTGAAATTATACCAAAAGAATATAAAAACTTATTAAATTTAGAAGAACTCTATTTAAATGACGAACTTTATTTTAATTTAGAAAAAAATATGGGTGTGCTATCCTCACTACCTAATTTAAAATCACTTCATTTATCAAACGATAAGCTTGATCATTTACCAAACAATTTTAATAAATTAAAAAATTTAGAAAAACTTTATATTGATAACAATAATTTTAATTTTTTACCAAATCAAATTAAAGGTTTAGATCATTTACAGTATTTAGATATAGAAAAAAATCCGTTGCAAATTAACCAGTCAGATATATTAAATTTAAATTTTGGATTTAAAATTAAATTATAAATATGAGATATAACTTACTTTTATTTATCTTTTATCACACATTTTGTTATTCACAAAACGAGTTAGGGACTTGGAGTACAACCAATATTAACTTAAAAATTAACGATAAATGGCAAGTGTTTGCTGAAAGTCAGTTGCGAAGTTTAAAATTCTATGATAATTTTCATTATTATGAAGTAAAAACTGGAATTACCTACAAAATAAAACCAAATTTTTATGTAAATTCTGGATTTGGAAATTATAATACATATAGTGAAAATGGCGATTTTGCCACACCAATAAAACAAAAAGAAATAAGAACTTGGATTCAGCTAGTATTTAAAAATCCATTTAATTTTATGAGTGTTGAGCATAGATATAGAGCTGAACAACGATATACTAATTTGGGGTATAGAAACAGATTTAGATATAGGTTAAGCGCAAAGGTGCCAATATTAAAAAGTAAAGAAAAAGAATATTTTCTACTTGGATGGAATGAACTATTTTTTACAAATAACGAACCTTTTTTTGAAAGAAATAGATTATTTTTAGGTGGTGGTTTTGACATAAATAAAAATTTAGCCATTCAAACAGGTTATATTTATCAATTTGATTATAAAATTAATGATGAAACAGGTAGAGACTTTTTAAACATCGTACTGCTTTATTCGTTTGATTTCAAGGGGGAAAAAGAAACAAATTTAGACTAAATTATGCAAGATTTATTAGCAAATATAAAAATACAAGTCAATCCGAAAACATACGTAAAAGATCCTGAAACGTCTGATTTAGGGAAAAAAATTATTAAAAATAGTATTTTACTTATCGATGAAATTGGATTTGAAGAATTTACATTTAAAAAGTTGGGCGAAAAAATTGGTTCGAACGAAAGTTCTATTTACCGATATTTTGAAAACAAACATAAATTATTGGTGTATTTATCTTCTTGGTATTGGGCTTGGATAGAATATCGCTTGGTTTTTTCAACAAATAATATCAATAATAAATTTGAAAAACTTAAAAAAGCCATACTAATTGTTACAGAGTCTATAGAAGATGATAGCAAAACAGAGCATATTAACGAAGCTGTTTTAAACAAAATTATAATTGAAGAATTTACAAAAACGTTATATAGTAAGAACGTTGACGAAGAAAACAAAGAAGGCATTTTCTTAATTTACAAACAAGTAAATTACAGAATAGAAAAAATGATATTGGATATTAATCCTGACTACCCTTTTGCAAAAAGCTTGGTTTCCTCGATAATTGAAGGGTCTTTACATCAGCATTTTCTAAAAAATCATTTAAAAACAATTACAAATTGTAATGAAAACGTAAACCCTTCTGAATTTTATATACATTTAATTGAAACCCTTTTAAGATGAAAAATTTAACACCATTAAAAAGATACTTTAATCTTTTAAGATTAGACAAAAAAGATATTGTACAAATATTTTCATACGCCATTTTTTCAGGGTTGATAAGTTTATCCTTACCACTTGGTATTCAGGCTATAATTAATTTCATTCAAGCAGGAAGAATTAGTGTGTCTTGGATTGTTTTAGTTGTTTTGGTGGTAATTGGGGTAATTTTTGCAGGAATTTTATCCTTAATGCAACTACGTATTTCAGAAAATTTACAACAAAAAATCTTCATACGCTCTTCGTTTGAATTTGCATATAGAATTCCGAAGTTAAAATTTAATGAAATTCATAATTCTCAAACGTCCGAATTGGCAAATCGATTTTTTGATACTATTTCTATACAAAAAGGAACTTCAAAACTTTTAATTGATTTTTCTTCCGCATTTTTACAAATATTTTTTGGAATCATTTTACTTTCATTATACCACCCATTTTTTATTTTATTTGGAATTTTTCTGGCTATATTATTGTACTTAATTTTCAAATTTTCATATCAAGCGGGTTTACAAAGTAGTTTAAAAGAATCCAAATCGAAATACAAAGTAGCCAATTGGTTATTAGAATTAGCAAAAAATAATTTTAGTTTTAAAAACCCAAATCATCTTGATTTTGCTTTAGAAAAAAACAATAGTTTGGTAACTAAATATTTAAGTTACAGAGAAAAACATTTTAGTGTTATAAAAAGACAGTTTTCGCAATTATTAATATTTAAAGCATTAATTACTTCGAGTTTACTTCTTATTGGTGGCTTTTTAGTAATCAATCAGCAAATGAATATTGGTCAGTTTGTAGCTGCTGAAATTATTATTTTATTAGTGATTAATTCGGTTGAAAAAATAATTTTAGGACTAGAAACGTTTTACGATGTGCTTACTTCTGTAGAAAAAATTGGACAAATTACCGATTTAGAATTAGAACAAGATGGTGAATCTTCAATTGAAAATAATTCTTGTTTTTCTAATTTATCTATTACTTTAGAAAATGTTGATTTTAAATTTGAGTTTGAAAATGAAAATGTTTTACACGATATTAACCTGGAAATTAATCAAGGTGAAAGAATTATAATTGAAGGAGAAAACGGTTCAGGTAAAACAACTTTAATCCGATTATTGAGTGGCTTATTACAACCAACAAAAGGTCATTTTATTATCAATGACGATACTTACAATAAAGTAAATATTAACGATTATCGCAAACATTTTGGTAGCATTTTATATGGCGAATCGCTATTTGAAGGTACAATTTTAGACAACATTACATTTAACCAAAAAATAGAAAACAGTAAATTAAAATGGGCTTTAGATGGTGTAGATTTAACCTCATTTATCAAAACATTGCCTTTAGGTTTAGAAACACCAATAACTTCAGATGGCAAACAACTTTCGTCGTCGAATATGCAAAAAATATTAATTGCAAGAAGTATTATTAATGAACCAAGAATTTTATTTTTTGAAAATGCATTAGACAAAACCGATTCGGATACTGCTAAAAAAATTATTGAATTCTTATTACATAAAGATCAAAAATGGACTATAATAGCCGTTTCTAAAAATGCTCATTTTAAAGAAAAATGTAGCCGAGTTATCACGTTAAGTGAAGGTAAAATTAGTAACGATATCAAAAAAATATAATTATGCTAAATATTTCAAATAAAAACAGCATTCCAGTTTCTAATCTAGAAAAGCATAGTGCCGTACAACAGCTTAATAATCCAAAGCATTATAAAATACTGAACAAAATACTAATTATTTTTTCAGTAGTAAGTGTTATTTTTATTTTCTTACCCTGGACACAAAACATATCTGGTTCTGGTGCGGTGACAACCTTAAAACCAAATCAGCGTCCACAAACCATTCAATCTTTAATTTCAGGAAGAATAGAAAAATGGTATGTTAACGAAGGTGATTATGTAGAAAAAGGTGATACTATTTTATTTATATCGGAAATCAAAGAGGATTATTTAGATCCAAATTTGGTAGAAAACACAAAAAATCAAAGAGACGCTAAAGTTGATGCTGTTGATGCTTATGAAGGAAAAGTGGGCGCTTTAGACTCTCAAATGGGCGCAATAAATAATGAAAGAAACTTAAAATCAAAGCAAGCCAAAAACAAAATAAAACAAGCTATTCTTAAAATAAAAAGCGATAGTATGGATTTAGAGGCTATAAAAACACAGATAAAAATTGCCAATACACAATTTAAACGTGCCGTTCAATTAAATAGAGAAGGGTTAAAACCATTAACCGATGTTGAAGAAAAACGATTAAAACTTCAAGAGATTGAGGCAAAAATCATCACACAAGAAAACAAACTATTAAGTAGCGAAAACGAATTGATAAATGCACGAGTGGAAATTAGTCGAATTAATGCCGAGTATTCTGAGAAATTCTCAAAAGCACAAAGTGATCAATATACAGCACAAAGCAATAAATACGATACAAAAGCGCAAGTAAACAAATTAGAAAACCAATATCAAAATTACAAGATAAGAAACGGAATGTATTACATAACTGCACCTCAAAATGGTTATGTAAACCGAGCATTAAAATCTGGATTAGGCGAAAATATCAAAGAAGGAACGCCGATTGTGAGTATAATGCCAGCAAAATATGATATTGCAGTAGAAACGTATGTTTCACCAAATGATTTTCCTTTAATTCAAAAAGGTGAAAAAGTACGAGTTTGGTTTGATGGATGGCCAACAATTGTATTTTCAGGATGGCCAAATTTATCTTACGGAACTTTTGGAGGAAAAATTGTTGCTATTGAAAATTTTATTTCTGAAAATGGAAAATATCGAATTTTAATTGCGCCAGATGAAGAAGACAAACACAAATGGCCAAAACAATTAAGCATAGGTTCTGGAGCACAAACTATGGCATTATTAAATGAAGTGCCAATTTGGTTCGAAGTATGGCGAACTCTTAATGGATTTCCACCAAACTATTACAAAACAATTAAAGAAAAAAGTAAAGATGTTTCTGAAAAATAACACAAAAATGAAGACCTTTTATTTATTATTCTTTTTCGCTATTAATTTTGTTAGTGCTCAAGTAACAAGTGAAATGTCCTTTAACGAATACTTAGGAATGGTGAAAAAATTTCACCCACTTGTTAAAATTGCCGATTTAGAAATTTCGCAAGCGCAAGCCAATTTATTAATGGCTCGTGGTGCATTTGACCCAAAATTAGAAGCTGATTTTAACAATAAAGAATTCGGTGATAAAAAATATTTTTCCGTTTTTAATGGTGGATTTAAAATTCCAACTTGGTACGGAATAGAATTTAAAGGCGGTTTTGAAAGCAACGAAGGTTCTTTTTTAAATCCGCAAAACAATACACCAACAGATGGCTTAAATTATGCTGGAATTTCAATTCCACTACTACAAGGTTTTTTAATAAATCAACGAATGGCCGATTTACGAAAAGCAAAAATTAATATTAATTTAAGTGTCGCTGAAAGAAAATTACAAGCCATTCAGGTTTTGCACCAAGCAGCTATTTCCTATTTTAATTGGAAAAAAAACTATGAAGAATTTACATTATACGATACCTATTTAAAAAATGCTGAAATACGATTAACCGGTATTAAAACACTAATTGAACAAGGAGATAAAGCTGCAATTGACAGTGTAGAAGCAAATATTATCGTAAAAAATAGACGATTAAACAAAGAAGATGCACTACTAAAACTAACGAAAGCGCGTTTAGAATTATCTAATTTTTTGTGGACAAACAATGCTGTGCCAATTGAATTAGAAGAAACTATGTATCCAGAAATAAATTTATTTAAAAATATTCAGGAGTATTTGAATACAAACGAATTGAACTTAATAAATTTTCAAACAGAAAATCATCCTAAAATAAATGCGATTAACTATAAAATTAATATGCTTGAAGTGGACAGAAAATTAAAAGCCAATCAATTACTACCAACAGTAGATGTGGGCTATAATTATTTGTCAAACCCAAACCAATTTCAAGAATTTCGATTTCAGGATTATAAATTTGGAGTAAATTTTGCTATACCTCTATTTCTAAGAAAAGAACGCGGAAGCTTAAAATTAACCAAGCAAAAAATTGAATCAGAAAAATTTGGATTACGTTTTGAAAAAGAACAATTAATGAACAAAATTGAATCGCAAAAAGCCGAAATTCAATCGCTAAAAAAACAAGAAGATCTAATTACGGACTTAGTAAAAGACAATTCAACTTTATTAAATTCCGAAGAACGATTATTTAATATGGGTGAAAGTTCGTTATTTTTAATTAATACACGCGAGAACAATTTAGTTCTGGCACAATTATCAAAAATTTCAATCGAAAATAGATTTTATGTTTCCAATGCCGATTTGTTTAAAACAATAGCAAATCCGGATTAATTTTTTACTTTTGCAGTCTCAATATCAAGAAGATGATTATAATAAAAACTGCAGAAGAAATAGAATTAATGCGTGAAAGTGCCCTGATTGTTTCCAAAACATTAGGAATGATTGCGAAAGAAATTAAACCCGGAGTTACAACCTTATATTTAGATAAATTAGCAGAAGAATTTATTCGCGACCACGGTGCGGAACCAGCATTTTTAGGTATGTACGGTTTTCCGAATTCGCTATGTATGAGTCCAAATACGCAAGTAGTGCACGGTATTCCCAACAATATTCCATTACAAGATGGTGATATTATTTCTGTAGATTGTGGAAGTTTTAAAAATGGTTTTTACGGAGATCACGCCTATACTTTTGAGGTAGGTGAAGTGGCTGAAGAAACCAAAAAACTATTACAAGTAACTAAAGAATCTTTATACATTGGAATTAGAGAAACGAAAGTGGGTAATCGTGTAGAAGATATTGGATATGCTATTCAAACCTATTGTGAAAGTCACGGTTATGGAGTTGTTCGAGAATTATGCGGACACGGTTTAGGAAGAAAAATGCACGAAGATCCAGAAGTAGCAAATTATGGAAAACGTGGAAATGGAAAAAAATTAGTCAACGGAATGGTAATAGCTATTGAACCAATGATAAATTTAGGCACAAAAAACATTGTGCAACACAAAGACGGCTGGACAATAACAACAGCAGATAACAAACCTTCAGCTCATTTTGAGCACGACGTAGCTATAGTAAACGGAAAACCAGAATTACTATCAACATTCGCATACATATATGAAGCACTTGGGATAGTAAGTAATGAAGAAGATGGATTGAGAGAGAAACCTTTGGTTTTATAATTTTAAAAAAAACACAGATTTCACAGATTAGCACAGAAAATTTTGAGTTAATTTATTTTATCTTGGTTAAGAATAATTGTATGAATGAATTTTATTTAAAAGACGAAACTTATAAAATAATTGGTTTATGTATGGAAGTACATAAATATTTAGGAAAAGGTCATAATGAAAAAGTATATGGTGATGCTTTAGAAATTGAATTCAAATTAAATAACATTCCATATATTAGAGAACATCAATACAATATTGAATATAAAGGCATTCAATTGTCAAGTTATTATTATTCCGATTTTACCGTTTATGATGAAATCATATTAGAATTAAAAGCCATACAAGAATTAACAAGTAGCGAAACAAAACAAGTATTAAACTATCTTGCAGCTTCTAAAAACAAGATTGGAATTTTAGCCAATTTTGGTGAAGATAGTTTAAAATATAAACGTTTAATTTTATAAAATCTTTGAAATTTGTGAAAATCTGTGTTCAAAATTTCTTTGTGTAACAACATTATGAAGAAAATATTTAAATTTATACTGAATACCATTCCGCGTCCTATCTTAATTAGATTAAGTATTGTGGCACGACCAATTATTGCTTTTCTTTTAAAAGGAAATAAATTTACGGATCCAATTGATGGAAAAAGTTTTCGTATGTTTTTGCCTTACGGTTATGGAACACAACGTAATAATGTATTATCGCCGAGCACCTTATCTTTAGAAAGACACCGTTTGTTATGGTTATATCTTCAAAATGAAACTAACTTTTTTACTTCAACAGAAAAAATAAAAGTGTTGCATTTTGCACCAGAACAAGAGTTTTACAAACGTTTTAAAAAACAAACCAATTTAGAATATACTACAACCGATTTACTTTCGCCATTGGCTGATGTAAAAGCGGATATTTGTAATTTACCATTTCAGGATAACGCTTACGACATTATTTTGTGTAATCACGTTTTAGAACACATTCCTGATGATACCAAAGCAATGCAAGAATTATACAGAGTAATGAAACCTGGCGGAATGGGGATTTTTCAAATTCCTCAAGATTTAAAAAGAAATGTTACTTTTTCAGATGATTCGATTACAGATCAAAAAGAGCGTGCAAAAATATTTGGACAATACGACCACGTTCGAGTATATGGAAGAGATTATTTTGATAAATTAAGAACCATTGGTTTCCGTGTAGAAGAAGTAGATTATACCAATACAATTCCTTCTAATTTAGTAGAAAAATATTGCTTAGCAAAAGGTGAAATTATTCCTGTGGTATATAAATAATTATTTTTAGATTAGTTTTTATATCTTTATGAATTGAAAATAAAATCTATGAAGCAATTATTAAAAATCTTAATCATATTGACTACAACTTTCGTGTTTTCACAAGAAAAAGAAGTAGTCCCACCTTACAATATTAAAACGGTTACTTTTTCGCAAAATGTAAACAATACGATTCCATTTTTTAGATTGGGTGAAAATTTCGATTTACAATTTGATGATTTATATGGTAACGAAGCAGATTATTTTTATACTATTGAACAGTACAATTACGATTGGACGCCAAGTCAATTACTTAAAAATGAATACTTAAACGGTTTAGATAATCAACGAATTCAAAACTATCAAAATTCGTTAAATTGTTTGCAAATTTACTCGCATTACACGTTGAGTTTTCCAAATAAATTCAATCAAATTATTAAAAGCGGGAATTATATTGTAAAAATTTTCGATGAAGATCAAGAAATTGTGTTTTCAAAAAAATTCATCATATACGAAGACAATACGGCTGTAGGTATTACAATCAGACGTTCTCGCGATATGGAAACCGTAAACAAAAAACAAAATATCGAATTTTTTATCGATTATAAAGATAAACCGTTACAAAACCCAAAAGAAAACGTAAAAGTTTCTATTTTTCAAAACGGAAAACTGAGTTCGGCTATTCATAATATCAAACCACAATATACAATTGGTACACAACTCATTTACAGATATAATAAAGAAACCCAATTTTGGGCTGGAAATGAATTTTTAAATTTCGAAAACAAAAATATACGAGGGGCTTCTAACTCAGTTTTTAAAGTAACTACTGGGGATATTTACAATACCATTTTATACACAAACGAAGAACGAAAAAATAAAATTTACACCTATTTCCCAGACATAAATGGAAACTTTTTTGTGAATAATTTAAATGCCACTCAAAATACAATTGAAGCAGATTATACTTGGGTGTATTTTGGTTTGGCTTCAGATGTAAATCCGTTAGAAAAATCAATTTATGTAACGGGAATGTTTAACAATTATCAGATTTCAGATGAATACAAAATGGAATACAATTCCGATACGAAAACATATGAAAAACCCATCTTACTAAAACAAGGATTTACCAATTATCAATACACCTTAGTAAATAATAAAGGCCAAATTGACGAACAAAACGCGATTGATGGCAATTTTTATCAAACCGAAAATGAGTACATCGTTTTAGTATATTACCGTGGTGGCGCCGAACGTTACGATAGAATAATTGGAATTGGAAGAGCAAATAGTATTGATATAGTGAACTAATTTAGATTTAACTAAAATTAAAAATGGTTACTCAAATTACAAGTAATATTAAAATTTCGGTCATTACAAATTACGAAGGCATTTACTATAAAGAGTATCAAATGTTGTATGCCTTTTCTTATCAAATCACAATTGAAAATTTAAGTTCAGATGTGGTGCAATTACAAGCTCGGCATTGGGAAATTTTCGACACACTAAACCACACAGAAACCGTTGATGGTGAAGGTGTCGTGGGACAAACACCAATAATTGCTCCCGGTAAAAAATATGTATATTCCTCAGGCTGTATGCTAAAAGGAACTATAGGGGCTATGAATGGTTTTTATACGATGGCAAATTTTTCAAATAATACTTTTTTTAAGGTTCAAATTCCAACTTTTAAATTAGTTGTTCCCTTTGCCATAAATTAAACGAAACCAAATCTTCTGAAGGAATAATTTATTTTAGAATTCAATTTATCCTTTGTACTTTTGTCTAAGGTTTTTACTAAAAATCTAATTTGTCTAATAATCTAATAATCAAATACATGTTAAAAGGATTTTTTAATATACCAAAAGCAGTAAACGAGCCAGTTAAAGGCTACGCACCTAATTCTCCAGAAAAAACAAACGTTTTAGAAGCCTATAAAAAAATGTGGAATTCGAAAATTGATGTACCTTTATACATTGGTTCTGAAGAAATTTTCACAGGAAATACCAGAAATATGTCGGCTCCACACGATCACCAACACATTGTTGGGACCTATCATTTAGCTGAAAAATCACACGTAGAAAAAGCCATTTCAAATGCATTAGAAAGCAGAACAAAATGGGCAAATATGGCTTGGGAACAACGTGCCGCAATCTTTTTAAAAGCTGCTGAATTAATTGCTGGACCTTACCGAGCAAAAATAAATGCTGCAACGATGATTGCACAGTCTAAAACCATACACCAAGCAGAAATTGATGCTTCTTGTGAATTAATAGACTTTTTACGTTTCAACGTAGAATTTATGACGCAAATTTATGCAGACCAACCTGCCTCTAATTCCGATATGTGGAATAGAGTCGAATATAGACCTTTAGAAGGTTTTGTATATGCTGTAACGCCTTTTAATTTTACTGCAATTGCTGCAAATTTACCAGCCAGTGCGGCATTAATGGGGAATGTAGTGGTCTGGAAACCAAGTGATAGCCAAGTATTTTCTGCAAAAATTATTATAGATGTATTTAAAGAAGCAGGCGTTCCAGACGGCGTAATTAATGTTGTTTTTGGAGATCCGGTTATGATTACCGATACGGTTTTAGCTTCTCCAGATTTTGCTGGAATTCATTATACAGGTTCCACGTTTATCTTCAAAGAAATTTGGAAAAAAATTGGAACTAACATACACAATTACAAAACCTACCCAAGAATTGTTGGAGAAACAGGCGGAAAAGATTTCATTATCGCACATCCATCGGCAAATATAAAACAAGTAACAACTGCGATAACTCGTGGTGCTTTTGAATTTCAAGGGCAAAAATGTTCAGCAGCATCAAGAGCTTACATTCCACAATCTATGTGGCCTGCAGTAAAAGAACAATTAATTATCGATGTGAATTCAATGAAAATGGGTTCACCAGAAGACTTTTCAAACTTTGTAACTGCAGTAATTCACGAAGGTTCATTTGATAAATTAGCAAGTTATATAGACCAAGCTAAAAAAGATTCCGATGCAGAAGTTATTATTGGTGGAAATTACGATAAATCTAAAGGTTATTTTGTTGAACCAACAGTTATTTTAACTTCAAATCCGAAATACGCTACAATGGAAACAGAACTTTTCGGACCGGTAATTACAATTTATGTATATGAAGATGCAAAATGGGCGGAAACATTAACTTTAGTTGATCAAACTTCTGAATATGCATTAACAGGAGCTGTTTTAAGCACAGACCGCTATGCAATTGAAGAAGCAACCGTAGCCTTGCAAAATGCTGCTGGAAACTTTTACATAAACGACAAGCCAACTGGTGCTGTTGTAGGAATGCAACCATTTGGAGGAGCAAGAGCTTCAGGAACAAATGACAAAGCAGGATCTGCACAAAACTTATTACGTTGGGTTTCTCCAAGAACAATAAAAGAGACTTTAGTTACGCCAGAACATTATAGTTATCCGTTTTTAGGATAAACAAATAAACCTGACAGGTTTCAAAAACCTGTCAGGTTTATAATCCATAAAAAAAGCTGTCCAAATGGACAGCTTTTTTTTGTTTGAATTTGATGGTAGTATTATTTTCTTAAATCAAAACGATCTAAGTTCATTACTTTAGTCCAAGCAGCCACAAAATCTTTGACAAATTTTTCTTTGTTATCCGTTTGTGCATATACTTCAGCCAATGCTCTTAATTCTGAGTTAGACCCGAAAATTAAATCGGCACGAGTTGCAGTATATTTTGTTGCTCCAGAAGTTCTGTCTTTTCCTTCAAAAACTTCTTTCTTATCATCCATTGCACTCCAAGCTGTACTCATATCTAATAAATTAACGAAGAAATCATTTGTTAATTTGTCTTTTTGAGTAGTAAAAACACCGTGTTTAGAAGCATCGTAATTCGCACCCAATGCACGCATTCCTCCTACTAAAACCGTCATTTCTGGAGCAGTTAATGTTAATAATTGCGCTTTGTCAACAAATAACGTTTCTGTTGGAACAGTATATTGCGTTTTGATGTAATTACGGAATCCGTCAGCCATTGGTTCTAAAACTGCCATACCATTAACATCTGTTTGTTCTTGAGACGCATCCATTCTTCCTGGTGAAAAAGGAACTTCTACCATTACACCTGCGTTTTTAGTTGCAGTTTCGATACCTACATTTCCAGCTAATACAATTAAATCCGCTAAAGAAACTTTTTTATCTTTAGATTTCGCATTGAAATTAGATTGAATTTTTTCTAAAATTGGTAATACTTTATTCAATTGAGCAGGATTATTTACTTCCCAATTACGTTGTGGTTCTAATCTAATTCGTGCACCATTTGCGCCTCCTCTTCTATCTGAACCTCTATATGTTGATGCCGAAGCCCAAGCAGTTGTAACCATTTCTTGAATAGTTAATCCAGACGCAGCAATTTCAGCTTTTAAAGCCGTAATTTCTTTTGCTGAAACTACTTTATGATTTAAAACTGGAATTGGATCTTGCCAAATTAAATCTTCTTTAGGCGCTTCAGGCCCTAAATAAGACGATCTTGGACCCATATCTCTATGTGTTAATTTAAACCACGCTTTTGCGAAAGCCAATTCAAATTCTTTTGGATTATCATAGAAACGTTTTGAAACTTTTGCATATTCTGGATCAAATCTAAATGATAAATCTGTAGTTAACATTGTTGGAATATGTCTAATTGATTTATCAAACGCATCAGGAATTATCGCTTGTCCGTTTTTCGCAATCCATTGATGTGCGCCTGCAGGACTTTTTGTCAATTCCCATTCGTTATCATATAATATTTTGAAAAAGCCATAATTCCATTCTGTAGGTTTAGCCGTCCAAGTTACTTCTAAACCAGATGAAATTGCATCTGTTCCTTTACCTGATTTGTAAGCACTTTTCCATCCAAATCCTTGTTGTTCAATTCCTGATGCTTCAGGATCTGAACCTACATTTGAAGCTGGACCTTTACCGTGTGTTTTTCCAAAAGTATGGCCACCTGCATTTAATGCTGTAGTTTCCTCATCATTCATTCCCATTCTTCCGAATGTTTCTCTGATGTCTTTTGCTGCTAATAGCGGATCTGGATTTCCTGCAGGTCCTTCTGGATTTACATAAATTAATCCCATTTGAGTAGCAGCTAAAGGATTTTCTAATTTTCCTTCAACACTCCTTGCGCTTTCTAAAAACTTACTCTCAGAACCCCAATATACATTGCTTTCTGGTTCCCAAACATCTTCACGACCACCAGCAAATCCGTACGTTTTGAATCCCATAGATTCTAAAGCTACGTTACCAGTCAAAATCATTAAATCAGCCCAAGAAATTTTGTTTCCATATTTTTGTTTAATTGGCCATAATAAACGACGTGCTTTATCTAAATTTACGTTGTCAGGCCAACTATTTAATGGAGCAAAACGTTGTTGACCTGCTCTTGAACCACCACGTCCATCTCCTGAACGATAGGTCCCGGCACTATGCCAAGCCATACGAATGAATAACGGTCCGTAATTTCCAAAATCAGCTGGCCACCAATCTTCTGATTTAGTCATTAAAGCTCTTAAATCTGTTTTCAAAGCTTCATAATCTAATGTTTGAAACTCTTTAGCATAATCAAAAGTACTTCCTAATGGGTTCGACTTTTCTGAATTTTGACGTAAAACTTCTAAATTCAATTGATTAGGCCACCATTCCTTGTTTTTGTTTACTTGACTACTTCCACTTTGCGAAGGTGTAGCAGTCATAGCTTGATACTCGGCACTTGCGTGTGCGGCATCTTTTGAAGCAGCTGTTTTTCCCGTAACTGGACAAGTAGCAGCTGGCTGGGCAAATGCAAAACTAGCTAGCAATAAACTTGTAGTTAATAGTATTTTTTTCATAATTAATAAGTTTTAATTTTATCAAAGTTGATGAAAAAAATAATGAGTTTATCCTTTTATTAAATGTTATTTCTTATTTTAATATAGATTTTATCAATACTATTCATTTATAATCATCGAAATTAGCTATTATTTATTTCGATGATTATAAATATGTTACGAATAGTTAGTTTTTCTTTTTACCGAATAAACCTTTTAAACCATCTTTTACAGCATTACCAACTTGCTCTTTTGTAGTTGTTTTTGTAGAATCTTTAGGTTTATTACCATTTAAAATAGTAGACAAAACCCCTGTTCCTTTTTGTACAAGTTTTTCTTTTTGAAGTTGAATTAACTGCGAAGCCACATTTTTTGATGCTTGTTGCACATCAGTAGTTACTTTAGGTGATTTGAAATTTCCTGACATCATAGCATTTACAGGAACACTTTCTATTTTTTTAGCATCAGACGGAGTTACTTTTGCAAGTAATTTATTTACGTCATTTCCTAAATATTTCACTGGAACATCGAATTTCAAATTGTAATCCATATTCTGATCAAAACCGTGAGAACCTGCAATTTGAACTGAAATATCTTTGTGTTTTAAGGTAAATGGTTTTACAGCTACTTTTCCGTTTTTAAATGACAATACTGCTTTTACGTCTTTCAAATTGATATCTTTCAAATCTAAAAATGTAGCTTTATTATCTAATTCAGTGAGCAATGCCGATTTATTTTTGTTTAATGAACCTTGTAAAATATTTCCCATCAAATCTCCAGAAATACTTTTAGCATCCGGAATCATATCTTGAGTTAAAAACCCATTTAATGAAATGGTTGAATTCATTTTTCCATTAATAACATCAGCAATAGGAGCAATAGTTTTTAACGTATTTAGCATCGAAAAAGTTTGACTAATATCAACCGCAGATAAACCCAAATCCAAATCAAAAGTAGGTACTTTGTTTTTTGTTGAAACCATTCCATTCACTCCAATTTTTCCTCCAAAAACAGCCATAGTTAGCCCTTTTAAGTTTACAGCTTGGTCTCGAATAATTAAAGTCCCGGCTACATTTTTAAGATTTAAATTATCATAAATAACAGTTGTTGCTTTCGCAGATAAAGTACAATCTAAAAAGCTTGGAATTTTTACTTGTTCCGTAGTTTTCTTTCCTTCATCATTTGTAGTTGTAGTAGGTGACATAAAATCTGCCACTTCAAATAAGGAAGAATTTAAATTAAAATTACCTTTTAAAATTTGGTTTTTAAACAAAAATCCATAAAAATTATCTAAACTTCCAGACACATTAATATCCGATTTTCCTGTTTTAGCTTGCAGTTTATTCAAGTTAATTTTAGATGGATTAAACGATAAATCCGCAACAGAAACACTTACAGGTTTTGCCATTTCTGGACCTGAATAATTGAAACCTGTTACATTGATATTTCCAGAATTTTTTATGTTTTGATATTGACTGTTTTCAACTGATTTCATATCAAAAGCCATCTTCACATTGGCTTTTAAAATCCCATTCAATGGTTTTTCTAACTTTACAGGATATGCTTTTGAAACATTTGCTAAATTGATTACTCCATTTAAAGCAGCATCAATATTTGGATTTTCAGTAAGGTTTTTGATGTGAGCACTTGCATTAAAAACGTCTTGATCAATTGCGAATGACAGTTTATCTAAATCCACGAAAGTGTCGTTCATTAACCCCGTTTCGTTGACAATATGTGTATCAATTGAAATATTTTTTACTGATTTTGGTAACTCTTTATATTTAAATGAAGCGTTATTTGACAACATTTCAATATTAAAAGCAGGTACTGTTGTATCCGTTAAGTTCCCATTTACTTTTCCTTTAACTTCAAATTTTCCAGACGTTTCAATATCTGCTAAATTCCCTGCATATGTTGATGGAATTAATCCTAAAAAATTCTTAAAATCTGATGAAGGTGTATTAAACGTTAAGTCATATACCTGACCTTTTTCAACCATTTGAATAAACCCATTAAAATTCAATGGCAACTGATTAATTTGTGCTTTGTTTTCTTTGAAAGTATATTTGCTATTCTTTAAATCTACACCTAAAATAGCTTCTAATGAAATCGGTACATTTCGCATAAAATTACTTTTATCCATATCAAAAGTAACTTTCGCAGTAGTTTTTGTATCTAAATCTAAAACCTCTTGTTCAAAATTTCCAGTGCCTTCATGATTGATACTATCTAAAACTAATTTCATTTTAGACGCTGCATCTTTGTAGGTGAATTTTAAATTTTCTACTTCATATTTCTGAATGCTTAACGCGAATGGTTTTTCTTTTTCATTGGTTTCACTCGCCTCTTTTTTTATTGCGATATCGAAATTTCCAATTCCGTCTTTATTAAAAAGAATATTTATTTTAGTGTTTTCTGTACCAATTGATTGAATAGTCATAGGCTCTTTTTCGCCATTAAACAATTCCATCATACTCATTTTTAAATCTATTTTTTCTGAATATACCAACGTATCGCCTTGAAAAGGAGCTTTGTTAATCACACTCATTTTATCAAGAGTTACAGTTGCTTTTGGAAAACTTTTAAATAAATTTAAACTCACGTCTTCTAATGCAACTGTAGCGTTTACATTTTTATTAATAGATTCAATAATTTTTGATTTGATTTTGTCTTTAAACAAAAAAGGCAAAAGGGCTAAGGCAATTAGAACAGTCAATAAAGATATACCTGACCATTTTAAAACTTTTTTCAACATAAGGCTATTTTTTTGGGGTTTATTAAAGACTACAAATTTAGTACCAAAGTGAAGAATATAAAACTTTATTCGTGTTAAAAAAAACGCCAAACTAAAAAGAATGACGTTTTTTACTATTTAATATTAAAATTCAACGACTACAAATTCAAATCAAAAGGCAGTAACATTTGTACTCCTTTTCTGTTTTGCATTACTTTTGATTTTTTTAGTAATTTATAATTTTCTTCACCCAATTCTTCTATCATCATAGTTTCTTTAGATTTATAAATACTTGCTCCTGCAAATGCTTCAAAAATCTCATCAAAATCTTTTTTATATTCGGGATAATTCTCTGTTCTATAGCTTTTTGTTTTTCCTAAAGTAGCGGCGTGAGCAATGGCAGCATCTAAATTTCCTAATTTATCTACTAAACCATTATTAATAGCATCTGAACCTGTCCAAACTCTACCTTGTGCAATGGCATCTACTTGATTAAATGTCATTTTTCTTCCAGCTGCCACACGATTTACAAATGTTTTATAGATACGATCTACACCTTCTAATGCTATCGTTTTGTATTCTTCTGAAATTGGTTCGAAAATACTATACCCAACTGCATTTTTATGCGTTTGTACTTGTTCTGCATTTACGCCATATTTTGTAGCGAAACCGTGTACATTTGGCAACATTCCAAACACACCAATTGAACCCGTAATTGTTGTGGGTTCAGCAAAAATAGTATTGGCATTACAAGCTATATAATAGCCGCCAGAAGCTGCTAAATTACCCATAGAAACCACAACAGGTTTTACTTTTTTAGTCAATTCAATTTCTCTCCAAATTAAATCGGAAACCAAAGCGCTTCCGCCCGGACTATCCACTCGAAGTACCACTGCTTTTACATCATCATCTTCTCTTGCTTCTTTTAACGAACGGTTGATAGACAATTCACCAATATAATCTACATCGCCTTCTCCGCCATTAATTTCGCCTTGAGCATAAATTACAGCAATAATATCATCTTTTGTATAATCTTCTGATTTTAAAGACGTAGTTGCCACATAATCCGTAATTGAAACTGACTCAATTTCTTCGTCTTTCGCTACTTTCAATTTAGATTTTAAAGCATCGTTAAACTCATCTTCATAAGCTACTTTATCAATTAATTTTTGTTCCAATGCCATTTCTGGAGTTCTTGCTAATAAATCTGTAGCAATCGCATTTAATTGAGTTACTGAAACGTTTCTGCTTTTTGCAATGTCTGAAACTATATTATCCCATACAGATTGAAGTAAAACCGTTACTTGTTCTCTATTTTCTTTACTAATTTCTTGCGCTAAAAACGGTTCTACAGCACTTTTAAATTTTCCGTGACGAATAATTTCCATTTTCAAACCCGTTTGATCTTGGAAATTTTTATAAAATAACATTTCAGTTCCTAATCCTTTAAAGTCCATTTCTCCTGAAGGATTTAAATAAATAGCATCTGCAACAGAACTAATGTAATATTCTTTTTGAGAAAAAACAGTTGCGTAAGCCATTACAAACTTCTTCGATTTTTTAAAATCTTCCAGTTTATCTCTTAACTCTTTACTTTGAGCCAAACCTAAATTCGATTCATTATTTACGAGTGTGATACCTTTAATTTTATCATCGCTTTTTGCAGCATCAATTGCATTTAAGACTTCAATGAAACCTACTTTATCTTTATCTAAAAATAGACTGCTAAACGGACTATCCGAATCATATTTACCCGAATAATCAAAATTAATTTTCGATAAATCTAACTGAATTACCGAATTGTCTTTTACTTTCACTTCATCTTCTCCACTACCAACTAAAGCGCCAAGCCCTATTAGGAAGAAAAAACTTAATAAAACAAACAAAAATAATCCTACAATTGTTGCAAATACATTCTTAAAAAAACTCATAATTAATCATATTATTTACACATTTGTAGTAATTTATATCAAAATGTTACAGGAATATTAAAAAAAATCATATTTAAAAATATTCGGCTTTTGTAGAATAAAAATGTAAAATTGTTTGTTAATTTGTTGAAATAAAAAAACACTGGTAAAAGTCAGATTTGTTTTTACAAAATATGAAGTCACAAAACACAATACTACTTTCTTTAGGGACAAATATGGGGCACAAATTAGAAAATTTGGAGACCTGTATTATGGCTATACACAACACAATTGCTACAGTTGTTGAAGTTTCAAAAGTATACGAAACACCTGCTTGGGGATTTGAAGGTGATGTGTTTTATAATTGTGCGATTACAATTCATTCTCATAAATCAGCGCAAAAAATACTAAGTAAGATTATTCAATTAGAAAAAAAATTAGGTCGAATTAGAACTAATACAGAACAATATGAGTCAAGAAATATAGATATTGATATTATTTCCTTTAACGATGAAATTATTGAAACTGAAAATTTGATGATTCCACATATTCAGTTACAAAACAGAAAATTTGTTTTGTTTCCCATGAATGATATTGCCCCAAAATGGAAACATCCAAAGCTAAACAAAACCATTTCTGAATTGCTTATTTCTTGTGAAGACACTTCTGAAATTAAAGAAGTTGGAACATTACAAAACCCAACACTTAATTTAGGATTAAAACAGCTAAACTATATTGCTATTGAAGGCAATATTGGTGCAGGAAAAACTACATTAGCCACTAAAATAGCTGAAGATTGTAATGGTAAACCTATTTTAGAACGATTTGCTGACAATCCGTTTTTACCAAAATTTTACAAAGATCAAAACCGTTATGCCTTTCCTTTAGAAATGTCTTTCTTGGCAGATAGATACCAACAATTATCCGATGATTTGGCACAATTTGATTTGTTTAAAGATTTTATAGTTGCCGATTATCATATTTTTAAATCGCAGATATTTGCAAAAGTTACTTTGCAGGAAGATGAATTTCGTTTATACAAAACGATGTTTGATATTATGTATAAAGAAATGCCTAAACCAGATTTATATATTTATTTATATCAAAATACCGACCGGTTATTAGCCAATATAAAAAAACGTGGTAGAAGCTATGAACAAGATATTTCTTCTAATTACTTAGAAAAAATAAACCAAGGATATTTAGAATATATAAAATCGCAAAACGATATTAATGCTTTAATTATAGATATTTCTGAATTGGATTTTGTAAAAAACCAAGAAGATTACATTTATATTTTAAATGAAATTCAGAATAAAATACACTAATAATTATCTTTTTAGTGTGAAATGACCCTTTACTTCTGAAGTATTATTCCCCAAATTAGCCACAAACCAATAATCTGAAGAAGGAACGCTTTCTCCATTTAATCTTCCATCCCAATGCGGATTTTTAGTAGTTAAAACTGTAATTAGTTGTCCATACCTATCGAAAATTGCAATTCTTGCATCTGGAAATAAGTGCATCCCATTTATTTTCCAATAATCGTTAAATCCATCCGCATTTGGTGTAAAAAACTTCGGATAATCAATCACCACAAAATCTTCATAATCGTAACCACAATTTGTTCCTATTTCTTTAACATAACAAGTATAAACTCCACCTACAATAAAATTGAAAATTGGAGAACTTTGAAAATGGATATTATCTAAAGAATATTCATAAATTCCTGTTCCTGTTATACTTATTTCGGCAGTTAATCCTTCCACTTTTATAAAAGTAATTTCTGGTGCCGTATTTTCAATGACGGTAAAATTCTTTGTTAAATTGCAATTTAGAGGTGTCGTTATTACAACAGAATACGTTCCCGCTGATCCAACAGCACAATTTTCAGTAGTTGCTCCTGTAGACCATAAATAAGAGCTCCCTGAAATTCCAGATTGAAGTGTAACAGAGGTGTTCTCACAAAAAATAACTGTTTCATCAACCAAGGTTGGGGCTGGCACAACCTGAACTGGAATTGCCACTCTGTTTGATACACAACCATTATTTATAGCTTCAATATAATAACTAGTTGAAGCACTTAAGATAGGTGTAGTAAAAGAAGTTCCTATAAAAATTGAGATCGAACTTGTATTGGAATCGTACCAATTAATAACCCCTAATGAAGTATTCGCTTGCAGGATGGTATTTGTATTTTGACAAACAGGATTTGGAGTTGTAAAACCAATTACTGGCACGGGCTTAATTGTAGCAGTAACTTGCACTCTATTTCCTAAAGTACACCCTACCGGAAAAGCATCTACATAATAATCAGTAGTAGCATTCAATAAAGGAATAGTATAAGAGTTCCCAGTATAAATTGGTGTGCCTCCAGTTGGTGCTGTGTACCAATTAATATTTCCAATATTTGATGTAGCTTGTAAAGTTATGGCGCCACTTCCACATCTTGAAGCACTTGTTACATTTGTAATAACTGGAATAGTGATGATTGAAGTTGTAGAAATTTGTAAAACAGGATCTCCAGGCATACCACCATATTCTACAATATATCCTTTAGGTTGATAATTACCGCTTGAGTCACCAACATTACTTATATCATTCCACGAACCAGGTTGCCCTACGCCCGGTGCTGTTACGTGAGCGTAATCTTCTTCACCTTGGTTGTTGGGTTCGTTTGCATTCCAAAAGGCAAAAGTTGGCGAACTACCATTTACAGCGCCATTCCAAAATGTAGTGCCTAATTCTGGACCTGTAACCCATTTCCAAACCCCTTCATTCGCTTCATCTGAACCACCAATCCATCCTGCTCCAGATGCTTGAACACCAGATATTTGGACTTCATCTGTTGAAGTAATAGTCGCCAAATAACCTTGTAAACCATAATAAGTTGAAGCAGCAGCTGCATTTTTCGCATTTGTCCAACTTATACCAGTATTTGAAATATATTGATAATAATGTCCTGTAGATTCTAAATAATTAGCTTGTCCGACTGTAATTGAAAAAATACGTTGTCCGCTTGGATTAACCGCTGAATTTGTAAAAACCACCGATTCAATAGCGGCTTTAAATTGCAAATAAGTAGGATCACCACTTACGCCACTTAAAGTTAGTTTCCCTTCTGTAGCATTCCAAGAAGAAATTATCGTGGGATGAATTCCGGTTAGAGTTAAAACGTCTTGTCCTAAAACATAACCAGAAGAAATTTGAATGTACATAGCCGCAATTCCAACATCATCAGGATCTGTAATTGAAATATTTGTAACAATTGGCAAAGAAGTTTGAGGACAATATATTTGATTTCCAGTTGCTTGTAATACAGGTGCTGCATTTTGTGCAACTGCAGTAGAAAATAAAAAAATCGTAATAAATGATGAAATAATTTTAATCATCTTTCAAAGGTACAATAAGAAAATAAAAATTATTTATTTTTTAACAATTTTTGAAATAAATCCCAAATTACAATTCCAGCACTAACTGAAATATTTAATGAATGTTTACTTCCCAATTGTGGAATTTCTATAACACCATCAGAAATATTAATAGCTTCTTGTGAAACACCTTTGACTTCATTACCAAAAATTAATGCATATTTTGTTTCAGATTTTGGTTGAAAATCATCTAACATAATTGCATTTTCGGTTTGTTCTATAGCATAAATTTTGATGTTTTCCGATTTTAATTTAGCTATAACTTCTAATACATCTTTCGAGTATTCCCAAGTTACTGTATCTGTTGCGCCCAAAGCCGTTTTATGAATCTCCTTATTTGGTGGAACAGCCGTAATACCACATAAATATATTTTTTCAATCAAAAATGCATCTGAAGTTCTAAAAACTGAACCAATATTATGCAGACTTCTAATATCGTCTAACACAATAATTAATGGTGTTTTTTTTGCTTCAGCAAATGCTTCTTTACTGATTCGATTTAATTCGGCGTTGGCTAATTTTCTCATCTTACAAAAGTAATAATAATGTTCAGTTTTTCAATATGTCAATTTGCCAATTTTGAAAAAGCTATACAGATTTAAAAGGTGAAACGGATTTTTGACATACTTGTTTTTCAACGCAGATTGGAGAAATTTCTAAAATTTATCTAATTTTTTAAATCTGTGTTCCAAACTTTTCAAATTGGTACACAGATTTGACGGATGAAACGGATTTTTGATATACTTTTTTAAAACACCGATTGGAGAAATTTCTAAAATTTATATAATTTTTTAAATCTGTGTTACAAACTTTTCAACTTAAAATTGAATTTTGAGATTCTAATTGCTATTGAATTTTGAATTTACTAACTTCGCCTTCACTAAATTTTTACGTTGTGGCTAAGAAATCAGCATCCGAAATAAAAGATTCTACTCCAAAAGTATCTCCTTTAATGCAGCAATACAATACCATTAAGGCAAAATATCCTGATGCCTGTTTGTTGTTTCGTGTTGGCGATTTTTATGAAACATTTGGAGAAGATGCCATTCGAGCTTCGAGAATTTTAGGCATTACCTTAACCAAACGTGGAAATGGAAGTGAAAGTGAAACCGCTTTAGCAGGATTTCCGCATCATTCTATTAATACGTATTTACCAAAATTAGTCAAAGCGGGACTACGAGTTGCCATTTGTGATCAATTGGAAGATCCAAAAATGACAAAAACTATAGTAAAACGTGGCGTTACCGAATTAGTAACTCCAGGAGTTTCTTTTAACGATGATATTTTACAATCGAAATCTAATAATTTTTTAGCAGCTGTATTTTTAGGTAAAAAAACCAATGGTATTACCTTTTTGGACGTTTCAACTGGCGAATTTTTAACGGCTGAAGGAAACGAAGAATACATTGACAAATTATTACAAAATTTCAGACCAAGTGAAGTCTTAGTTTCAAAACAACAAAAAGCAGATTTTAAACAGCATTTTGGAGAAGATTTTCACGTATTTTACTTAGAAGATTGGATTTATAAAGAAGATTTTGCTTTTGAAAGCTTAACCAAACATTTTCAAACGAATTCATTAAAAGGTTTTGGTATAGATGATTTCAATGAGGCTGTGATTTCTTCAGGTGCGATTTTATATTATCTATCAGAAACGCAACACAATAAAATTCAACATATTACAAACATTCAACGAATTGCAGAAGACGCTTATGTTTGGATGGACAAATTCACAATTCGTAATTTAGAATTATATCATAGTTACAATCCTAATGCGGTAACTTTAATTGATGTAATTGACAAAACACTTTCGCCAATGGGTTCAAGATTATTAAAACGTTGGTTGGCATTGCCTCTAAAAGACATCAATAAAATTAAAGGCCGACACGAAGTAGTGGCGTATTTAAAAGAAAATTCAGAAGAATTACACCAAATTCAATATCAGATAAAACAAATTTCCGATTTAGAGCGCTTAATTTCAAAAGTAGCTACTGGAAAAGTTTCCCCAAGAGAAGTCATTCATTTAAAAGATTCGTTAGATGCTATTATTCCGATTAAAACGTTGGCGTTGCAATCTAAAAACGAAGCCTTAAAAACCATTGGCGATAGTTTGCATTCTTGCGAATTGTTAAGAGAAAAAATTGGAACAACTTTAAATCCTGATGCGCCAGTAGCCATTAACAAAGGAAATGCAATTGCAGTTGGAGTAAACACAGAATTAGATGAATTACGAACCATTTCATCAACAGGAAAAGGCTATTTAGAAGCGTTGGAAAAACGCGAAAGTGAGAGTACAGGAATTCCTTCCTTAAAAATATCGTTTAATAATGTTTTCGGATATTATATTGAAGTACGAAATACGCATAAAGACAAAGTGCCTTCGGAATGGATTAGAAAGCAAACATTAGTAAATGCAGAACGATATATTACAGAAGAATTAAAAGAATACGAATCGAAAATTTTAGGTGCAGAAGATAAAATTTCGCAACTTGAAAGTATGCTGTACGAACAATTGGTCAATTGGATGGCTACATATATCAAACCCGTTCAGTTAAATGCCGCATTAATCGCTCAAATAGATTGTTTACAAAGTTTTGCACAAATGGCAGTTGAAAATAAATATGTGCAACCTGAAATAGATGAATCATTTGATTTAGAAATTAAAGATGGAAGACATCCTGTTATTGAAAAACAACTTCCGGTAGGAACGCCTTACATTTCAAATGATGTTTTTTTAGATAGAGAAACCCAGCAATTAATTATGATTACTGGACCAAATATGTCCGGAAAATCAGCAATTTTACGACAAACGGCTTTAATTGTTTTACTTGCACAAATGGGAAGTTTTGTTCCTGCAGTACAAGTAAGAATGGGAGTTGTGGATAAAATTTTTACGCGTGTAGGCGCAAGTGATAACATTTCGATGGGAGAATCTACTTTTATGGTAGAAATGAATGAAACGGCTTCTATTTTGAATAATATTTCCGATAGAAGTTTGGTGTTGTTAGACGAGATTGGAAGAGGAACCTCAACCTATGACGGTATTTCAATTGCTTGGGCTATTGCCGAATATTTACACGAACACCCAAGTAAAGCTAAAACACTTTTCGCTACGCATTATCACGAGTTAAATGAAATGGAAGCGATTTTTGCGCGTGTCCAAAATTTCAACGTTTCTGTAAAGGAATTAAAAGATACCGTCTTATTTATTAGAAAATTAGTCAAAGGAGGAAGTGAACATAGTTTTGGTATACACGTAGCAAAAATGGCTGGAATGCCACAAACTGTGATTCAAAAAGCACAAAAAATATTAATAAAATTAGAGAAAGACCATTCTGGAGAAGCCCTAAACGGAATTAAAGCCGAAAAAGAGGAATTGCAATTGAGTTTTTTCAATTTAGATGATCCATTATTAGAAGATCTTAAAGAAGAAATTATGAATATTGATATCAATACGTTAACACCAGTTGAAGCATTAATGAAACTCAATGAGATAAAAAGAATGTTAACAAAAAAATAAAATTAATATAACTTTTTAACTTTCAAATCATTAAAAAAAAGATTACATATTTTTAGTGAAAGTTCTTGCAAGAATAAAAATATGTACTATATTTGCACTCGCATTACGAAAGAAATGCGCACGTTCCTTAAAAATTGCGAAAATAGCTCAGCTGGTAGAGCGCGACCTTGCCAAGGTCGAGGTCGCGGGTTCGAGCCCCGTTTTTCGCTCAAAAATAAAAATACCAATTATTGTGTTTACACAATATAATGCTTGAGAATAACTTTAATTAATTTTTTCTAAAAATTAGCTAAAAAATTCAAAAAGCAGATATGCTTGAGTGGTGGAATTGGTAGACACGCTGGACTTAAAATCCAGTGGGTAGTAATGCCCGTGCGGGTTCAAGTCCCGCCTTGAGTACTAAAAGCTTCAAACTATGTTTGGAGCTTTTTTTGTTTAAAATAATATTAAACTATTATTATATCTTATATAAAATGGCAACTTTTGTAATAAGCAAAAAACCCAGCGGACATTACAAATACGAATTAACTTCTCGTAGAGGAAAAACCATTTTTATTAGCAATGCTTTTGAATTAAGATTTGAATGTGAAGAAGAAATTGAAATACTAAAAAAATCAATAGAACAGTTATTTTTTATGCGATTTCGTTCGCCTGCAGGTAAGTTTTACTTTAAAATCATTTTAAAAAATAAAGAAGTTGCTGTTAGCAGAAAGTATTCTACCCAGCTAATGTTAGAAAAAGGCATCAATGAAATTTTAAAATACGGTGCAAAAGCAGAATATTTAGATTTTTCAAAATCACTTGATCTTTTTCCGCCAGCTGAAGATGTTTTTGGATAACTTATAGTTATTTCGCAGAGATTCACAAAGAAACACAGAGATTCGCAAAGTATTTCAACCAATCAACTTTTTACAACGTTTGATAGCCTGAAAGGGTCTCGCGTAACGTTATCCACTAAAAAGAGATGCTTTCAGCAAGACAAAAACGGGCGTAAATAATTCGGAAAATATAACATCCCACAACGTTTGTCACCCTGAAAGGGTCTCACACAATCTAATTCACGTATCAGTAGTAAAAGAGATGCTTTCAGCTGGACAAGTATGCGTTTATAAATTTTTTTTATCAAACAAGCACTCGCTCCATTTCGTTCACTTTTGAGCAAAAAAAATCCCGACTAAGTCGGGATTGATTTCTTTTCGAAAAGAAGATCAAATATTATTATTTAACTTCTTCAGTTTTTGTAGCAGCGCTATCTGTTTTCACAGCAGCAGTATCAGCTACAACAGCAGTAGTATCAGCTACAACAGCAGTAGTATCTACAGCAGTAGAGTCAGCAGCTGGAGTTTCTTCAGCTTTTTTGTTACAAGAAACTAATACAGCAGCAACGAATGCTAAACTTAAAACAACTTTTTTCATCTTAATTTTGTTATAAAGGTTAATTATTTATGAAGCAAAGATATAAAAAAAATTAAATGTCAAATACTTTTTTTAATTTTTTTTAAAATATTTTTCAATTCTTGCGCAATTCATACAGTATATCTCATAAAACAAAACTTATTTTCCTTTATTTTTCGGTGTATTCGGCTGATTATAAATGATTTTCATTTCTTCAATCAAATTTTTAGCACCAGCATATTTATCTATAATAAATAGAATGTATCGTGTATCTACCATAATATTTCTACAAATTTCTGGAGAATAATACACATCGCTCATTGTTCCTTCCCAAACACGGTCAAAATTTAGTCCAATTAGGTTTCCATTGGCATCTAAAGCTGGACTTCCAGAATTTCCTCCTGTAGTATGATTTGTAGCAATAAAAGCCACTGGCATTTTACCATTATCAGCATATTTACCATAATCTTTAGTATTATACAAATCGATTAATTTTTGCGGCACGTCAAATTCATAATCTCCAGGAACATATTTTTCCATCACACCATCTAAATACGTAACCGGTGAATACACAACTGCATCGCTTGGTTTGTAACCTTTTACTTTTCCGTAGGTTACACGCAAAGTAGAATTTGCATCCGGGAAAATTCTCGCCGAATTTGGACTTAACTCTAAAATGGCTTTCATATAAGTGCGTTGTGTAGCCATATTTTTCAAGTTAATCTCATCATATTTTGATGCCACATTTTTGTTATATGCTTCTGCAAGCGTTTTCACAAAAGCAAATCCTTTATCTTGATTTAATCGTTCTAAAACCGATTTGGCATCTCCAGATAATACTTCTTTTAAACCAGCATAAGAAGTTAACTTAGATGAATTAAAAATTTCAGATGCTAATTGAGTCGCATCAATTCCTTTTACACTTTCTGGCAAAAATTGTTGTGGCGATTTTTTACTATAAATAGCAATTAATTTTTCGAATACTTTTTCATCAACTTGAGCATTAAAATCTTTATATAAAGGTTCAAATGCTTCAATTAAATTCTTTTTTCTATCATTAAATGCTTGTTCACCTTTTGAATTATACACTTGCTCTAATTGAAACAAACGGTAGCCAAAAGATAAAATTTCGGTATTTCTTAAAACTACTTCGGTATAATAATCTCTTGCAATAGCATACTCTTTAATAGCAGCGTAATTTGTTGCGAAATCAGATAATAAATTTCCATATTCTGCTTGTTTTCCAGCTTTGATAATTTTATCTGTTAAGTCTTTTTCAAAAACTTGCTTTGCACCTACTGCATTGGCTTTAATTAATCCTTTGCGCTCTCCTATCCATTTTTTCCAATAATTGGCTACTCCGGCATATTTAGAAGCATATTGAATTTTAATCGCTTGGTCTTTTCTCATAAAACCATCTTGAACTTTTAAAGCCGCATCACGAACTTCAATTCGAGCTGGGTTTAAATCGTTTACCATTTGCTCCACAGCAAAAGACGGTAAATATTCTGTAGTTCTTCCAGGATAACCCATTACCATTGTAAAATCATTTTCAGCGATTCCTTTTGCAGAAACCGGGAAAAAATGTTTAGGTGTATATGGCACATTGTCTTTTGAATACGCTGCTGGACGATTGTTTTTATCTGCATAAACTCTGAATAAAGAAAAATCTCCCGTATGACGCGGCCAAACCCAATTGTCAGTATCCGAACCGAATTTTCCAATAGAACTTGGCGGCGCACCTACTAATCTAATGTCTTTGAAGTTTTCTGTAACGAATAATAAATATTGATTTCCATCATAAAAAGATCGTACTAAAACATCTTGCCAAGCTTCTCTTACATACGATTTGTTCAATGCCGCAATATTTTCTTGAATTTTCTTTTGCTTTTCTGCTTCAGAAGTTAAAGTCGCAACACCTTCAAATACTTTTGGGGTTACATCATCAATTTTCACAATAAATGTAACTACCACTCCAGGATTTGGAAGTTCTTCTTCCATTTTATACGCCCAAAATCCGTTAGCTAAATAATCGTGTTCCACTGTAGAATGATTTTGTATGTTGTCATATCCACAATGATGATTGGTTAACAACAAGCCTTTTGAAGAAATCATTTCTGCTGTACAACCGCCATCAAATTGAGGAACAGCATCTTTTAAAGATGATTTATTTATAGAATAAATTTGTTCTGCTGTAAGTTTAGAACCTAAAGCTTTCATTTCGTTCTCGTTCATACCTTGCAACAAAGATGGAATCCACATACCACCTTGTTGGGCTTGAGATTGAACAATAAATAATACTAAAAATAATTTTAAAAATTTCATAGGATAATAGTTTAATGCTTGCAAGTTAATATAATTAGTAAAATTGTGTCAATTTTTAATATTTTATTAAGAGATGTTATTCAATATTTGTTCCGTAGCACCCTTATTCATTTGAACAAATGTACTACAAATGTGCCCTTTTTCTAATCGTTCTTCCTCGTTTTGTAATAACAAGTTAAACGCATCATTTAATTCTGATTGATTTTTTATTGAAACACAACCTTTTAAACCAACTAAAGCTATCGCTTCTGAAAAGTGGGAATAATTAGGACCAATAACAATTGGAATTCCAAAAGTAGCTGGTTCTAAAAGATTATGCACACCTGGATTTCCAAAACCACCTCCAACATAGGCAATATCTGCATAAGAATAAATCTTAGTTAAAATTCCGATTGTATCGATGACAAAAACATTGAAACTGGATAAATCAAAATTACTTTTTTCTGAAAATAAAAGGGAAGATTTTGTTATTTGTGATTTGATATTTGTTATTTGCTCCGCTTTGATATTATGCGGTGCAATTATAAATTTTACATTATCCGCCGCTTGATTAATGAAATTCACCAATAACTCTTCATCTTTTGGCCAACTACTGCCAATTACAATTGTAGTTTGATTGTTTTTAAATTGTTCGATAAAATCTAACGTATTGTCTTTTTCTAAAATCGCCACTACCCTATCAAAACGGGTGTCGCCAGAAATTTTAACGTTTTCAAAACCTATAGATTGTAATAATAGTTTAGAAGATTCATTTTGTACAAAAAAATAGGTAAATGTTTTCAGCGCTTTTCTATAAAATCCACCATACCACTTAAAAAATGCTTGATTTTCTCTAAAAATTCCGGAGATTAAATAGGTGTTAATATTTTGATTTTTTAGTTGCTTAAGATAATTCGGCCAAAATTCGTACTTGATAAAAAATACCATTTCTGGATGCACTACTTTTAAAAATTGTTTAGCGTTAGAAATCATATCCAAAGGCAAATATACCGTAACATCTCCAACGGTATTATTTTTTCGAACTTCATATCCCGAAGGCGAAAAAAATGTAATTATTATTTTATGATTTGGATACTTTTGTTTTACTTTTTCAATAACTGGCAAGCCTTGTTCGTATTCTCCCAAAGATGCTGCGTGAAACCAAATTGTTTTATCAAATTCTTGAATATTATTTTTCAAAGTTTCAAAAACAGATTTTCTTCCTTCTACAAACAAGTTTAATTTTGGACTAAAAAGCGCCAAAATCTTTAAAAGCTGCGAAGCAAAAAGAAGTATAAAGTTATAAATAAATGACATAGTACTAATTTATGTCGCTAAATTACGTTTCTTTTATGTAACACAAAAAATGTAAGCAGAATTTCTTACTTTTGCTTGACTTAATTAGATTAGGAAGATGAAAAAATTACAAATGGTTGACTTAAAAAGTCAATACGAAAAAATAAAAGACGAAGTAAACGCGTCTATTCAAGAGGTTTTAGACAACAACACCTATATAAATGGTCCTTTAGTTCATCAATTTCAGGCTGATTTAGAAAAATATTTAGGCGCAAAACACGTAATTCCTTGTGCGAACGGAACAGATGCGCTTCAAATTGCGATGATGGGATTGGGTTTACAACCCGGCGATGAAGTCATAACTGCTGATTTTACCTTCGCAGCAACCGTTGAAGTTATTGCTTTATTGCAATTAACTCCAGTTTTGGTGGATGTAGATATGAATAATATGAATATTTCTTTAGAAGGTATTCGTAAAGCGATTACTCCAAAAACCAAAGCCATTGTTCCTGTACATTTATTTGGTCGTGCTGCGAATATGGATGCTATTATGGAAATTGCCAACGCACATAATTTATATGTAATTGAAGATAATGCTCAAGCAATTGGAGCGGATTACACCTCAAAAGATGGTTCTAAAAAGAAAGTAGGAACCATTGGGCACGTAGCTGCTACTTCTTTTTTTCCATCTAAAAACTTAGGTTGTTACGGCGATGGTGGTGCGATTTATACAAACGATGACAATTTAGCACACATTATTAGAGGAATTGTAAATCACGGAATGTATGAAAGATATCATCACGATGTTGTTGGAGTAAATTCTCGTTTAGATAGTATTCAAGCAGGCGTTTTAAAAGCAAAATTACCACATTTAGATACGTATAACAAAGCGCGTCAAGATGCCGCGAGAAAATATTCACTTGCATTAGGTGTAAATAAAAATATCGTAGCGCCAACTATTTGCGAAAGTTGCGATTGTCACGTATTTCATCAATATGTAATTCGTATTACCAATGGAAAACGCGATGGATTATTAGCGCATTTACAAGAAAAAGGTATTCCTTGTGCTATTTATTATCCAATTCCATTACATAGTCAGAAAGCGTATGCTGATGTTCGCTATAAAGAAGAAGATTTTCCAGTAACCAATCAGTTGTGTAAAGAAGTCATCGCTTTACCAATGCATACGGAATTAGACGATGAACAAATTAAATTTATTACCGATACGGTTTTAGAATACGTTTAAATTAGCTTTCAGTTTATGCAGCTGTGAGCTGTGAGCTGTTAGCCATAAGCTAAAAAAATATGAAAATAGTAGTAACAGGTGGTTTAGGTTTTATTGGATCACATACCGTTGTAGAATTACAAAATGAAGGTTTTGATGTAATTATAATTGATAATTTATCAAATTCTTCTATTGAAGTTTTAGATGGAATTGAACGCATTACGGGGAAAAAACCAATTTTTGAAAATATCGATTTACGAGAAAAAGCGGCTGTTCAAAATTTCTTTGCAACACATACTGATATTTCTGGAGTAATTCATTTTGCAGCAAGTAAAGCCGTAGGTGAAAGTGTTGAAAATCCGTTATTATATTACGAAAATAATATAAGTGCTTTAATTTATGTGCTGCAAGAACTTACTAAATTAACGTCTGCAAATTTTATTTTTAGTTCATCATGTACGGTTTACGGTCAAGCCGAAAAAATGCCGATTACAGAAGATGCACCAATTCAAACTGCTATGTCGCCTTACGGAAATACAAAGCAAATAGGTGAAGAAATCATTACTGATACTTCAAAAGTAAGTGCATTAAATGCTATTTTACTACGTTATTTTAATCCAATTGGTGCCCATCAATCGACCGAAATTGGCGAATTACCTTTAGGTGTGCCTCAAAATTTAGTGCCATTTATTACACAAACCGCTATGGGATTACGAAAAGAACTTTCCGTTTACGGAAATGATTATCCCACAACTGACGGAACAGCAGTTAGAGATTATATTCATGTAGTAGATTTAGCAAAAGCACACGTTATCGCTATGCAGCGTTTATTGAATAAAAAAAATATAGATTCAGTAGAAACTTTTAATTTAGGAACTGGAAAAGGAAGTTCGGTTTTAGAAGTCATTCAATCTTTTGAAAAAGTTTCTGGTCAAAAACTAAATTATAAAATTGTTGGGCGTCGTGAAGGCGATATTACAGAAGCGTATGCCAATACAGATAAAGCAAATCGTATTTTGGGATGGAAAGCCGCATCAAGTTTAGATGATAGTTTGGCAAGTGCTTGGAAATGGGAACAGAAAATTAGAAGTTAGATAGCCAATTTTATAAAATTTCGAACCAAAAACCCGATTTAAAATTAATATTTTCCTAAGTAATTGTAAGAAGAAATGAAAACTTTTAAACCATTAAGAAATTAAGTTTCATTTAGACTTAATTCCCTTAATTTCTTAATGGTTTATTATCTAAATTACAATTAAGCCGAAATAGTTTCTACTTCTCTATCAATTTTATTTACCAATCCAACCAATACTTTTCCCGGTCCAACTTCTGTAAAACTTGAACCGCCATCAGCAATCATTTGTTGAACAGATTGCGTCCATTTTACTGGTGCTGTTAATTGAATAATTAAATTTTTCTTAATTTCATTAGGGTCAGAAACCGCATTTGCTGTTACATTTTGATATACTGGACAAATAGGTTGAGAAAATTCTGTAGCTTCAATCGCTGCAGCTAATTCTTCTCTTGCAGGTTCCATCATTGGTGAGTGGAAAGCTCCTCCAACAGGTAAAATTAATGCGCGTTTGGCTCCAGCTTCTTTCATTTTTTCGCAAGCTACTTCTACTGCTTTATATTCGCCTGAAATTACCAATTGCCCTGGACAATTATAATTTGCCGCTACTACAACGCCATCAATAGAAGCACAAATGTCTTCAACAATTTTATCTTCTAAATTTAATACAGCCGCCATAGTCGATGGTGTAATTTCACAAGCTTTTTGCATCGCCAAAGCTCTTTTAGAAACTAATAAAAGTGCGTCTTCAAAAGATAAAGCACCATTGGCAACTAACGCAGAAAATTCACCTAATGAATGACCCGCAACCATTTCTGGTTTAAAATTATCTAAGGTTTTTGCTAAAATTACCGAATGTAAAAAAACCGCTGGTTGTGTCACCTTGGTTTCTTTTAACTCTTCTGCGGTTCCTTCAAACATAATATCTGTAATTCGGAAACCTAAAATATCGTTCGCTTTTTCAAATAATTCTTTTGCTACTGCTGATGATTCATATAAATCTTTACCCATACCGGTAAATTGCGCGCCTTGACCTGGAAAAATGTATGCTTTCATATTTATTTGTTTCAAGTTTATTATGCTACGTAAAACACATAGACACATAGTTTATAGTTTAATTTTAAATAGTATACAAGAACACATAGCTAAGATTTATTTATTGATTTAGAAACTAATCGATTTAAAATCTATGTGCCTATGTGTTTAAAAAAAACAAAAATACTTATTTTGTAACAATCTTATCAAATTAATGACTAATATTTACAACATCTAAATTAAAATGAAATGAAAAAAATTCTTCCAATAGTATTAGTGCTACTAGTAACGCTTTTCTTTTTTTATGTAACACTTCCTGTGATAAGTTATGGCTTTTCAGGAATAACTGTTTTATTTATAATAATCGCAGCTTTGTTATTTTTTACTTTTTCTAAATTCACAATTAGTTCAGATGGAAAAAGTTATAAACCAGTTCAGGTTTTTTGGAAGATTCCAGCTTTATTAATTGGTATTGCAATTATATATTCATTTGTATTGCCTTTTTTTACATCGCACCCTGTTTTTAGAAGTGAAGAGTATAGAAACTTGATAGGAAAAGTAACAAATGGCGATAAATTGACCAATCATATAGCTCCAATTTCTATGAATGAAATTCGAGTTGTAGATGAATCTTTAGCGTATTTATTAGGCGAAAAAATATTAGGAAGTCAACCCGCATTGGGAAGTCAAGCACATTTAGGTGAATTTTTCATTCAAAAAGTAAACGGAAAATTATATTGGATTGCCCCATTAGAACATTCTGGTTTTTTTAAATGGCTGAATAACAAAAAAGGAACAACAGGATATGTTATGGTTTCTGCTACGAATGAAAGAGATGTGAAATTAGTTCAAGAAGTAAATGGAAAACCCATTTTTCTAAAATACCAACAAGAAGCCTATTTTCAAAGTAATTTACATCGCTATTTATATTTCAATGGCTACAATACTGTTGGTTTGACTGATTTTTCTTTTGAAATTGATGATGCAGGAATGCCTTTTTGGGTAGTTACTAAATACAAAAAACAAGTGGGCTTTTCTGGAAATGATGCCACAGGCGTTGTTGTGGTAAATGCACAAAACGGAGATATTAAAGAATACGGCATTAAAAATACTCCAGCTTGGGTAGATAGAATTCAACCTATATCTTTTATTAAAGACCAATTAAATGATTGGGGTGAATACGTAAAAGGATATTGGAATTTTTCTAATGAAAACAAGCTTCAAATTACGGAAGATTTAACGTTAGTATACGGAAAAGACAATAAATCATATTGGTATACGGGAATTACTTCGGTAGGAAAAGACGAATCTGCTGTGGGATTTGTTTTAGTTGACACTCGAACTAAACAAACCACATTTTACAAACAAAGTGGCGCTACTGAAATTGCAGCTCAAAGTTCAGCACAAGGAAAAGTACAAGAAAAAGGATTTGTGGCTTCGTTGCCTATTCCGTATAATATCAACAACATTCCGACTTATGTAATGACGTTAAAAGACAATGGTGGATTAGTAAAAATGTATGCTATGGTTTCTATTTCAGATTATACAATTGTTGGAACTGGAAACACCATGCGTGAAGCTTTAACAGCATACAAAACAGCATTTAATTCATCTGGAAATAAAATAAATTTAGATAGTAAATCGGCTAAAAAAGTTGTAGAATCAACTATTATTAGAATTCAAAACGATGTTAAAAACGGAAATAGTTTTTATTATTTTACCGTAAAAGATTATCCAAATATTTTTGTTGGTTCTTCACAAATATCTAATCAATTACCATTAACTGTTGTTGGTGATAAGGTAAAAATTTCGTTTGATTTAGATACTGAAGAAATTATTGATGTTTCACAATTTGAGAATTTAAATTTGAAAAAATAAAATCAAAAAGGGAAGTTTCTAAATTGAAATTTCCCTTTTTTAATCTTTTATCTATGAAGCCACTCTCCTAAAAGCTTTCTTAATAAAGGAAGCAAAATAAAAACCATTAACGGAACTAAAATTCCTGTCATCAATAATGTTTTAAAAGGCAAAGGCCAACTTTTTATTGTATCTCCAATTATATAGCTAACTAAAGTTATTGTTGGATAAATGGCTAACCATACGATGATTGCAAATTTCCATTTAGGTGGTTGTTTCATTGTGTTTCTATTGGTAATTTATTGGATTTTTTAAAATACATAGAAACAAAGAAAATTTTATTTTTCCACATAGCTATGTAACTTTATATCATGCAAATTTTTCTATGTGCCTATATGTTTTATTTTTATTATTCCATTGGAATTTCCATTAATAAAAACTTCGCATCAGTTGTGGCTGTAAATTCCAAATTTTTAAAATTCCAAATTCCAAATCCATCTCGGGTTTCTAATTCTTGACCATTCACCGTAATTGTTCCTGAAATTACAAACACATACATTCCATTTCCTTCTTTTTTTATTTCGTACGTTTTAGAAAAATCTTTGTCGAAATCAGCTAAGTGAAACCAAGCGTCTTGATGAATCCAAACGCCTTCATCATCAGCATTTGGTGATAAAATTTGAGCGAAATTATTTTTTTGCTCCGTTACATCTAAAGTAATTTGTTGGTAACGAGGTGTTACGTTTCTCGTTTTTGGGAACAACCAAATTTGAAATAATTTTGTTTGTAAATCAGCATTCGGATTGAACTCACTGTGTTGAATTCCGGTTCCGGCACTCATAACTTGGACATCGCCCGTTTTAATAACCGATTCATTTCCCATACTGTCTTTATGTGCCAAATCACCTTCTAAAGGAATGGTAATAATTTCCATATTGTCGTGTGGATGCGTGCCAAAACCCATTCCGGCAGCTATTGTATCATCATTTAAAACGCGTAGCATTCCAAATTGAACTCTTTCTGGATTATACCAGCTTGCAAAACTGAAACTATGATAAGCGTTTAGCCAACCGTGATTGGCGTGACCTCTTGTATTTGCTTTATGTAAAACTGTATTTTCCATAGATTTTTCTATAATTTAGGTTGCTGAATGGGCATTAATTTAAAATACGTTGCAATAAATCTATTATCTTTTATTTCTCCAACAACTTCTGCCTTTCTAATGCAGGTACAAAATCCATCTTTGGCATGGGCATCGCCATGAGAATCAATTGAAGTCCCTTTTACAAAATAAGATTTACCTTCAATTCTTACAGCTAAATCACAACCTTTTTCTTCCATTCCAAATTGACATTGGCCACAGGATGCTTCTACAATTTGAATTTTCGAAGTTTCATTTTTTTCTTGTGCGAAAATAATTGCGCTGTTACATATCAATAAAAATAATAGTATTTTTTTCATAGTTAGAGTATTAAATTAATCTTCGTCTTCAATTTCAAATTCGGCATCTTTTTCCCAAATTTCCATTTCGCAAGGTTTGCAATTGAATTTTAGTTTGTATTCTAATTCGCCTTGTTTTAAAACCAATGGTTCTTTTACTTTTTTATCTCGATGTTCTGGGTGGTATTTCGGGCAGCGTTCCAATTCGTATTTAATACAATATTTGGTAGTCATTACGCGCGATTTTCCTGGATCCCATTGTAATTCGAATGCTTTTTCAATTTCAGTTACTCCGTGACGTTCGTAGAATTTTCGAGCCGTTTTATTGGAAACATTGTACATAAAATCCAATTTAGTTTCTGGATAAGGATGTGATGTTTTTACCATTTGATGCTCCTTTCGAACATAATTATTTAAACGAATTTCCGATAACTGTTCGAAAACCATTCTTCGCATTTCGTTAATTTTTGATATCGGCAGAAACCAATTTTGAGAAAATTCAATCGTAATTTCATCCGCATTATACGGGGTAAAACCTGTTTTTGCTAAATTAACTTTGAAATTTTCTGCTATAGATTCGTTATTCTTAGTAAGCTCTTTTGGATGTGCTAAAGTAGCAATACTTGCATTTCCATCTTCATCAGTAGCAATTAATTCGAAACCTGATTCGTTTTCTTTTAGTACTAAAATTGTGCTTATTTTTCTAATCGCACTGTCTTCTCTTTCTACAATTTTGATGAAAGCGGCGTCGTTATTTCTGTAAATAAACGTTCCGTCTGCAATTTCTTTTAAAACGTTTGGATAAACGATTCCGTTTTCCACTTTATTTACATAGATACCTTCCGCTTCATTATCAGAATTAATAAAACACAATCCGTCACCATTATTTAGGAAATGTCCGTTTTCAATTTCGTACGAATTGCCAATTGTTTTTATTAGTTTCCCTATATATTGTCCTTTCGATTTTGGACTTTCCCAAGAACCTATGGATTGATGTCTTTCATTTACAAAATAGTCGGTATACCCACGGTTAAAGGTTCTATCAAGTGAAGAATCGAATGAATACGTGCATTTTCCTGAAGATGCTTTTGTGTATTTATCGTTGTTTTCTGCTAAAAAAGCATCTAATTTTTGTCGTAAATAGGAAACATTGTTTTTCACATATACGATATCTTTCAAACGACCTTCAATTTTAAACGAACTAATTCCGGCTTCAACTAAATTTGGAATTTGATTGGAAACATCAAAATCTTTAATCGAAAGTAAATGACTGTTTTTGATTAAAGTGTCGCCATTTCCGTCAATTAAATTATAAGGTAAACGGCAATTTTGCGCACAAGAGCCTCTATTTGCTGAACGTTCACCGTTTGCCACACTCATATAACAATTTCCGCTAAACGAAACACATAAGGCACCCGTTACGAAAAACTCTAATTCTACATCAGAAGCTTCACTGATTTCTTTGATTTGACTTAAATTTAATTCTCTTGCTAAAACGACACGTTTTATTCCGGCATCGGCTAAGAATTTAATTTTATCTGCATCCCGATTATTGGCTTGTGTGCTTGCGTGAAGTACAATCGGAGGCAATTCCATTTCCATAATCGCCATATCTTGAATAATCAAGGCATCGACATTTATTTGATACAATTTCCAAATCATTTGACGACAAGATTCTAATTCATTATCGTACAAAATGGTATTAATAACCACAAAAACCTGAGCGTTAAATAAGTGTGCGTATTTTACTAATTCGGCAACATCTTCAATGGAATTGGTAGCATTTGAACGAGCGCCGTATAGTGGAGCTCCAATATAAACGGCATCTGCGCCTGCATTGATAGCAGCTATTCCTTGAATTAAATTTTTTGCGGGCGCTAAAATTTCAATCTTCTTCTTCATTTATGAAAGTTGTATTTTTTGTATATCTGAAGTAATAATTGTTGGTGTTTTTACTTCACATCTTCTGGGACCACAACCTAATCTTCTTGGACCACAAGAAGTCAAACCCAAACAACCTATCACAATTAGAATTATTTTTTTCATTTTTTAACTATTTACTTGTACTAAAGTAGCTATTTTTTTTGCTCTTTCAACAATTTCTTCAATGGGTGTATTTAAATTATCATACGTTAAGGTTACACCCATTCTTCTGTACGGTCGAGACGTTGGTTTTCCAAAAAGTCTGAAATCTGTTTTAGGTTGAAACGCTACGTCTTCAATTCCTGTAAAAGTTGGATGATTTGAATTTTCTGAAGCTAAAATAACGGCACTTGCGCCAGCTCTTTCTTGTGTAATTTCGAAAATTGGTAAACTTAAAATAGCACGTAAATGCAATTCAAATTCGTTAAAATTTTGCGTATTGGCTAAAGTTACCATACCTGTATCGTGAGGTCTTGGTGATAATTCTGAAAAATATACACCTTCGTTTGTTAAGAAGAATTCTACCCCAAAAAGTCCTGCACCACCTAAAGCTTCGGTAACTTTTTTTGCCATTTCTTGTGCTTCTAAAATATCTGCTTGTGAAACTTTGGCTGGTTGCCAACTTTCTTGATAATCGCCTCGTTCTTGACGGTGACCAATTGGCGCGCAAAAAAGAGTGGGCAAATTATTATTTTGAGTTACCGTTAAAAGCGTAATTTCAGAATGAAAATTTACAAATGCTTCTACAATTACTTCTACAATATCGCCACGTGAACCTTCAACTGCATAGTTCCAAGCTTTTTCAATGTCTTCATTTGATTTTATTGTAGATTGACCTTTTCCAGATGAACTCATTAATGGTTTAACTACACAAGGCATTCCTACTTCGGCAACTGATTTTTGTAATTCTTCGAAAGAAGTAGCATAACGATACTTAGCTGTTTTTAAACCTAAATCTTTGGCAGCTAAATCACGAATCGCTTTTCTGTTCATGGTGAAATTGGCGGCTTTCGCAGAAGGCACAACTGTGATTCCTTGTTTTTCGTACTCATAAAAACGTTCTGTACGAATAGCTTCGATTTCTGGAACAATAAAATCAGGTTGGTGTTTGGCTACAATTCTGTCTAATTCAGCGCCATCAAGCATATTGATTACTTCAAAACCGTGAGCAACTTGCATTGCTGGTGCGTTTTCGTAGCTATCTACAGCAATTACGGTTTGTCCGATTCGTTGTGCAGCAATTACAAATTCTTTTCCAAGTTCACCAGAACCTAATAGAAGTATTTTTTTATTCATTTTTGTTATTTTTAAATTTCAAAATTCGTTGTTTAAACTTGGAATGTTGAAGAACGAATGTTGAATGTTGAATTGGGGTTGCGTTAGGGAATGCAGTGAAAATCCTTTTTTTAATTGCCTGAGGTTCTCGAAGGTAATTAAAAAAGATTGTAACGTAATGCCCGACCTGAAAGGGAACGCCCATAATTAAAAAACCATTAAGACATTAAGTTATATTAAGTTATTCTCTTAACTATCTTAATTCCTTAATGGTTCATTTTATTTTTATTTTTATTTTTATATTATGTTAAACTAAAGCGTCTTTTATTCTTTTGATAGCTTCAATTAACTGTTCTTCGCTTGTTGCGTAGGATAGTCGTAAACAATTTGGACTTCCGAATGCTTCGCCAGTTACGGTTGCTACGTTGGCTTCGGCTAATAAATACATAGCAAAATCTGTAGCGTCTTTAATTTCGGTTCCTCTTAACGTTTTTCCAAAATAAGCTGAGACATCAGGAAACACGTAAAAAGCACCTTCTGGATTAGTTAATTTGAAACCTGGAATATCTTTCATTAATCCGAAAACTAAATCGCGGCGTTTATGAAAAGCATCAACCATATATTTTATTTGAGAAGGATTTGCTTGTAATGCTGCAATAGTAGCTCGTTGGGCAATTGAATTGGCACCACTTGTTACTTGACCTTGCATTTTTGTACACGCTTTTGCGATGAATTCTGGCGCACCTATATAACCAATTCTCCAACCTGTCATAGCAAATGCTTTTGCCACACCATTTACGGTAATGGTATTGTTTTCCATTCCTTCGATTGAACCTATAGAACAATAATCATCAGTGTAATTTATATGTTCGTATATTTCATCTGATACCACATAAATGTTTGGATATTTTTTTAAAACGGCAACTAAAGCGGTTAATTCTTCTTTGCTATATACTGAACCTGAAGGATTACAAGGCGAACTGAACCACATCATTTTTGTTTTTGGTGTGATGGCCGCTTCTAATTGTTCTGCTGTGATTTTGAAATTTGTTTCCACTGAAGTTGGTACTTCTACTGGAATTCCTCCAGAAAGCTTAATAATTTCAAAGTAAGAAACCCAAAATGGTGCTGGAAGAATTACTTCATCACCATCGTTAAGCATTACTTGTGCAATATTGTATAGTGATTGCTTTGCACCTGTTGAAACAACAACTTGATTAGGCGTATAGTTTAGATTATTATCTCTTTTAAATTTTAAGCAAATAGCTTCTTTCAATTCTAAATAACCATCCACAGGTGAATAGGTTGAATAATTATCATCAATTGCTTGCTTGGCTGCTGCTTTTATGAAATCTGGCGTGTTGAAATCTGGTTCGCCTAAGCTTAAACTAATAATGTCTTTTCCTTGTTGTTTTAATTCTCTTGCCAATGCAGCCATTGCTAAAGTTTGTGAAACTGCAAGATTGTTAATTCTTTCAGATAAAATGTGATTCATTTTGTGTAGTTAAATATGATATAAATGAAGAAACGCGATAAATCGCGTCTCTGTTTTCTTATGCTAATTGAGGTCGTTTACCTAACTCTTTCAAATGTTTGAAATGGGCAATTACTGCACTTCGCATACTTTGATATTCGAAATAAGGTAACTCGCATTCGGCTGCAGTTTGTTTTACAAATTCTGCAATTTTACCATAATGAATATGGCTTATATTTGGAAAGATATGATGTTCTATTTGATGATTTAGTCCGCCGGTATACCAATTTACAATCCAATTTTTTGGAGCAAAGTTAACTGTTGTTAACAGTTGGTGTATGGCCCAAGTATTTTCGATTTCACCCTCTTCATTCGGGTGTGGATTGATGGTATCTTCTGTAATATGCGCTAATTGAAAAACAACACTTAATATCATTCCAGCTGTATAATGCATTACGAAAAACCCTATTAATATTACCCACCAACTTGCCACTCCAAAAACTAAAGGTAATACAATCCAAAAGCTGAAATACACAATCTTAGAGATTACTAAACCTGTCCAAAGTGTTTTAGGATTTGGCGTATTACCATAAGATAATTTTCTTTTTAAATAACCGCCCATTTGTTTAAAATCGGTAGTTAAACACCAATTGATAGTAAGTAATCCATATAAAAATATTGAATAATAGTGTTGAAATGCATGAAATTTATACCAAGTAGCTTCTTTGGTGAAACGGATTACTCTACCAGCATCTAAATCTTCGTCATGGCCAGGAATATTAGTGTAAGTGTGGTGCAATACATTGTGTTGTACTTGCCAATTATACACATTACCCGCTAAAATATAGATACTTCCGCCCATTATTTTATTTAACCAAGTTTTAGAAGAATACGAACCGTGATTTCCATCATGCATTACATTCATTCCAACACCAGCCATACCAACACCTATGATTATTGATGCAAAAAGATAAGCTAAAACAGGAATATCAATGAAAAAAATCACAAAAAACGGGATGAAAAATAAGCTGAACATAATGCCCGCTTTTAAATGCAATTTCCAGTTCCCTGTTTTATCAATATTATGCTCTTTGAAATAGTCGTTAACTCTTTTATTTAGTGTTCTAAAAAATTGATTTTTATCTGTTCTTGAAAAAGTTGGTGTTTGCATTTTCATCTAAATATTTATATATTAATTCACAAATATACTACTATTTTTCGAAAATTTATTATGACAAATATCATATGACATAAAAATTGTATTTTTGCAAAAAATAAACAATAATTTGGAACTGATATTAAAGTATTTCCCCGATTTAACCCCATTACAGGTTGAACAATTCACAAAATTATACGATTTGTATACAGATTGGAATTCAAAAATAAATGTAATTTCAAGAAAAGATATAGAGGAGCTATATTCAAGACATGTTTTGCATTCTTTAGGCATTGCAAAAGTGATACAATTTCAACCAGGAGCAACAATTTTGGATGTAGGAACTGGTGGTGGTTTTCCAGGAATTCCGTTGGCAATTTTATTTCCTGAAACACAATTTTATTTGATTGACATTATTGCAAAAAAAATAAAAGTAGTTCAAGAAGTAGCAAAAGGATTGGGTTTAAAAAACGTAAAAGCGGAACAAAAAAGAGCCGAATTAGTAAAAGAAGAATTCGACTTTATTGTAAGCCGAGCCGTAACCAATATGCCAGATTTTGTAAAATGGACAAAAGACAAAACGAAGAAAAATTCTGTTCACGAATTAAAAAACGGAATTTTATATTTAAAAGGCGGCGATTTAACAGAAGAATTAGCCGCGTATAAAACGGTTCAATTATATAATTTACCTGATTTTTTTGAAGAAGAATTTTTTGAAACTAAAAAAGTGGTGTATTTACCGTTAAAGTATAAATCATAATAACTAAAAAAGCCTGTTTAATAAACAGGCTTTTTTTATGTTAGTTTATAAATTTTATTATTCTATAATAATTTTTTCAGTGTAATTTAATCCTTCACCACTTAATTTTAAAACATATATTCCTGAAGAAAATGAAGATAGATCTAACGTATTAGATGTGTTAAAATTATTAATATTCTTGTTAAATACTTCTCTTCCGTTAATGTCAATAATTTTTACCGAAACCTCATCAGAGAAATCTTTAATATTAATATTCAAATTATCTTTAACTGGATTTGGATATATAGAAACATTTTTATTGTTAGTAAACGTGTCGTTATTAAGAACTGTATTAGTAAATGTACCAGAGAAAACTCCTCTACCGTATGTTGCTGCAAAAACAACGTTATCGTTTCTCAAATCCAAATCTGTAACTTTTACATTACGCATTCCGTTATAAGATTGGTACCACGTTGGTGTAGTTGAATTAAAATTATTTGTATACCAAACTCCTAAATCCGAACCTACAATCACTTCTGTAGTGGGTAATAATGGATTTTGAAGAATACATCTTACAGGAATATCCGGGAAATTTCCTTCTTTATTCACCCAAGTTGGTGTTGCAGAAGTACCATTTGTTGTATGCCAAATACTAGTTACATTATAGTTACTCATGGTAACAAAAATTTCATCATTTGAAGTGCCGTATTCAATATCTGATATTGTTCCTACAAAAGCTGATGAAGATATATCTGTCCAAGTTGCTGTAGTATTTGCATTTGAAAGTCTTAAAACTCTTCCATTTCTGGTTCCTACTAATAAAGTTGTAGAAGTTACATTATATTTAGACACCGCAAAAGCAGTGGGCTGACTTGTTAACAAAGCATTCGTTAGTGTTGTTTTTCCAACAGTTCCTGTTAAACCAACGTTTGTATATCTTCTTATTTGAAAAGTAGTACCATTTGTATAATCAGAATATAAAATATTTAAATTTGAGTCTAAAGTCATTGGACATATAAATGCACCGTTAACTGTTGATTCATTATTAATTACTTTAACCGCGCCACCTGTAGTTCTTCTATTAATACTTTGATTATACACATAGTTAGAAATATAATATTTATCTGCGCCTTGATCAAACATTGTAAATGCTCCGTCGCCACCTTGTGACTGAACACTCTGCTGAGCGCCAGAACTTACTGATGGAAAATATTGTGTGCCATTGTCTTGAGCACCCGCAGCAAAATAGTCGTTAACTAAATTTCCACCGGTTGCTCCAGTAGGAGCTACGCCTAAACTGTAAAACTGAGTAACATTAAATCCGGTATTTCTAGAACTAGTATTTGTTCCTCCGTCTAAAGAATAATATACACCTCCATCATTACCAAAAATTATTTTAGTATTAGCAGATGCTCCATTCCCAAAAGCTAAACCATGTTGATCTGCATGAACATTCTGATAACCAAAACCGCCATACCAATGAGATAATTGGGTATAAGATGCACCACCCGTTGTAGATTTAAATAAATCAATTCCACCTAGATAGATAATTTCATCATTTACAGGATCAGCGGCAATCAATAAATCGTAAAAAGCTTGACCTCTAGTAAAATCTGTTGCAGGTATTCCGGCATCTGCATCGATTGGTAAGGGCAAATTTGTAGTAGTTGCGAAACTATTTACTGTTTTGGCAATTACTACTGAATTCGGAATTTCAGCTAAAACGTATACTTTATTTGGATTGGTTTTTGAAACAGCAATTTGTGTTCGTTCTCCTGAAGCCACACTATATTTTTGTTCAAAAGTAACACCATCAACAGATGAAAAAACTCTACCTCCACCGATTCCAAAAAGTGAATTATTGGTTGAGGCTACCCACATTTTTCCACCTGAAGTAATCTCAATATCATTTGGTGCGGTTTTACTTCCATTGCTTGTAAGTGGTAAAGCAATTTCTGTCCAAGTAACACCGCTATTCGAAGACTTATATAAACCATATTCGTTACCTCCTAAAAGTGCACCAGCAGTTGGTGTTGAAGCCGCAGCTACATATATTTCTGAATTTCCAGCATTATTTCTAATTGCTACATCATTTATGTGCTGAATTCCTGGAACAAAATTTGCAGTTAGAATTGAAGAATTTAATGGATTTAAAGTAACATTAACTGGGCCATTCTCTAATGCTGTAACTAAAGCATTACCATCTTGTTGTGAAATTGCAACTGACGGAATTGTAACCGTTCCAAAAGTATCTACACCACCCATAGCTGCAGGAATTCCAGATACATTATTATACACAATTACAGCTATAGCACCGGCATTTACTGCACTTGTGCATTTTTGAATAAATGGACAAGTTCCTCTTTTTATCAATGCAATTTTACCATTTATGGATGCAGCATTTATAAAGGGTCCACATCCTTCATTTGGAAGTAAAGTGCCATCATCTACCAAAACAATATTAGAAGTTATGGCTGTTGTAATTGGTACCCCGAAATCAGTTGTTTCAATAGCAGAAAAGGAACTTACTGCAGGTGAATTTACAGTAACAGTAGAACCTGATTGATAATAAGTAGGACCCGAAACACCACCTAGTACTTTTACCCAATTATTTCCACCATTTGTTGACTTCCATAATCCATCTCCAGTAACATCTCCGCCCACAAATGATTCTCCTGTTCCCGCATAAAAAATATTTGAATTATTTGGATCAACAGCTAAACAAGTTACATTTAAATTATCTGGAATATTCACACGAGTCCATTCAGAATTTTCATTAGAAATATTTGTATTCTTCCAAATTCCTCCACTTACACCTCCGGCAAAAACAGTTTCATTTGTTGAGTCATTTGGATCAAAAATTACAGCTCTTGTTCTACCGCCAACATTAGTAGGGCCTCGTTCAATCCAGCTATTGTCAATTCCATCACCGGGAGCTCTAAAAGCCGTTAAATCTTCATTTCGTTGCTTTTCAAGTTTTTGTCTTAATAGTTCAAGTTTCTCAGGAGTAGGTCGTCCAATTGATGGATCCATTGTAGCTTCCCAATCGCTTTCGTAATATTTATTTGGAGGAAGACCTAAAGCTTGTCTCTCAATTTTTGTTTTTTTAAGGGTTTCTTTATATGGGCTTTCAGATAAATAACATGCATGTAATGCTCGTAATTCATCAAATTTAGAAATTGGTTTTACTGGAACTAGCTGTAAATTCTCAACTGAATTTGTATTAGTTTTCGGTAAAGTTGAATAATCATTAGATTTTTTAAATGCAGTATTTCTTACAGATACTTCTTTTTTAACTTTTGAGTTAAGTATTTTTGATTCAGTACAACTGATAAAATTAAATAAAGAAATTCCAATAACTACTAGTAAGTGCTTTTTCATAAACAGTTTGGGTTATATAATAAAACTCAAAATTAATCTATAAATGAGTAAAACACAAAAAAATTAATATTCTTTTTTATTTTGTTCAATTATATTTTAGTTGCATTGATAATTTTATAAATTTCAATAGCTTTTCCATCTGTTAACAAGGAAACAAACTGACAAATATTTAATAATTTATCATACATTGTTTCTTTATTTCCTTTGTATTTTTCTGGAAGGATATTCATTATTAATTTATCAAAATTTGTACCAGAATTAGTTGAAGTTTGAATATATGCTTGAATAAAAACATCTAAAAGCGTATGAATAACTTTATATCCAATGATTTCTTTTTCAATTACTTCTTTTGATTGATAAATATTTTTGACGCTAATATTAATAATGTCTGAAATTTGGGCTTTATACTGGCTTTTATCCATTAAAGAAACTGAAAATTCTCCTTTTAATATGGCAGTTTCATTATCCATAAATACAGAAACCGCATCATTTATTAAGCTTCCAATAGCTAATGCGCGTAGGTAACTAATGCGGTCTTCTTTGGTTTGAAGTTCGTTGTATTTTTTAGAATCGATAGATTTTTGAACCAATTTTATTAAATATTCTAAAGCGAAGTCTTCATTAATTAATCCTAATTTTATGCCATCTTCAAAATCAATAATTGTGTAGCAAATATCATCAGCCGCTTCAACTATAAAGGCTAAAGGATGACGAAAATAGCCTACATCAGGATTCGATTTGTTCGAAATCATACCTAATTCTGAGGCTACTTCTTGAAAGAATTGTTTGTCTTGTTGAAAAAAACCGTATTTTTTATCGCAAATGTTTGAAGTTGGCTTTTTGGGCAAACTTTCTTTCGGATATTTCATAAACGTTCCTAAAGTAGCATAAGATAATCGCAAAGCGCCCTCTACTCCTTCTCTGTTTGATGTTAAAATAGAGAAACCATTTGCATTTCCTTCAAAATCAATAATATCTTGCCATTCTTTTTCAGTTACATCCGACTTGTATTTCTGTCCACTTCCTGAAGAAAAATATTCTCCAATTGCTTTTTCTCCAGAATGTCCAAAGGGCGGATTTCCAATATCGTGCGACAAACAAGCCGCAGCAACAATAGCTCCAAAATCATTTAATTGATAGCCGTGAATTTCTTGTAAATGTGGGTATTTTTCTAAAATTTTTTTCCCAACCAATCTTCCTATAGAACGACCAACAACAGAAACTTCCAAACTATGTGTCAAACGCGTATGCACAAAATCTGTTTTAGAAAGCGGAATTACTTGTGTTTTGTCTTGAAGCAAACGAAATTCTGAAGAAAAAATAATTCTATCGTAATCTACTTCAAAACCTAAACGGGTATCGTCTTGTTCTTTTCGTAATCTTTTACTCGTGTCGCCTTGTCGTTTTAAAGACAAAAGTTGTTCCCATTTCATCATTGCAATCGGTTTTAAAAATACGAAGATAGGAATTTAGAAATAAAAAAATCCTTCGTATTGAAGGATTTTAAATTTACTCTTTTAAATTAGATAAGAAAAACAAACTTGATTTTTTTGGATACTTATCATAACTTTTATCGCTTGGATTTTCTATAACGGTTTTCAAATTAACCTCATCGCCAATTTTAAACTTTGAAACCACTAATTTATAATCTAACATATACGGCCCACAGAAAAAATTTCCGTCAGCGTCTTGTTCAATTAATCCTGTATAAACTCCTTTTTCTTTTGCCATGATTTTATTTTTTTCAAAGGTATAAAAAAACAGGCATTAAAAATAATGCCTGTTTTATATAATATAATTTATGTTTTTCTACTTATGAACCACACATTTCGCAATCGTCTGGACCAGCATTTTTGGCCAATTCAATCATAGCTCGGTATTCTTCAGCAGACATAGTTTCATTTACTGGCTCTACCGCTTGCACTACTTCCAATTGTTCTTTTGGTTGAATGTTTTGTATCGGTTCTGCTTTTTTATCGTTGTTTAAAGTAAATTTAATCGCATCAACAGCTGCTTTTGTTCTTAAATAATACATTCCTGTTTTTAAACCTGATTGCCAAGCATAAAAGTGCATTGACGTTAATTTTGCATAATTCGCATTTTGCATAAATAAGTTTAACGACTGCGATTGATCTACGAAATACCCACGGTGACGCGACATATCAATAATGTCTTTCATAGACATTTCCCAAACCGTTTTGTATAATTCTTTTAAATCTTGAGGGATATTTAAATTTTGAACGGATCCGTTTTCACGCATTAATTCTTGTTTTAAATCTTCTGTCCACAAGCCTAATTTTACTAAATCTTCCAGTAAATGTTTGTTTACTACTATAAACTCTCCAGACAACACTCTACGTGTATAAATGTTTGAAGTATACGGTTCAAATGCTTCGTTATTTCCTAAAATTTGAGAAGTAGAAGCCGTAGGCATTGGTGCTACTAACAATGAGTTACGTACTCCAAATTCCATTACTTCTTTTCTTAAACTCGCCCAATCCCAACGTCCAGATAAATCTGAATCTTGAATTCCCCATAAGTTATGTTGAAATTCTCCTTGAGAAATTGGAGAACCCTCAAAGCTGGAATACGGTCCTTCTTCTTTTGCCATTTCCATAGAAGCAGTAACTGCTGCAAAATACATAGTTTCAAAGATTTCTTGATTTAATGTTTTTGCTTCATCACTTGTAAAAGGTAATCGTAACATAATAAACGCATCGGCTAAACCTTGTACACCCAATCCGATTGGACGATGACGCTTATTTGAATTTTCTCCTTCAACAACTGGATAATAATTCCTATCAATTACTTTATTTAAGTTTCGAGTAACACGTTTGGTAACGGTATAAAATAATTCGTGATTAAATGCTCCATTTTCAACAAACATAGGTAATGAAAGTGAGGCTAAATTACAAACAGCAATTTCATCTTTGGAAGTAAATTCCATAATTTCGGTACATAAATTCGAAGAACGAATGGTACCTAAATTTTTCTGATTTGATTTTCTATTTGCTGCATCCTTGTACAACATATATGGTGTTCCAGTTTCAATTTGCGATTCTAGAATTTTTTCCCATAACTCATGTGCTTTGATGGTTTTTCTACCTTTTCCTGCCGCTTCATACGACGTGTAAAGTGCTTCAAATTCTTCACCATGCACATCATATAAACCAGGACATTCATTTGGACACATTAACGTCCAAAGTCCATCTTCTTGAACACGTTTCATAAATAAATCTGACGTCCACATAGCGAAAAACAAATCACGAGCACGCATTTCTTCTTTACCTGTATTCTTCTTCAAGTCTAAGAAATCAAAAATATCAGCGTGCCAAGTTTCGATGTAAATGGCGAAACTTCCTTTACGTTTTCCACCACCTTGATCTACGTAACGCGCAGTATCATTAAACACACGTAACATAGGAACAATTCCGTTAGAGGTTCCGTTAGTCCCTCGAATATATGAACCTGTGGCACGTACGTTATGAATTGATAATCCAATTCCACCAGCAGATTGAGATATTTTTGCGGTTTGTTTTAGCGTGTCGTAAATACCATCAATACTGTCGTCTTGCATTGCTAAAAGGAAACAAGATGACATTTGTGGTTTTGGCGTACCTGCATTAAATAATGTTGGTGTAGCGTGTGTGAAGAATTTTTTCGACATTAAGTCGTAGGTTTCCAACACTGCTGGTAAATCATTTAAGTGAATTCCTACTGAAACACGCATCAACATATGCTGCGGACGCTCAACAATTTTTCCGTTAATTTTTAATAAATACGAACGTTCCAAAGTTTTAAATCCGAAATAATCGTAGTTAAAATCTCTGTTATATATGATATGAGAATTTAAAAATTCTGCGTTTTCTTGAATTACTTTATGTACTTCTTCTGATAAAAGAGGCGCTGCTTGATTGGTTCTTGGATTTACATAATGATACATTTCGCTCATCGTTTCCGAGAAGGATTTGTTGGTATTTTTATGTAAATTAGAAATGGCGATACGAGCTGCCAATTGTGCGTAATCAGGGTGAGCAATTGTCATTGAAGCGGCCGTTTCAGCTGCTAAGTTATCTAATTCTGAAGTAGTTACCCCGTCGTACAATCCTTCAATAACTCGCATAGCTACTTTTACAGCGTCTACTAAATCGTTTAAACCATAACACAGTTTTTTAATTCTGTCTGTGATTTTGTCGAAACTTACTGGCTCTTTGTGGCCATCTCTTTTAATTACGTACATAGTTTTTGTTTTTTTGAAACAGCAAATCCCTTTACTGATTCGGGTTATTTGTAATACTTATTTTTTAGCCAGTAAGTAGGGCTTGTCGCTTTTTAAGAACAAAAGCAACTTACGTTTTAGGAAAAGTGAATAGCAGGATTTGGGGAAATCTGTATTGTAAGTTTTTCTTTTAAAAATCAGCGTCAAAAGTAATTTTTTGAGCTTCAGTATCTGTATTCATAACACCTGCTTTTTGGTATTCAGCTACTTTTTTCTCAAAGAAATTTGTTTTTCCTTGTAACGAAATCATATCCATAAAATCAAATGGATTTGAGGTATTGTACTCTCTATCGCATCCTAATTCTACTAATAATCTATCTGCTACAAATTCTAAATATTGCGTCATTAATCCAGCATTCATTCCAATTAATGAAACAGGTAACGATTCTGTAATAAATTCTCTTTCGATATTTAACGCATCAACAATAATGGTTCGGATACGATCTTTTGAAACTTTGTTTACTAAATGATGGTTGTGTAAGTGTACGGCAAAATCGCAATGTACGCCTTCGTCACGAGAAATTAATTCGTTAGAAAAGGTTAAACCTGGCATCAATCCACGTTTTTTCAACCAGTAAATAGAACAAAATGCTCCCGAGAAGAAAATTCCTTCTACAGCTGCAAACGCTATCAAACGTTCTGCAAAAGAATCCGATTCGATCCATTTTAAAGCCCAATCTGCTTTTTTCTTGATTGCAGGAAACACATCTAAAGCGTTAAATAATTCATTTTTCTCAGCTTCATCTTTTACGTAAGTATCAATTAAAAGCGAATAGGTTTCAGAATGGATGTTTTCCATCATAATTTGAAAACCATAGAAAAATTTAGCTTCTGCATATTGCACTTCATTTACGAAATTTTCAGCTAAATTTTCATTTACAATTCCGTCAGAAGCAGCAAAAAATGCTAAAATGTGTTTGATGAAGTATTTTTCATCAGCAGACAACTTATTATTCCAATCATTTAAATCTTGAGACAAATCAATTTCTTCAGCTGTCCAAAAACTGGCTTCCATTTTTTTATACCATTCCCAAATATCGTGGTGTTTGATAGGAAAAATTACAAATCTGTTTTTGTTTTCTTGTAAAATTGGCTCAACGATTGACATAAGTAATTGATTTTATAATTTTAAGCGAGATACATTCTCTATATTTTTAACTCTACAAATTTCAATAAATCAATTGAATAATAAAAGTCAAACTTATTCACAATTTGACTAAGTTTTTAACAATCATACATTATTACAAAAATTAAAAATATTTTTATAATTATTTGATTATCAATATATTAAATAACGTTAAACAAAATAAAAAAATCGGGTTAATCAGCTGAAAACACAACTACTAACACGATTTTTTGAGGTGTTTTTTTGAGGTCTATTTTTTTAAATCTTCGGCTACTTTTTCTAATTCTTCGTACCAATCGATTCCAAATTTTCGAACCAAGGCTTCTTTTACAAATTTATAAACAGGAACTTGTAATTCTGCTCCTAAAGCGCAAGCATCTGAGCAAATATGCCATTTATGATAATTTACCGCTGAAAAATCGGAATATTCTTTTACTCGAACTGGGTATAAATGACAAGATACTGGTTTTTTCCAACTTACTTCTCCTTGATTATAAGCTTGTTCGATCCCACAAAGTGCGGTTTTATTGTCGAAAATTACATACGCGCAATCTTTCCCATCAATTAATGTAGTTTCTAATTCGCCATCCGATCCGATAACGTGCGTTCCTTGTGCTTCAATAGCGGCAATACCTTCTTTTCGTAAAAATGGTTTCACTTTCGGATAAATAGCTGCTAAAATTTGAGTCTCTTCTTGGGTTAAAGGAGCACCCGCATCGCCATCTACACAACACGCGCCTTTGCAAGCAGATAAATTACAAACAAAATCTTTTTCTAAAATTTCTTCAGAAACAATGGTTTTTTGAAGTTGAAACATACTTATTTTATTTAAAGCGCAAAGATAGGAATTAAATACGGCAAATTTCAATTTGAAAACACGCCAATAGAACTTAATCCGTATCTTTGCAAAAAACATTTTATGATTGACTGGAAAGAAGTTTTTACCATATCGATGATATTATTTGCTGTAATTGATATTTTAGGGAGTATTCCTATTATTGTAGATTTACGAAGTAAAATTGGACATATACAATCAGAAAAGGCAACTATAGTTTCAGCTATTATTATGATTGCTTTTTTATTTGTGGGAGAAGAAATTTTAAAATTAATTGGTATTGACGCCAACTCGTTTGCTGTTGCAGGATCGTTTGTGCTTTTTTTCTTAGCATTAGAAATGATTTTAGGTGTACGATTATATAAAGAAGATAACCCAACTACTGCTTCCATAGTTCCTATTGCCTTTCCATTAATTGCAGGTGCTGGAACTATGACGACTTTATTATCTTTACGAGCCGTTTATGATAAAATTAATATCATTATTGCTATTTTAATTAACGTTATTTTAGTGTATGGTGTTTTAAAATCTTCCGGTAAAATTGAAAAATTATTAGGTGTAAATGGTTTAGGAATAATACGAAAAGTTTTTGGTGTTATTTTGTTAGCCATTTCAATTAAGTTATTTGCCGCTAACGTTAAAGGATTGTTTGTATAATTTAAATAAATCGTTGCCGTAGAGATCCTCAAGCAACTAAAAAAATGAAAAATGAAAATATTTAGTTACATTATTATCGCATTATCAATAATCACAATTATTTTTAATGCTACAAAAATTGATTTTGAAAAACCATTTGAAGGTGAAAGCACCATCGCATTAATTGGAATTATCGCCTCGTTTTGCGCTGTTCTTATCGTAACACTATTTATGGTGGCTAGAAAAGTAGTAGAACAAACAAAATAATATGTTTGATGTTTTAATAATAGGTGGCGGTGTTGCTGGAGTTTCAGCTGCATTAATTTTTGGTTCAGCTAAAGAGAAATCATTTATGGTGGATAAAAAAATTGGCATTATTGCACATCAGAAAAATTCTTCGTTACAAAAAGCTATTTTTAATAATGCTTACGGAATTTCTTCAGGAAAATTAGGTAGCGAATTGTTAGAGGAAAGCATAACCCATTTATCTGAAAATTATCCGCATATTACACAAATTGAAAACGAGAAAGTTTTGAAAATTTCTGGTGAGTCAGGTAATTTCAAAGTCACTACAAATAAAAATAATTACCAATCGAAATTAGTTATGATTGGAATTGGCGCTGTAAATCCGTTTACAATTGAAGGTTTGGAAAACTACATTATTCCACACAAAAAAGCGTCTCCAGAGAAAAACAGAATTCAGTTAGAAAATAATGATCATTTGGTAACAGAAGGTATTTATGCTATCGGAACTTTAGCTGGCCATAGAAGTCAACTTGTAATTGCTGCTGGAAGTGGCGCAAGTGCTGCTACAGATGTTTTGACTTTATGGAATGATGGGAAACCAGTTCAGATTCACGATGCTGTGAAGGAATAAATTGTTATTTCTGCTTTTCTAAAACTTTAGTAATCATTTTGTCTTTTGGAAGTACAATTTGGTAATACGAAGTGTCGTTAAATAATTGTTTTGAAAATTCAGCATATAAATACGTTAGCACTTGTTCCTTTTGATTGGATATATTAAAAAGCAAGCCATTTGAAGTAATATACTCTTTAAATTGATTAAAATATTTGTCCTTTTTAAACAATTCGTTTTTTAACTGTGCTGCATTCATTTTACTGAAAAATGCTCGATTTTCATCTAATTTTTCAAAGGCATAATAGCTCATTATTTCCGATTGCAAAAGTAATTCTAAACCTTCTTTATTATGATTTTTTTCAATCGGTACAAATACATCAGGGATAATTCCGCCGCCGCCATATACAATTCTGCCTTTTTTGGTTTTAAATTTTAAACTATCGGCTACTTTAATGCTATCTGCTTCGTATAATTCGCCACTTAAAAAACGCTTTTCAAATTCGTTAAAATACTTTTCGCCTTTGTCTTCATAAGGTTTTTGAATACTTCTGCCTGAAGGTGTATAATATCTTGCAATGGTTAATCGTACCGCAGAACCATCATTCATTTTCATTTCGCGTTGCACCAATCCTTTTCCGAAAGAACGACGTCCAATTATAGTTCCTCTGTCGTTATCCTGAATGGCACCTGCGAAAATTTCACTTGCCGAGGCACTATTTTCATCTATTAAAACGTACACACGGCCTGTTTCAAAAATACCTTTTGAAGTAGCGTAAGACACATCTACATTTCCTTTTTTATTTTTTGTTTTAACGATTACTTGCTTGTCTTTTAAGAATTCATCGGCCATTGCAACAGCCATTTCTAAGTAACCGCCACCATTTTCTCTTAAATCTATAATTACCTCTGTAATTTCTTGCTTTTTTAAAGAAACTAAAGCGTTATGAAATTCACTATATGTAGTTTCGGCAAATCGATTTACTTTAATATAACCTGTTTTATCGTTAATTTTTGTGGCAACATCTATACTTTTTACTGGAATTAAATTTCTAACAACAGTTACTTTAAATTTTTTATTTTCAGATTTTCTATACACTACCAAATTAACAGGCGTATCAATTTCGCCTTTTAAAATAGGAAATAAATTTTCTGATTGGTATTTTTTATTGAAAAGTTGCTTGTTATTGGCAAATAAAATTCTATCCCCTGATTGTATTCCCGCTTTTGCAGAAGGGCCGTTTGGAATGGGTTTAATAACCGTTAACGTGTCTTTATACATATAAAAATTTACGCCAATGCCTACAAAATTCCCTTCCATACTTTCATTTACAGCTGCCAATTGTTCTTTTGGAATGTAAATTGAATGTGGGTCGAGATTTTCTAGAATTCCGGAAACTGTTAAATCTACAATAGAATCGGTATTTACTTCATCTACATATTCTTTATCAATAAAATCAAGTAATTTATTAAGCTTTAATTTTCCTGCAGATTTTGAACCTAAGTTGGTTTGTTGTAAAACATCTAATTTACTTCCCAATAACATTCCACCCGCAAATGATAAGGCGATGATTATAGGTATATAAATATAAAATTTATTTTGATGTTTACTCATTAACTACTTGTAAATGTTCCGCGTCTACACCGGCTTTTCTTAAAAAATCTACACCTGAAGTGTCTTTGTATTCATTTAAATACACCACGCGTTTTATACCGGATTGATGAATTAATTTGCTACATTCTTTACATGGTGAAAGGGTGATATAAAGTGTAGCTCCTTCACAAGATTGTGTAGAACGCGCCACTTTTAATATAGCATTTGCCTCAGCGTGAAGTACGTACCACTTTGTTAGGTTTTCTTCATCTTCACAACAATTTTCAAAGCCACTTGGTGTACCATTATAGCCGTCAGAAATAATCATTTTATCTCTAACAATAATAGCCCCTACTTGTTTGCGTTTGCAATAAGATAACTTTCCCCATTCGGTTGCAATGCGCAAATAGGCTAAATCGTATTTTAATTTTTTCTTTTCTTTCATTGTTAAATTTACCGCAAAGAAACGCAAAGTTTCTCGCTAAGGTTCGCAAAGTATTTATTTGTTAATACTTTTAGAACATATTATATGGAATTAATACTAATTTTGTGTTACTCTGCAAACTCTTTGTGTAGCTCTGTGAAAATAACTTCTATTTAAAAATTTCGCTTTGTAATATCATTGGCAAAACTACACCAATTATACATCCTGACAATACCAAAGCCCAATCTCTTTTTGAAAAACGGAAAAAAGTTTGAAGAATATAGGCAATAAGCAATACGGCAAGAACCACTATTAGTTGAGCGGCCTCAATTCCTAAAGCAAATTCTAATAAAGGAACTAACTTAGTCATTCCAGAACCTACCATTATGGTATTAAAATAATTTGAAAATCCAAGTCCGTGAATTAATCCGAAACACACTGTTACCATAGCTGCAAAAGAAATAGTGTCTTTTTTTGCCGATTTGCTAGCTGTAAACAAATGATATAAAGCAGTGATTAAAATAGTAATTGGAATAAGGAATTCTACAACAGTTACCGAAATAGAAACCACCCCAAAAACAGATAAAATTAATGCAAAAGTATGCCCTAAAGTAAACAAACTTACTAATAAAAACACGCGTTTCCAATCTTTAAACGTGTACGGAATTAGTAAAGCAATTAGAAAAACGACATGGTCATAAGCCGTGATATCTAACACGTGCTTTAATCCCATATTAAAATATATTAAAAATTCTTGCATACCATTTCATTTAAAAGGTTTTTCAAACTTACAGAATTTTTAGGAAATAAAAAAGCGACATTTCTGTCGCTTTGTATTTTTATTTTGCTTGTTCCATAAATTCTTCGGCTTTTTCCACCATACTTTTTACCCCGCAGAAAAACGGCACGCGTTGATGCAATTCGGTTGGGATAATTTCCATAGTTCTACCAAATCCGTCAGAAGACTTTCCTCCTGCTTGTTCGGCAATAAATGCCATTGGATTGCATTCGTATAACAAACGTAATTTTCCTTTAGGGGATTTAGAACTGGTTGGATAAATATAAATGCCTCCTTTAATCATATTTCTATGAAAATCAGATACTAAACTTCCTATATATCTTGAGGTATATGGTCGATCGTTTTCTTCTAATTGGCAATATTTTATGTAATTTTTAACCCCTTGAGGAAAATGCACATAATTTCCTTCGTTTATAGAATAAATACTTCCATTTTCAGGAAATTTCATATTGGGATGCGACAAATAAAATGTTCCGATAGCTGGGTTTAAGGTAAATCCGTTAACGCCACAACCGGTTGTGTACACCAACATAGTTGACGTACCATAAATAACATACCCAGCCGCTACTTGATTTATTCCTGGTTGTAAAAAATCTTCTAAAGTTACTGGCGTTCCAACTGGCGTAATTCTTCTGTAAACTGAAAAAATTGTTCCAACAGATACGTTCACATCAATATTTGAAGAGCCGTCAAGCGGATCCATTAATACCACATATTTGTTATTATGACTTTTATCTGAACCTGCAACCGTTATAAAATCGTCGTTTTCTTCGGAAGCTATACCGCAAACAATTTCTCGGTTTATTAATGTTTGAATAAAAACTTCATTGGCATAAACATCCAGTTTTTGTTGGTCTTCACCTTGAATGTTTTGATCTCCAGCGGCACCTACAATATCCACTAAACCTGCTTTGTTTACTTTGTAGTTGACTACTTTTGCCGCTAAACGGATGGAGTTGATAATTCGGGATAATTCGCCAGACGAATATTGAAATGCATTTTGATTTTCGATGATGTATTCACCTAAGGTTTTGTTGCTTTGTTCCATTACGAAATCGATTGAGTAGAATTGTTGTGCAAATATCGTTATTTTTGTGATAATGCGAAATTAATTTAGAAAGTTGTTTGTGTATATGTATTTTTGCAGAAGAATGTATTGAAAAAACGGATGTAAAATAGCCCTGATTGCAACGGCATCCTTTTTATTTTATGTTGACTGAGGTTCTCGAAGGCAACATAAAATAAAAAGATATAGTGGAAAGCAGGAAATAGCTTCAAGAAAAAATGATTATAAGAAAAGGAATACCAGAAGATATGCCAGAAGTTTTGGCTTTAATTACAGAATTAGCTATTTTTGAAAAAGAACCGAATGCAGTGGTTGTAACTATAGAAGATTTAGTCCGAGATGGCTTTTCTGAAAATCCTTTATTTTATACTTTTGTAGCAGAAGTGCAAAATGAAATTATTGGTGTAGCTTTGTATTATTATCGATTTTCAACTTGGAAGGGAAAAACCATTCATTTAGAAGATTTAATAGTTAAAGAAAAAAACAGAGGAACTGGCGCTGGATTTGCATTATACACCGAAATTATAAAACAAGGCAAAAAAGATAACGTAAGAAGAATAGAATGGAACGTGTTAGATTGGAACACACCTGCTATTGAATTTTACAAAAAAAGCGGGGCAACTGTTTTAAATGATTGGCGCGTGGTTCATATGGATGAAATAGGAATTGACACATTTATAAATAATATAGAAAAAACAACTCATTAAAATTCAATAACCAATTGGGATTTGAAATTTTAATATTGTAATTGATAAGTTATGAAAATATTTAAATTTGGGGGCGCTTCTGTAAAAGATGCTGCAGGAATAAAAAACGTATTAAATGTATTACAAACCGTTGGTTACGAAGATGTAATGTTAGTGATTTCCGCTATGGGAAAGACTACAAATGCACTTGAAGTAGTAATTAAAAATTACTTTGAAAAGTCGAACGAATTATATGCTTCTTTACAAGACATCAGAAAATATCACAATCAAATTTTATTAGATTTATTTGACGATGAGGAGCACGAAGTATTTTTTGATGTAAACACGCATTTTGATGATTTAGAATATTTTGTTAGAAGCAATAAATCGCCAAATTATCCTTTTGTGTACGATCAAATTATTAGTATTGGAGAAATGGTTTCTACCACTATTGTGAGTCATTATTTAAATGCTGCAGGAATTACAAACCAGTGGTTAGATGTGCGTCACTACATTAAAACGGATGCGAATTACAGAGATGCCAATGTAAATTGGGAATACACTCAAAAATTGATTTCTAAAATAAATAGAAAAAAATCGTTATTTATTACCCAAGGTTTTATTGGTGCAGATGAAAATAACTTTACTACTACGTTAGGTCGTGAAGGATCTGATTATACGGCTGCCATTTTTGCTTACTGCTTAGGTGCTGAAAGTGTAACCATTTGGAAAGACGTTCCAGGTGTTTTAAATGCCGATCCAAGGTATTTTGAAAATGCGGTGTTGCTGAATCAAATTTCGTACAGAGAAGCAATTGAATTGGCCTTTTATGGCGCAAGTGTAATACATCCAAAAACCTTACAACCTTTACAGAAAAAAGAAATTCCGTTGTATGTAAAATCATTTCTAAACCCTACATTACCTGGGACAAAAGTAGGAACTGGCGTAGATTTAGAACCTAAAACATCTTGTTTTATTGTAAAGAAAAATCAAATTTTAGTATCGCTTTCCTCAATTGATTTTTCATTTATAATGGAAGAAAATATTAGTGAAATTTTCGCTTTATTTCATAAACATAAAATTAAAGTGAGTTTAATTCAAAATACAGCTATTAGTTTTTCCGTTTGCATTGAAGACACCTTTGATAAATTTAAAGATTTGAAAACCATTTTATCAAAAAAATTCAAAGTTTCTTATAATGAAAACGTTTCTTTATACACCATTCGTCATTTTGATGCCATTTCAGCAGAAGTAATTGAAAAAGACAAGAACGTTTTAGTAAAACAAATTAGCCGCGAAACATTGCAAATTGTAACGCAGTAAAAAACCAAAAACTTCACGCGAGACCCTTTCAGGGTGACAAACGTCGTCGTGTTTGTGATTTGTCGAATTATTTACACCTATTTTATCATGCTGAAAGCATCTCTTCTTAGTTGAATTGCATAGCGTTATGTCAGATACTTTCAGGGTGACAAACGTTGTGGTGTGATTTATAGCGATTTCTTAATTTTCTAATAGTATTTACTTAACAAACAAACTGTTACTTTGCCAAAACAATACTGAACCGTATTATGGCAAGAGATGTTGATGTTGTAGTTATTTCCGATACCCATTTAGGAACATATGGCTGTCAAGCAAAAGAACTTTTTACTTATTTGAAATCTGTTTCTCCAAAAACATTAATCATTAATGGTGATTTTATTGATATTTGGCAATTTAGCAAAAGTTATTTTCCAAAATACCATTTAAAAGTGATTAAAAAAATTATTGATTTGGCCTCAAAAGGGACTGAAGTCGTATATATTTTAGGAAATCACGATGAATTTTTACGTCGATTTGCCGATACTTCTTTCGGAAATATTGAATTGACGAATAAAAAAATAATGACTCTAGATGGTAAAAAAGCCTGGTTTTTTCACGGTGATGTTTTTGATGCTTCTGTACAACATTCAAAATGGATTGCCAAATTAGGCGGTATTGGTTATGATTTTTTAATTCGTTTAAATGTATTAACCAATTGGTTTTTAACGCAATTAGGAAAAGAAAAATATTCGTTTTCTAAAAAAATAAAAAACAACGTTAAAAATGCTATTAAATTTATTGGAGATTTTGAAAACGCTGCCACAGAATTAGCCATAAAAAATGAATTTGACTATGTAATTTGTGGCCACATTCATCAACCTCAAATACGAGAAGTAGAAAGTAAAAACGGGAATTGTGTGTATTTAAACAGTGGTGATTGGATTGAAAACTTAACCGCTTTAGAATATCACAACAAAAACTGGAGTATATACACTTACAACAAATACGATTTTAAAGAAGAATTGGATTCAGAGCACCAAGATGTAGATTTGAAAAATATAGATGAATTAATTAAAGAAGTAATTTCATTTAACTAAGAACATATGAAAATATTATATGCCGTACAAAAAACTGGAAATGGTCATTTAGCAAGAGCTCAAGAAATTATTCCACTATTAGAAAAATATGGAGATGTTACTGTTTTAACAAGTGGAAGTCAATCGCAAATTCAATTGGGCTTTCCTGTAGCTTTGGATTTTAAAGGTATTTCATTATTTTATGGAAGTAACGGAAATGTTTCTTTTTTGAAAACGTTATTTAAAAACAATTACGCTCAATTTATATATCAAGTCTTAAAATTAAACGTACATAAATTCGATTTAATTATAAACGATTACGAACCCATTTCAGCTTGGGCTTGCAAATTTAAAGGTGGAAATATTGTGGCGTTATCACATCAATCATCTTTGTTTTTTAATGAAACGCCAAAACCTAAAAAAATAAAATGGTTGAGTTGGAAAATTTTTAAAAATTACGCTCCGGTTGTTAAAAAATATGGTTTTCACTTTGAAGAATACAACGAACATATTTTCAGACCAGTAATAAGAAAAAAAATAAGCGACTTAAAAACCTCAAATGCCGGGCATTATGTGGTGTATTTGCCGTCGTTTTCAGATATAAAAATTATTAAAGAATTGAAAAAAACATCTGCCAATTGGATTATATTTTCAAAAACTGCCACGGCATCGTACACGGCAAATAATTGCACTGTATTTCCAATTGATGAAAATGAATTTTTAAAATCAATAGCAAATAGTGCCGGCGTATTATGTAATGCAGGATTTGAATTACCTGCCGAAACGTTATTCTTGAAAAAGAAATTATTTGTAATTCCTATCAAAAAACAAATTGAACAAGAATGCAACGCCTTCGCGTTAAAAAAAATGGGCGTATTAACAGCTAAAAACTTAGATTTCAATTTAATAGAAATGTGGGTTTTATTTAACAGAATTATACCTGTAAATTATACAAGCAATATTGAAGACATAATTGAAGACGTTATTTTAGAAAACACACAATCTAATAACGAGTTAATATTTATATAAATTGGACAAAGGGTGACAGAAAGTAGTTTTTTCTCATTTTATTTGGTTGGTAAATAGTCGCTCTTTTCCTTTTTATAAATAAAAAAATCCCATACCTTAAAAGATATGGGATTTTATATTTCTATGGAATATAAACGCTTACTTTTTTCCAGAAGCCTCTAAATTTCTTTCAATTTTATGCTCTGGTCGGCTCCATTTTGGTTTCTCGCCTAAAGCTTCAAATTTAGAATCTTGTGCTTCTACTGTTTCAGGTTGCATTTTTTTAATGAATGGTTTTTGCGGATTTAATCCAAGCATTTCAAACATTTTCATATCTTCATTTACATCAGGATTTGGTGTTGTAAGTAATTTATCACCAGCAAAAATAGAATTTGCACCTGCAAAGAAACACATCGCTTGTCCTTCTCTACTCATATTGGTTCTTCCTGCAGATAATCTCACTTGCGTTTCAGGCATAATAATTCTTGTGGTAGCTACCATACGAATCATTTCCCATATTTCAACTGGTTTTTCATCTTCAAGTGGCGTACCTTCAACCGCAACTAAAGCATTAATTGGCACCGATTCGGGTTGCGGGTTTAATGTAGAAAGTGCAACTAACATACCTGCTCTGTCTTCAATACTTTCACCCATTCCAATAATTCCACCGCTACACACCGTAACATTGGTTTTCCTAACGTTTTCAATAGTTTCAAGTCTGTCCTCAAAACCACGAGTTGAAATTACTTCTTTATAATATTCTTCTGATGAATCTAAATTGTGATTGTAGGCATATAATCCTGCTTCTGCTAAACGATGTGCTTGATTTTCGGTAATCATACCTAAAGTACAACATACTTCCATATCCAATTTATTTATGGTACGAACCATTTCTAATACTTGATCAAATTCTGGACCATCTTTAACATTTCGCCAAGCCGCACCCATACAAACACGAGAAGAACCTGAAGATTTGGCTCGTAATGCTTGTGCTTTTACTTGTGAAACAGACATTAAGTCATTTCCTTCAATATCCGTATGATATCTTGCCGCTTGCGGACAATATCCACAATCTTCAGGGCAACCACCCGTTTTTATGGATAAAAGTGTAGATACTTGAACCGTATTAGGATCGTGATGTTCTCTGTGAATTGAAGCCGCCTCAAACAACAAATCCATTAAGGGTTTATTGTAAATAGCAATTATTTCTTCTTTCGTCCAGTTATGTTTGGTAAGACTCATAAAATCATAAATTAATGCCTCAAAAGTACTAATTTACATTTGAAGAAAAAATTTATGCGCTAAGTTTTTATAAATTTAGATAAAGAAGTTGTGGTTTTAAAAAACAGACAATCTTAATAAATTAATTAGTTAAGAGTTCCCATTTTTAAAATAGTCAAGTGTATTTGTTTTATCAATTTCTAATTGCGATTTAAGCGCTTCGAATGTTTCAAATTTTTGTTCGTCTCTAAGTCGATCCACTACATTTACTTGAATTTCTTGACCGTAAATATCTTCTGAAAATTCTAATAAATGTACTTCAATTGTCGGAACATTATCGCCTAAAGTAGGTTTTACACCTATATTCATCATCCCAAAAATAGTTTGATTATTCACAATTGCAGTTACTATATAAACCCCATTTTTAGGGATTAGTTTATAGTTTTCTGAAACCTCAATATTTGCTGTTGGAAACCCAATTGTTCTTCCTAATTGATTCCCTTTTACAACGATTCCGGACAACATATATGAATATCCAAGATATGCGTTCGCTAATGAAATATTACCTTCTAAAAGCGAATTTCTAATTTTTGTTGAACTTACAGCAACTTCATCAACTTGTTTTGCTGAAATTTCTTCTACTTCAAAACCAAACTCTTTACCAAAAGCGATTAAATTATTAAAATCGGCAGCTCTGTTTTTTCCAAACTTATGGTCGTATCCAATAATAATTTTCTGAATATTTAATTGTTTTACCAAAACTTTTTCTACAAATTCTCTTGGTGATAATTCAGAAAACAACTTATCAAATGGATGAATTATAAAGTTTTGAATACCTTTTTGTCCGAGCAAAATGGCTTTTTCAGACATCGTATTTAATAATTTAATTTCCGCATCATTATTTACAACAAACCTTGGATGAGGAAAAAAAGTAAGCAAAACACTTCCTAAATTTTCTTGCTTGGCTGTGTTACAAATTTTATCTAAAATGACGTTATGTCCCAAGTGAACTCCGTCAAAAGTTCCTAATGTTACTATTGTTTTTCTAGATGGCTTAAATTCGTTAAGAGATTGATATATTTTCAAAGTCAATTATATATTTATGCAAAAATAATAATTATGTAATGTAATAGTAATGAAATCCAGTATTATTATTTACCATTATATAAATTCATTGTAGTATTCAAACCCGCTAAAACAAAAGATTTTATTATTTCAGAGGAGAGACTTAATCTTTCTTTTAAAGCTTCTTTTTCTTCTGTTGACCATTCGCCTAATACGTAATCTACTTGTTTGCCTTTTTTAAACGCATCACTAATTCCAAATCTAAAACGGGGATATTCTGTGGAATTCAATAAAAGTTGTATGTTTTTAAGGCCATTATGTCCCCCGTCAGAGCCTTTTGTTTTAATTCGAATACTTCCAAAGGATAAATTTAAATCATCAGTAATAATTAATAGATTTTCTTTTTCAATATTTTCTTTTTCCATCCAATATTTAACCGCTTTTCCACTTAAGTTCATAAAAGTGTTTGGTTTTAGTAAAATGGCTGTTCGACCTTTAATTTTAAATTCAGCTACTTCACCTAATTTTTGGGTTTGAAAAGTGATACTTTCTTGATTGGCAAAATAATCTAAAACTTTAAATCCAATATTGTGCCTAGTATTAACATACTCTGCACCAATATTGCCCAAGCCTACTATTAAAAATTTTTTCATTTTTGGAGAATTAGTTGTCGTCTCTTCACTTGTTTTAATTTCAGTGTGTACGCCAAAAATTTTATATAAAGATTGTATAAATGACATATTAACTTTTTACAAAAATAAAAAAAGGGCTGAATAAATCAGCCCTTTTTTTATTATTCAATTTATATTTTTAGAATTTACCTCTATTGTCTTCAATTTTAGCTTTATCTTTTAAACCTTGAACAATTCTATACGGAGCAGAACCTTTAGTTTGTTGATTTAACTGATCAATTTGTGTTTTAAAATCTTTTACAACAGGCGCTTTGGTAAGTGTTTTGGTTCTTACCATAAATAATCCTGAATTTCCTTCAATTACTTTAGATGTTTTTCCTGAAGCTAAACCTAATGCAGTTCCTACCACTTTTGGTTCATAACCTAAATTAGGAATTACTGGAGATGCCATAGTAGCTCCTACTGCAGGTGCTATAGTAGAACCTGTAGATTTTGAAATTGCTTCTAAAGTTGTACCTGTCATTTTCTTTTTAAGTATTGCCGTTTTTTTCTCATTTTTAATTAATGGCTCAACTTGTTGTTTTGCTAATTCTAAAGGCAATAACCCTTCATCATTTTTAGATTTTAATTTTACTATAGCAAATCCTTGGTTTACAATATCAAAACGTTTTACGTCATTTATATTTGTGTCTTCGTTGAATGCCCAAGTTACAATTTGTCTTTGTAAACCTAAATTGGCTACATTTTCATCATATGCTTTCACACTAGTAACTGGTGCAATTTTTAAACCTGCAGTTTTCGCTGCTTTTTCAAGACCACTTGCTGTAGCGTCAGATTCTACTTTTAATGCTTTATTATAATTAACATCTTCTGTTTGTTCAGAAGGTTGTATTTTTAAAGCTACTGTAGCTAATAAAACCGCATCATTCTTTCCATCCACTTTCATTACGTGGAAACCAAAATCAGTTTCTACAACTCCTGTTTTTCCTACTGGATTACCAAATAAGAAATCGTCAAAAGGTTTAACCATTTGTTTTGGTGCCACATTATCATATACTCCACCATTTTGTTTTGAACCTTGGTCGTCAGAATTAATCATAGCTAACATCGCCATACTTGATGGGTTTGCATTAACTTGCGCCAATAAACCTTCTGCTTTAGCTTTTGCTTCTTCTTTAGTTAATTTAACTGTTGGAGCGGCTTGCATAGCGCCTTTATAAGCAACTAAAATATGACTAACTTTTGCTGTAGCGCCAGATTTTCTTCCAGCTACTCTTGATAATTTTGAATACCCATTATCTGTATAAGGACCAAAAACTTGTCCTGGTGCTAATGCATATAATTGTTCTGCAAATTGAGGGTTAATATCCTTTTTAGCTAAATATGTAGAATCAAATTTAACTTCTGAATATTTGTTAACATACGCGGCCACATTTGTTGCTGCACGAAATGAAGCAATAGTATCGTTTACACCGTTTTTAAATTCAATTTTACCATTTACAAATCCATCCATTTTAGATTTCATTACGGCTTCATCAGCTGCAGATGGTTTGTTTTCAACTAATACATATTCTACAGATCTGGTGTTGTCTGATTTGAATTTTTTAGGATTTTTCTTCATATAAGCCATAATTTCCTCGTCAGTTACCTTAACTTGGTCGTCACTAACTGTAGAAAATGCTAAAGCTACATAATCAAAATCAACTTTATTATTATCTCTTTCGTATTTTAATTTTCCTTCTGCTTTAGTAGTATATACACTTGATTTGATCAATGTGTTATATATTTGCTCTTTAGCAAAATCTTCAATTTGAACTTCATATGTTTTCCAGTTGTTCCATTGTGTTTGGTCTGGAGCACTTTGTAAAGAATTGATGTATTCAGCAAATTTTTTATCGTCAAATTTACCTGCAGCATTTAAAAACTGTGGTGATTGAGACAATTGTGGGTCGTTTTTAATTACCGCCATTAATTGCTCTTTTCCTAACAATAAACCAATTTTATCGTATTGATCCGTTAATAATGCTTTTCTAACTTCTTGTTCCCAAACTGAATTTAAAGCTTGCGTATTAGAAGCCCCTTGTTGAGATTTTTGAGCGTTAGCTACCTTATTCATAAATTCTTGGTATTCAAATTTTGTTCCATTCACTGAACCAATGTTATTTGAACCACCACCAAATCCACCGCTTTTAATTACATCTGCTAATACAAATGAAAATAATGCTAATGCTATGATTAAAACTAATAAGATAGAACGTTGTCTAATTTTTGATAAAATTGCCATTTTTATATTGATTTTTTTTATTCAGAGGGCGAAAATACAATTATCTATTTAATAATAAAATAGTATTGTCGATTTTTTATAAGTTTTTTTTGTTGTTTTCCATTTTTTTAACAAAACTGCGGCGCACAAAAAACATTATAGCGAATCCTATTGCTATAATTGCTTGTAAACCATAATCTTCGTTTTTCATTATTTTTACAAATACAGATATCAAAAAAAGTATTGATGCTATTAAATATAAGTATTGGGTGTATTTAAAATATTTCATAGTTATAATATTACATGTTATTAACTTCTCCGTTGTTGTTTTGCATATTAAAGATTTTAAAATCTTTACTAAAATCAATTCCTATTCCTTGAAGATAACTTCCGTCAGCATCTTTAAAAGTAAATGCTTCTTCTGTAAAAAACCATTCGTTTTTTTGATCAAAATACAATTGGTTGGTTTGTAAAACTTTTCCATCGAAGGTTTGAATTTTTACATTCCCAATTAAATCAATTACTTCTGTTTTTTTATACGAAATGGCTTTGTCTGCAACAACTGTGGTTTTATTACCATTTGCGTCAATAAGCGTTACTAAAACGGATTTTGGAAATTCAACAAACGGATTTTTTGCTGTAGAATAATCAATCATTTTTAAACTCTGCAAGATGGATTTTACTCTTCCAGAATCGGTGTATTTCAAGTTAATGGAATCGGCTTCACCTGTTGGAACAAATGATGTTTTATAAATGCGTTGAACATCTTTTAGGTTACTTTCGCAACTTTGCAGAAACAAAATCGCTAAAAGAAAAGCAATATATCCAACCCTTTTTCTCATTATATTAGTTATATAATGTTTTTCTGAACCATTTATCATTAAATAACAAGCCAATATTTATTGAAAAATAATCTTCTTTAATTAATCCGTTGCTTGTTGTCCCTCTAGACCCATATTCGATACCTAAATTCATACTTGAAAAAGTTCCAGAAATCGGCAAGCCAAATCCTAAAGTAACTGATTTATCTTTTATACTTGTATTATTAATTACAAGTCCTGTGTTTTCGTATTTGAAACCACCACGGTAAGTAATTCTTTGAAAATAATTATTAAATGAATCAAATTTTGGTATAATAAAACCTCCAATCGCCACTTTTACACCATTTTCATATGATACATTTGAATAATTTTCAAAACGATTGACTTGATTTCCTGATCCAGAAAATGCAACATCTCCACCTAAAAACCACTTTCTATTTCCTAAACCGGCACCTAAAACTAATTTTGATGGTACGATTAATTTAGAGTCGGCTACATTAACCTCCTTGTCTTCTGACGCTGGAACAATAGTACCATTTGCCAAAGCTGATACCCGAGATACATTTCTAGTATTATCAGAATTTAATTTTGCTTCTGGAGCATACGTTAAACTTGAAAAGAAATCTAATTTACTAGTAAATTTAGTTTTGAAATTTAATCCTGCATTTACAGCAAGACCTGAAACGGTGGACTCATTAACTTCTCTTGAACCAAAAATAATATTTTGATTTAACACGTCGGATTGCGTATTTATAATTCCAAACAAATATTGAAAATCCATACCTACACTAAACTTTGGGCTTAATTTGTAACCAGCACCAAGGAATACTTTATTTACGCCACCTTTACCTTGGTATTGTTTTGTAAAACCATCTACTGATCTTGTATCTGATTTTAGCCTATAACCTACAGCACTATGAGGTAAAAGTCCAACAGAAACTCCTGCTTTTTTCGATACAGGGAAACCCATTACCACATAATCAAATGTAGTTTTTTTAGCCTGTTCTTTAGTTGATGTAGTATTTAAGTTATAAAAACTAGACGTCATTCCAACTTGAAAAGTGGTAAGTAATTGGTTTGAATACGAAGCTGGATTTAATATGTTAATATGCGTACTATCTGAATAAACAGAAATTCCACCCATATTAATAATATCGTTAGTTCCTTTAAATCTAGCACTTCCTATTCCGTAAAAAGAATAAGGTGAAGCTGTGTTTTCTTGAGCAAAACCAAAATTTGCTAGTAATATCGAAATAAATAAGACAATTTTTTTAATCATTTTGTAAACTATAAGTGTATAATTGGTGTAAACTTTTTAATAGGAAATTTTCATCGGCAAATATGGTACTTTTTAATCGATTCGCCAAAAAAATAGCGTCGCCGCCTGTTAAAATTATTGTAAATTGTTCTTTTTTAACAGAAAATTCTGAAATGAAGCCCTCAATTTCATAACACAATCCGTTTACAACACCAGAATGAATAGATTGATCCGTGCTGTTTCCAATAAAATTTTCTGGTGAATTACTTTCTAATAATGGTAACTTAGCTGTGTAATCATTTAGCGCTTTATAACGCAAACGAAGTCCTGGAGAAATGGCACCACCTAAGTATTCTTTTTTATGGGTGACGAAATCGTAAGTTACACAAGTTCCTGCATCGATAATTAAAACATCTTGGTTTGGATAGTGAAATACGGCACCAGATGCTAAAACCATTCTGTCAACACCTAAAGTAGTTGGAGTAGTATATTTGTTTTTGAATGGGAAAACAGAATCTGGGTTTATTTCAATTACTTCAATTTGATTTTTCAACCATAAACTATCCATTTCATCTAGCATTGAAACGGAAGCTAGTACCGCTTTTGTATGATTTGGATGTTTTTTGAAAATTATTTGAAAATTATTTTGAAAATTATTTTTTTGGAAAACAAACGTATCAATAATGTTAAACTGCTTAAAAACAGCAACTTTAACATTTGTATTGCCCACATCAATTGTAAGTATCATATAATAATATTAGAAGTGCAAATGTACGAAAATGATTTTTTTTAATAATTGTTTTGGAAAATATAAAATAGGTTCTATATTTGCACCCGCAATGAAAAGGTAGCAATGCCTAAAATCGCAAGGTACCTTAGCTCAGATGGTAGAGCAACGGACTGAAAATCCGTGTGTCCCTGGTTCGATCCCTGGAGGTACCACAAAAACCCTTGATAATCCTTTGATTTTCAAGGGTTTTTTGTTTAATTAATAAACCCCAACAGTAAATTGTTGAGGTTTATAAAATTTATCAATTACAGCTTTACAATAATAAATTCACTGCGCCTATTGGCTTGATGTTCTTCTTCTGTACAAGGTATGTCGTCAGCACATTTATTTACTAATTGGGATTCGCCATATCCTCTTCCTGTTAATCGTTTGGCTTCAATACCATTTGTAACTAACCATTTTATGGTAGATTTGACACGTTTATCTGAAAGCGCTAAATTATATCCTTTAGTTTGACGACTATCGGTATGCGAGCGAACATCGATTTCCATACTTGGATATTGTTTCATCACTTCTAATATTTTTGCTAATTCCACTTCTGCATCTTTACGAATGTTGGCTTTATCTAAATCAAAATATATAATTTCAATTCCTAACGTTCTTCTTAAATCTCTACCTACTGCAATTGGTTGCAATTTTGGAGTCATTGAAATTTTTAAATCTTTCAAATCTGACTCTTTAGTAATGATAACCATATTCTCTACCGTAGCGTAATCCTTTTGTTCAGGTACAATACGGAATTTATTTCCACAATCTACCGCACCAAAATCAAATTTTCCTTCAATATCAGTAATTTCTTCACCTAATTTTACATAATTTATATCAAACATCACCACTTTTACACCTTCAATTGGCACTTGAGTACGAGAATCAACAACAACTCCTTTTAAATTTTGCTGACAATCTTTTGGAACAGGTATGGTTTCAGTACATTTATAAATATCATCATAACCTAAACTGCTTTTTTCTCTATTTGAACTAAAAAAACCATTTTTTGAAGCGGTATCCATAATAAAACTAAAATCATCGAAATTTGAATTCACCGGCTCTCCTACATTTTTAACTTTACCGTATGTCCCGTCTTCTTTTATTTGTGTAATAAAAACATCTAAACCTCCCAATCCTGGATGACCGTCTGAAGCAAAATACAATTCGTTTTTATTGGATATAAACGGGAACGTTTCTCTTGCTTCTGTATTAATTCTATCACCTAAATTAACTGGTGTGCCAAATGTTCCATCAGGAAGAATAGCTACTTTAAAAATATCAGATACTCCTTTTGTTCCTGGCATATCTGATGAAAAATATAATGTTTTTTCATCTGGAGATAATGCTGGATGTGCACAATTATATTCATTACTGTTAAACGGTAATTCAACAATATTTCCCCAAGAATCTCGAATTTTAGTGGCTTTAAACAATTTTAATAATATGGTTTTATCTTTATCTCTTCCTTTTTTACCATTTAAAAAGTTGTTTCTGGTAAAATACATCGTCATTCCATCATTTGTAAAAACGGGAGTAGATTCGTGGTATTTTGAATTAATTTTTTTTGAAAATTTCTCAGGTTCAGACAAATTTCCATTGTCTGTAATTATTGAACTGTAGATATTTGTATATGACTGATTGGTCCAACTGTGCTTTTTTACAAAAACACCACCCGTATCTCGTGCAGAGGTAAAAACCAAGGTGTTTTTATAAAACGAAGTGCCATAATCCGAAAATTCTGAATTAATTCCTGCATTTTGTATGTTATATCTTCCTGAATTGTTTTTAATTTCTTCCAAATAATCATATTGCTCTTTAGATAACATTGCGCGTACATCAGAAGTATTTGCTTCATTAAAAAGAGTCATCATAGCATCGGCTTTTTTATAATCGCCAACTGCTTTTAATGTTTGTGCATATCTAAAATAATATTCTGAATTTAATTTTTCATTTAATAAAAACAAATCGTTATACCAGTAATTAGCTTCTTTCAATTTAGATTGAAAATAATAGGAATCACCAAGTTTACTAAATAATTCAACAGATTTATATCCTTTTTTGGCTACTTTTTCATATGTTTTAATGGCATCTACATATTGAAAATTTTCATAATTTGAATTGGCTTTTTTCAGTTGTACTTCTTGAGAATAACCAAAAAAAGTCAAGACCAATAAACAAATTTGAATACTATTTTTTATTTTCATATTATTTATCATTTTAGAAAAATCTTGGTGAAATAATTTTTTCTTGTTTCCCTTTAAACTCGTATCTTAAAAAGATTTCGTGCGAGCCAGAGTTATAATTGGCTAATTTTGTAGTATCAGAATCATATGTATATCCGACAAACCAATTACTATCAATTTGAAAACCAGCCAATGCGCTTGCAGCTGCGCTCCATCGCCAAGCTGCACCAAGAACAAATTTATCGAAAAACATAAAATTAGCGGTTACATCTGCTTGAAGTGGTGCACCTTTTACGGATTTAATTAAAAATGCGGGTTTAAATTTTGTAGTTTCTGACACATCAAATACATATCCACCAATAAAATAATAATGTAGTGCATCTTTAGCCACTGAATTAGTATTGTCGTCAAAATGTTTGGTCTCTAAAATAAAAGGCACAGAAACACCTGCATATAATTTATCGGAATGATAATAAACACCCGCTCCAATATTTGGTGAAAATTGATTATCTATATTATTTTGAAACTTTGGATCGTTTTTATCGAATTTATTAAGTTTAGTATAATCTACATTTAATAAACTGGCGGAACCTTTAATACCAAAAGATAGTTTATAGTCAACTGAAGTATTAATGGTATATGAAAAATCTGTGGAAACTGTATTTCGTTCTGAAATCCCTATTTGATCATTAGAAACTGTAAGTCCTAATCCAACTCTTGAATTCTCAATTGGTGAATGAATTGATGTTGCCGCTGTATTTGGCGCGCCTTCTAGCCCAACCCATTGCGCTCTATACATTCCAAAAACACTCATTACGCCTCTTGAACCCGCATAAGCAGGATTTACATTTATAGTATTATACATATATTGAGTAAACTGGGGATCTTGCTGCGCTACTAAATTAGTAGTATTTAGCAATCCTATAGTCACAATCAAAATGAATTTGATAGATATGACAATACTTTTTATTTCTCTATTCATCATTTAATTATTCATTTTGAATATAAATATATCCTATTTTTTCAATATTTTCTTTTGTTCTTCCGTATAAATCATATTCGTATTTTAAAATATACCAATAATCCCCGGTAGGTAATTTTTCATTTCTTGAAATGGTAGATCTACCGTCGGAAAATCCTCTGAAAACAGTATTTACATTATCATAGTATGCAGCATCAAAAACAATTACGCCCCATCTGTTTACAATTTGAACGGTGTTATTTGGATAACATTCTAATCCTTCAATAATAAATACATCATTTAACCCATCACCATCAGGAGACAAGGCATTATATGGTGTAACGTAACAAGCTAAGTAAACCGTTTGGGTAATTTCTGTTTCATTACCACATGAATCAGTTGCCGTCCAAGTCCTTTCTAATCTATATTTGTTTGTACAATCTCCATCTATCTTAACTTCTGAATAAGTTACTGTAGCGCTTCCACAATTATCTGTTGCGGTTAAGACTGGAGCCTCTGGAATGCCATCACACTTTGCAAAAACTTCAATTGTTGGAAAACTTCCAACAAAAACTGGTGGTGTTGTGTCTTGAATTGTTATTTGTTGCGTATGCGTTTGTGAATTTCCACAAATATCTGTTGCCACCCAAGTTCTAATAATACTGTAATTATTCGGACAAGTACCCTGTATATTTTGTTCTGTAAAATTAACTGTAACTACTGAAGTACAATTGTCTGTTGCAGTTAATATTGATGCTGATGGAATAGTTTGGTTACATTCTAAAGTAATATTTTGAGGTAAAATACCTGAAAAATCTGGCGGAGTTGTATCGCTAATCGTGATGGTTTGAGTTGTTGTTACTGCATTGTTACAAGCATCTTTTATGGTATACGTTCTTGTGAAAGTTATTGGACACGTTCCTGAAGCTGTTCCATCTGAACTCGTTACAACTAAATTCACATCTGTAGTACAGTTATCTGAAATACTTAATCCTGATACTTCTAATGCGGCTACCGTAGTCATCGCTGTTGGTGCATCTGCTATTGAACAACCATTTATATTTGAAGCTGTTAAAGTTCCTGTAACAACTGGTACAGTAGTATCATTTATTGTAATGGTTTGAATAGCTGTTGTAGCATTGTTACAAGCATCTTTTATGGTATACGTTCTTGTGAAAGTTATCGGACACGTTCCTGAAGCTGTTCCATCTGAACTCGTTACAACTAAATTTGCATCTGTAGTACAGTTATCTGAAATACTTAACCCTGCTATTTCTAATGCGGCTACCGT
>NZ_JBIKJY010000010.1:0-75265 GCF_044360715.1 Flavobacterium sp.
AATAGAATGAAGACTAGGCTTCACTTCATTGTTCTCAATTCGTTGAATTGTTCTTAGCGTTAATCTTGTTTTTTCTGAAAGTTCTTTTTGTGAGATATTCAAACAGGTTCTAATCTCTTTTAATCTTGTACCAAATTCCATAATGCAAATATAATTCTCCTTATTTAAAATAAGTTTGACAACTTACCGACATTTAGACGTCATTTTAACACAAAAATAAAAAACAAATATGATAATTTGTTGAAAAGTCATTTCTTATTGAAAAAACAAAAAAACCCGACACTTTCGTATCGGGTTTTGTTTTGCTCCCTCTCTTGGGCTCGAACCAAGGACCCTCTGATTAACAGTCAGATGCTCTAACCAACTGAGCTAAGAAGGAAGTTGCTTCTTTATTTAAGCGATTGCAAATATAATTGAATTTTTATTTTAAAAAAATAATTTACTGTTTTTTTGAATTAAAAACCATCTTTAAAGTTAATAGGTACAAGCCGCATTATAAATTTACAAATGAAATAACAAGTCAGAAACCATTTCTGTTTCCAGGAAACTTATTTTTATTCAGAATAAATGAAACGCTGCTCATTGTTCGAGATTTTCTGTAAAATATAATGCTTTTCCAACTTTTTAGAAAATAATATGTAAACAAGATTATCCATACTTTATTGTATAAAAAAAGTCCAACATAAATGTTGGACTTTTGCTCCCTCTCTTGGGCTCGAACCAAGGACCCTCTGATTAACAGTCAGATGCTCTAACCAACTGAGCTAAGAAGGAAGTTGCTTGTATATTTAAGCGAGTGCAAATATAATTGAATTTTTATTTTATCAAAAATATTTAAACACTTTTTTATTTTAATTTGCTAATTTGTCTAAAATCAACTGATATATGTCTTTTCCAAACGTTAATGCCATTAAAGAAAGTAGGAAAATCATTCCTCCTGTTTGCACGTAACCTGCTGCTTTGTCTGATAATTTTTTACCTGTAACCATTTCTACAATCGTAAATAATGCGTGTCCGCCATCTAAACCTGGAATAGGTAATAAGTTCATAAAAGCCAAGCCAATTGAAAATAAGGCTGTGAAATTCCAAATAAATTCCCAATCCCAAGAATCAGGTAATTGACGTGCAATACCGATAGGGCTTTTTACTTGTTTGTATGCGCCAGTTGCTGGTTTTAGTATTAATTTAAACTGTTTAACGTTATAAACTAATAGTTGATACGATTCTTTTACTGCTGCAGAAACTGCCTCACCGAATGAAAGCTTATTTATAATTTGAAAATCAAATTTATCTTTGGTTTTTGGAATAAATCCTAATTTGCCTTCTGGGTTTACTTTGGCTCTTAGATTTACTAACTTAGAATTTCTTTCAACAACTATATTAATTGAGTCGTTTTTTAATTTTTTTAAGTCTTCAGCAAAAACATCAAAATAACTAAATTGATTGCCGTTTACTGATTTAATTATATCTCCTTTTACTAATTTCGCTTTCGCCGCTTCCGATTTTGGCGTTACCGAATCAATATAAATACTTGAAATTCTTGGTTGTATGAAGTTTTTTCCTTCACTTCCTAAAATTTCACCTTTTTGTTCATCTGTTAAATTTAATTTTACTTCGGTTCCGCTTCTATCAATAATCACTTCATTACTCAGTAAAACATCAATTACCGCCCAATTAAACTTAGGTTGCAAAGCGCCATCAATTGAAACAATTTTATCGCCATTTTTAAAACCTACACTTTGCCCAACTTCGCCAAATGCCAATCCGTTTTTTTGAATTTTTTCAGTAGAAATGTATTTTTGGCCTACAGTAGAAAACATCATTGTGTAAATAAACCAAGCTAATAAAATATTAACTATAATTCCGCCTAACATTACAATTAATCGTTGCCAAGCTGGTTTGGAACGAAATTCCCAAGGTTGTGGTTCTTGTTTCATTTGGTCTTCATCCATACTTTCGTCAATCATCCCTGAAATTTTCACATAACCACCTAATGGCAACCAGCCAATTCCCCATTCGGTTTCGCCGATTTTTTTCTTCAATAATGAAAAACCAACATCCATAAACAAGTAGAATTTTTCTACTCGCATTTTAAACATTTTTGCTGTTATATAGTGTCCAAATTCGTGAAGAATTACTAAAACCGATAATATAAAAAGTATTTGTGCAACTTGAATCATTGTAATTTTGATTTGTATTTAAAAAGCAAAAGTAAGGTTTTCACCTTACTTTTTAATATTATTTTATGGTTACCCTATTTTTTTATGAAATTTTTGTGAAATACCCCTTCTGAAGTTTCAATTTTTAAAAAATGAACACCACTTGAAAGTTCAGAAATATCAAGCATATTTTTGAAATCTGTTTTTAAAAGTTGCCCTAAATTATTATAAATTTCCACTTTGTATAAAGTTACATTACTCGGGAATTGGATAGTTAATTCGTTTTCTGAAGGAACTGGATAAACAGAAATCGCCGAATTCATATCAAAATTTTCAGTGCCTAATGTAGCTGTATTATTTTTAGAAATAATATGTTTATTTGGGTCAAAAGCAACTCCCGTTACCACAAAAGGAACCGAAACAATAAATTCCTGAGCGTTAGTTGTGTTGTTTACTACAACATCTAAAACTTGTGAGCCACTTCCTGTTAATCTTATTTCTAAAGGCATTTCAAAAAAAGAAACACTGGAGTGAGATTGCGTTTGATTTACACTAATTTTTGCTTGTCCAGCGCCCCAATTTTGAGCCGTAATAGTATAAGTAGGATATCCTTGATTGTACAACCAATCGTTGAAAAATTCCGTTAAACTGTTGCCGTTATCCGCAGCTTCTAAATGCGATTTCAAATTCGCAGAAACGGCGTATCCATAGGCTAAAGTAGGATCGGCTAAATAACTTTTTAACCCTTGAAAAAATTTCACATCTCCCAATTTCCAACGCAACATGTGCGTAATCATCGAGCCTTTATTATAGGTCAATCTTGAGCTAAAAATTGTATTTACATTTAATGCGCCAGCATCAGATAAATAAGTAGCGCCTCCAAGTTGTGAAGTAATATTATTAATTTTTCCGTTTTTCCAAATTACAAAATTACTTGCCCCATCTTGTTCATGAACTAAACCAGACATGTATTCTGTCAATCCTTCATTTAACCAAATATCTTTCCAAGTACCACAAGTGATTTTATTACCAAACCAATGGTGAGCTAACTCGTGCGAAATTAAATCTCTTCCAAAGCTTCCCATTGATGAAACTGTCGTATGTTCCATGCCACCACCCCAACCAAACTGCGCATGACCATATTTTTCATTTCTAAAAGGATAAGGTTCTAACAAACTTTCAAATAAATTCATAATCCCTGGAGTTACGCCCAACTGATTTTGAATGGTAGTTGTATTAGATTCTGGATATAAATAATTAATAATTGGGAAGAAAGGTGAAGCTAGCGTTCCTAGACCAGCTTGTTGATTATACACCACATAATTGGTTATGTTTAATACAATCAAATAGGCCGGAATTGGGTATAAATGTTTAAAATGTGTTGTGGCATTTGATCCTGTTACAACTCTACTTTGCTGTAACCCGTTCGATACGCTATTAAAAGTAGCAGGTGCCGTAATATACATATCAAAACTATTGATTTTGTCATTTAAATCTTGCTTACAAGGCCACCAATCTCTAGCGCCAAAAGGTTCAGAAAGGGTATATATTACAGGTGTTCCTGCGTGAGTTCCTCTTGTAAAAGCCCCTTCGGCAGTTGGAGGAATTCCAGCATATGTAATTATAACTGAAGTGCTTGTTCCAGTGGTAATTGTACTTGGAAAATTAATGTTTAACTCGTAATTACTTTGGGAATAAAATAAATTCACACTATTCATAGTAACGGAACTCACTACTAACTGAGTAGCCATGTCAAAAGTGATAGAATTCATATTTGCTAAAGCCGTAAAAGTGGTTTTTACAATACCGCTAATAGCAGCAGGTGTATTGTTCGGGTTTACTGTAAAACGTAACTCATGATAAGTAATATCATAATTTTGTGTGTTCGGATTTACTTGAACATTCATTGTGGATGCGGCCGATTTTGATTCGGATTCCACCATTTTTTCAAATTCTAATTCTGTAGTTTGAGAAAAACAAAAAGTAACAGATAAAACGAAAAAGAAATAAATAATTTTTTTCATTATTGTAAATTAAAACACGAAACTAAGTAAATATTTTCAATTTTTAAACATTCTACACATTTGTATGCGGACTTTTCTAAAAAATTTACAACAATTCCTTACATTTGCTTTCCAAAAATAAAGAAATATGTTACAAATCCAATTTATTAGAGAAAACAAAGAAGAAGTAATCACGCGATTGGCGAAAAAAAACTTCGATGCCACTGCCGTTGTTGAACTCGTTGTAGAATTAGACGAAAAACGTAGAAATACGCAAGTAGAATTAGACAATTTGTTAGCTGAATCTAATAAATTATCCAAAGATATTGGCGAAATGATGAAAAATGGTGAAAAAGCCAAAGCCGAAATCTTAAAGGAAAAAACCACTCAAATTAGAGAAAATTCTAAACTTTTAAACGAAAGTTTGAATGCAATTACGAATCAATTGCAAGACGAATTATATAAATTACCAAATTTACCAGCCGAAATTGTTCCTTTTGGAAAAACACCTGAAGAAAACATAAACGTTTTTGAAGAGGGAGACATTCCTAAATTACACGAGGGAGCTTTACCTCATTGGGAATTAGCTAAAAAATATGACATTATTGATTTTGAATTAGGTGTAAAAATCGCTGGTGCGGGTTTTCCTGTTTACATAGGGAAAGGCGCCAAATTACAACGAGCACTAATTTCATATTTCTTAGATAAAAATACCGATGCAGGTTATAAAGAATACCAAGTACCACATTTAGTAAACGAAGCATCCGCTTATGCAACGGGACAATTACCCGACAAAGACGGACAAATGTATCACGATGCTACAGATAATTTATACTTAATTCCAACTGCAGAAGTACCCGTAACAAATATTTTTAGAGACGATTTAGTTTCAGAAAACGATTTACCTATTTTGTGTACAGGTTACACGCCGTGTTTCCGAAGAGAAGCAGGTTCATATGGTGCGCACGTTCGTGGATTAAATCGTTTACATCAATTTGATAAAGTTGAGATTGTTCGTATAGAAAAACCTGAAAATTCTTATGCCGCTTTAGACGGAATGGTAGAACACGTAAAAGAAATATTACAAGAATTAAAATTACCTTACCGTATATTACGTTTATGTGGTGGTGATATGAGTTTTGCATCGGCGTTAACCTATGATTTTGAAGTGTTTTCAACTGCACAAGATCGTTGGTTAGAAATTTCTTCTGTTTCTAATTTTGAAACCTTTCAAGCAAACCGATTAAAATTAAGATACAAAGATGCGAATGGCAAAAACCAATTGGTACACACCTTAAACGGAAGTTCATTAGCCTTACCTCGTGTTTTAGCAGGGATTTTAGAAAATTATCAAACGCCGGAAGGCATCGTAATTCCTGAAGTTTTAAGAAAATATACTGGGTTTGATATTATAAACTAATCTTAAATCTTTATTAATAATGCACTGAGCTAACCATTTTTTGTTACTTTAGTGCATTCTTTTTATGAAAAAAATTTATACCATCATATTGTCTTTTTTCTCGCTGCTTGTAGTTTCTCAAAACGAACAATTGGCACAAAATTACTTTGACAAAGGTGAATTTGATAAAGCGGCTTCTTTGTATGAAGAAATGGAAAAAAAACAACCTAATAATTTCTATTTTACTCAAAAATTAGTGGCTTGTTTTCAAGGTTTAAAACAATTCGATAAAGCAGAAAAAGTACTATTAAACAAAAAAGAAGCAAACAATCAGCCAATTATTTTTGTTGAATTAGGATACAATGCGCAATTAGAAAAAGACCAAAACAAAGCCGATTTGTATTACAAAAAAGCCCTTGATGTTGTAGCAAAACAACCCAATTACGCCTATCAAATCGGGCAAGCTTATGAGCAAAAATCGTTATTACTTCAGGCATATTCCACGTACGAAATAGCTCAAAAAACAAATTCAAGTATGAATTTCGATTACCAAATGGCATTGCTTCAAGGTCAAATGGGAAATTTAGATGTGATGGTGGTGAAATTATTAGATTACTCATATGCCAACATAAATTCGACGTTAAGTGTACAAAATCAATTGGTGTTTTTTATGCAAGATGATGCTGAGAATGTGTTTGCCAATTCGCTAAAAAAAGAACTTTTACTTCGCACCCAAAAAACACAAGACATATATTGGAATCAGTTTTTAAGTTGGCTTTACATAAATCTGAAAGAATACAACAAGGCTTTTATTCAAGAAAAATCGATTTATAAACGAAATCCAGAATCGTTTGACGACATCATTCAACTGGCGCAAATTTGTGTAAACGAAAAAGAAAACGAAACCGCACAAGCTATTTTTCAATTTATTTTACAAAACACAACGGACGAATCAACCATCTTAAATGCGCAATATTTTCTGCTAAAAAACGAAATTGAAACTGCAAAACCAGAAACATATTCAATGATTCAAACAAAATTTGAGACGCTATTAAGCCAGTATGGAAATTCGCCTTATGCCATAGATTTACGAATTTTAGCAGCCCATTTCAAAGCCTTTTATTTGAATGATTTTGAAAAAGCAAAAGCACTTTTAGATGCAACTATGGAAATGCCAATAAATATTCGGCAGAAAGCAAAAGTAAAAATGGAATTGGCAGATGTTTTTGTATTTAACGAAAAGTTCAATCAAGCGATTATTTATTACGCGCAAATTCAAAACGATTTACCAAATGATGAATTTTCGCACGAAGCTAGTATGCGAATGGCAAAAACCAGCTTCTTTAAAAAAGATTTCAATTGGGCAAAAAAACAAGCAGGCGAATTGAAACAAGCTTCTACCCAGTTAATTGCGAATGACGCCGTAGAATTGTTTTTGTTAATTAGCGATAATTCTGCAGAAGATTCACTTCAAGTGGCGTTACAAGATTTTTCAAAAGCCGATTTATTAGAATATCAAAACAAACCAAAAGACGCATTAGAAGCATTTTTACAAATTTTAGAAAAACACAAAGGGCAATCAATTGAAGCCGGAACGTTATATAAAGTAGGAAAAAATTACGAAAAATTAGGTAATTTTGCCAAAGCAATTGGTTATTATCAAACCATTTTAGACAATCACAAAGACGGAATTTATATTGATGAAGCCTTATTTTATTCAGCTGAAATTTATAAAAACCAGCTGAACGATTTAGAAAAATCTAAAAATTTATACGAAAAAGTAGTTCTCGAACATCCCGATAGTATTTATTTTACCGAAGCCAGAAAACAATATAGGGCTTTGCGGGGCGACAAACAACAAGGAATATAATAGTTAAAAAATATAAAAATGAAATTCAACACCAAAGTAATTCACGGCAATCAACATCACGATCCAAGTACTGGAGCGGTGATGCCACCAGTATATCAAACCTCAACATTTGTACAAACAAGTCCAGGTGTGCCTTTAGCAGAAGGATACGAATATAGTAGATTTGCCAATCCCACTCGTACCGCTTTAGAACAAGCGTTAGCCAGTATTGAAAATGGGGTGAGAGGTTTAGCTTTCGCTTCTGGTTTAGCAGCAACAGATTCTGTAATGAAATTATTAAAACCTGGCGATGAAGTCATTGCGATGGACGATTTATATGGTGGAACGTACCGAATGTTTGCGCGCATCTATCAAGAATTTGGGATAAAATTTCATTTTATTGATATGACGAATTTTGAAAAATTTCAGTCGTTAATTAATGAAAATACGAAATTGGTTTGGGTAGAAACGCCAACCAATCCATTAATGAAATTAGCGGATATTGCCGAAATTGCGAAAATTACTAAAAAACACAACTTGCTTTTTGCAGTAGATAATACCTTTGCCACGCCTTATTTACAAAAACCTTTAGATTTAGGTGCAGATATCGTAATGCATTCCGCAACTAAATATTTAGGAGGTCATAGTGATGTAATTGCTGGTGCCTTAATCGTAAAAGATGAAGCATTAGGCGAAAAACTTCACTTTGCTCAATTTGCAACAGGTGGAACTTTAGGTCCAATGGATAGTTATTTAGTATTACGAGGCATCAAAACATTACACTTACGCGTGCAAAGACATTGTGAAAACGGAGCAAAAGTGGCGGAATATTTAGTAAATCATCCAAAAGTAGCTACTGTTTATTATCCAGGATTAGAAAGTCATCCAAATCACGAAATTGCCAAGAAACAAATGATTGGTGGTTTTGGCGGTATGGTTTCTTTTACCTTTAAATCGGGTGCGAAAGCCGATGCGATTAAAATGTTAGAAAAAGTAAAAGTATTCACGTTAGCCGAATCTTTAGGTGGTGTGGAATCGTTAGCAAATCATCCTGCATTAATGACACACGCATCAATTCCTGAGGAAAAAAGAAAAGAAATTGGTATTACAGACGATTTAGTTCGTTTAAGCGTAGGTGTAGAAGATATTTCAGACTTACTTGCCGATTTGGAACAGGCATTTCAATAAATAAAATAAAAAAGCGAGAAATACTTCTCGCTTTTTTTATTGTTCTGGTGCTATTTCTATTTCCAAGCCCTCTAAGTCTTCCGAAATATGTATTTGACACCCTAATCGACTATTATCTTTCACGTGATAGGCGTCAGCTAACATTGCTTCTTCATCGTCGTTTCTTTCAGTTTTTAAAACATCGTTAAGTAAATAACATTGACACGAAGCACACATAGCCATTCCGCCACAAATTCCAACAGTTCCTTCTTCTGCTAATTCATAAGAACGGATGAGTTCCATCACATTCATATTCATATCCGTTGGGGCCAACACTTCGTGTTTCACTCCGTTTCTATCCGTAATAAATAAGGTTACGTCTTGACTCATATTAATCTATTGCTTTTACAACCGCTTTTTCTGCTTCTTTTCTTGTTCCGTCAAATCCGTCTACGCCAGAAACAGTGGTATATTTTAGTACATAACGCTTCCCCGGATGAATTCGATTATACACGCTTTGACACATTAGTGTGGCTTCGTGAAATCCGCATAAAATTAGCTTCAACTTTCCAGGATAGGTGTTTACATCGCCAATAGCATAAATTCCATCAATATTGGTTTGATAATCTAAGGCATTGTTTACTTTGATGGCGTTTTTTTCAATCTCTAATCCCCAATTAGCAATAGCACCTAATTTTGGTGTTAAACCAAAAAGCGGTATAAAATAATCGGTAGGTACATTCATTTGCTCGCCATTTGTGTCAATGGTAATCGATTCAATTCTTTCCGTACCGTTTAAACTCGAAACTTCTGCTGGAGTGATTAATTTTATTTTACCTGAAGATTTTAATTCCTGAACTTTTTCTACTGAATCCAATGCCCCACGAAACTCATTTCTTCGATGAATTAACGTAACCGAAGCTGCTACGTTTGCTAAAAAAATACTCCAATCTAACGCAGAATCGCCACCGCCTGCAATTACAATATTTTTGTTTCGATATTTTTCTGGATCTTTTACAAAATAATCGACACCTCGGTCTTCATTTTCGTAAAATTCTATGTCTTTTAAAACAGGTTTTCTGGGTTCAAAAGTTCCTAAACCGCCCGCAATTGCAATCGCTTTTGCTTTGTGTTTTGTACCTTTATTAGTAGTAACAATAAATGTACCGTCTTCTAATTTTTCTATAGTTTCAGCCGTTTCAGCTAAAGTAAAACCCGGTTGAAATTGCTTAATTTGTTCCATTAAATTGGTAACCAAATCGCCAGCTAAAACTTCTGGATAACCTGGAATATCAAAAATGGGTTTTTTTGGATATAATTCTGCTAACTGCCCTCCTGGTTGAGGAAGTGCATCTATAATATGACATTTTAATTGTAATAAACCGGCTTCAAAAACAGTAAAAAGTCCTGTAGGACCTGCTCCAATTATTAATATATCTGTTTCAATCATTTTATTTAAGTCTTAATGTAAAAAGTCTAATGTCCAAAGTCTAATGTCCGAAGTCTACTATTTTATATTTTCTACTGTTTCTATTTGCGGAACAAACTTTTTGATGGTAGTTTCTACACCCGCTTTCATTGTGCTGATGCTTAAACTGCAACTCGTACAAGCGCCTTGTAATCTAACTTTTACGTGTTTGCCATCAAGAACTTCTACTAATTCAATATCGCCTCCGTCTGAATTTAAAAACGGACGAATTTCAGCTAAAGCTTTCTCAATGTTTTCGGTTATTTCAATTTCTGTCATTTATTTAGACTTTTAGATGATTAGAATCTTTAGATTTTTAGACTGAAATGTCTAAGAAATTTAAAATATCTATTTTTTCACAGCAGAACATCCTGCCATTGTTGTAATTTTAATCGCTTCTGTAGCAGGTAAATTTTCGTTTCTTTTTACGGTTTCTGCTACTACACTTCTGGCTAATTCTTCAAAAACAGTTTCTAAAATCGTTCCTGTTTGCATTGCCGCTGGTCTTCCGTAATCTCCTGCCTCTCTGATACTTTGTACTAAAGGTACTTCGCCTAAAAACGGCACTTCTAAATCTGCTGCTAAGTTTTTAGCGCCTTCTTTTCCAAAAATATAATATTTATTTTCTGGAAGTTCTTCTGGTGTAAAATAGGCCATATTCTCGATAATTCCCAATACTGGAACCTGAATCGCATCGGACATAAACATAGAAACTCCTTTTTTGGCATCTGCTAAAGCAACCGCTTGTGGTGTACTAACTACAACAGCTCCTGTTATTGGTAACGATTGCATAATTGACAAGTGAATATCGCCTGTTCCAGGAGGTAAATCGATTAACATAAAATCTAATTCGCCCCAATTGGCATCAAAAATCATTTGGTTTAAGGCTTTTGAAGCCATCGGACCACGCCAAATAACCGCTTGGTCTGGCTTAGTGAAAAATCCAATGGATAATAGTTCTACCCCGTAACTTTGTACCGGTTGCATTTTTGATTTACCGTCAATTTCAACTGAAATGGGTTTAGCCGATTCTACATCGAACATAATTGGCATAGAAGGCCCGTAAATATCGGCATCTAAAATACCTACTTTGAATCCCATTTTAGATAAAGCAACGGCTAAATTTGCTGTAATAGTAGATTTTCCAACACCTCCTTTTCCTGAAGAAACTGCAATAATATTGCTTATTCCAGGAATTTGTTTTCCTTTAATGGTATTGGCTTCTTCTTTTGTTGGAGCTTCTACTTTAATATTTACCTTAACTTTTGCGTTAGCATTTATTTTTTCGGCAATTACCTTTTTAATATCGGCTTCTGCACGGTTTTTTATATGTAAAGCCGGAGTGGTTAAAATTACATCTACAACTACCTCATCTCCAAAAGTTACTACGTTTTGAACCGCACCACTTTCTACCATATTTTTTCCTTCTCCAGCAATTGAAATGGTTTCTAATGCGGTAAGTATTTCTTTTCTATCTAATTTCATTTTATTGGGTGAACTTTTTTACTTTTATTTAAACTGAATCTGAATTGCAAAGATAGTTTGAAAATGACAAATGACAAATGACAAACGATAAAAGTTTGTTAATGAATGTATAGGATTTGTTTATGTGATTAAAACATAGGAAAATCATCTAAAAATCAGGTTCCCAAAAGTGTTTTTTGAAATCTATTATTTGATTATCAATTACTTGAATGCCTTCGCTTTCTAATAATTGTTGCATTAAATTAGTCCCTTCAAAATGGTGTTTCCCAGTTAAAAGTCCTATACGATTAACCACGCGATGTGCCGGAATATCATCTTGTCCGTGACACGCATTCATAGCCCAACCGACCATTCTTGCAGAACGACCCGCGCCCAACGCTTTGGCAATAGCTCCATATGAAGTTACTTTCCCGTAAGGAATTTTTCGAGCAACTTCGTAAACACGTTCAAAAAAATTGTCTTCTTTTATTTTCATATGCAGATAATTATTGTTTTTTTATTTGTCATATGGTATCGCTTTTCTTATTTGATGTTTGTAATCACAAACTTGCCTTTATTGCGATATCAAGATAATGGGTCTAATAAATTTGAATTAAATGTTTTGCCACGAATTTTCGAATTAATTATCAATTCGTTGTATTCGAATTCATCTTTAGATGAACTAATTTCACAAACTACTGAAAAAAAATTCGTGAATTCGTGGCAAAAAAAGTTTATTTATTCAAGTTATAAATGGTGAAAATGGCAATTAATCCGGTAATGATAGCAATTATAAAATTAATATTTTTAATAAAAAACGCTACTTTATGTTTGATTTTTCGAAACAAAAAAGCATACCCCATAAACACTGTAAATGTGCCTAAGGTTGTACCTAAAACAAATGCTAAACCAACTAAATTAGTAAAAAAATCTTCAATAAAAGCTGATAAATACAAACTTACAAACGCATAATATGGAATTGGGAAAATGTTTAATCCCGAAATAAAAATACCGTGTAAAAAGGGTTTTAGTTTGCTTTTTGCTGACTTCTTCTTAATGGCATCTTTAGTATGAATGGCATTTTGAATTCCCTTACCTAAAAAAAATAAGGTTAATAATATAAAAACTAAACTTCCTACAAATTTTAAATTTTGCATTACTTGCGGATGGCTCTCTAAAAATGTAGCAAAATAAAACGCTAAAACGCTTTGAATAGAAACCACTAAAATAGCGCCATTGATAAACTTTTTAGCTTTGAATAATGTTTTTTTAACGCTATAATTAGCCACAGTCATATTTACAATTCCTGGAGGCAAAACCCCCACAAACGAAAACAAAACTGCAAATGCAAAAGCTAAAAATATCGACATTATTTTATTTTAAATTGAATGTACGTAATGCTTTTATTTATTTTTAAATACTGACTTTCGTAAAACGTTTGAATGCTTGTTACTTCTTCTGGTGCACCTGCGTTGTTGTAAACGTTATGATTGGCGTATAAAACTTCGTGTCCTTCACCGTGCAATAATCCCAATGTGTAGCCGTGCATAAACTCGCTATCCGTTTTTAAATGCATCAACCCGTTAGGTTTTAGTATTTTTTTATAATTCTGAAGAAATTCAGAATTGGTCATACGGTGTTTTGTGCGTTTGTATTTTATTTGTGGATCTGGAAAGGTAATCCAAATTTCATCTACTTCATTTTCATCAAAACAATGTTTAATTAATTCAATTTGAGTACGAAGAAACGCCACATTATTTAATCCGTTTTCTACAGCGGTTTTAGCACCGCGCCAAAATCGGGCACCTTTAATATCAATTCCAATAAAGTTTTTGTTTGGAAATTTTTCTGCTAAACCTACAGAATATTCGCCTTTTCCACAGCCTAATTCAAGAACAATTGGGTTATTGTTTTTAAAGAAATCTGAATTCCATTTTCCTTTTAATGCTAAACTATCGCTAACTACTTCTTCACGAGTTGGTTGAAAAACATTTGAAAACGTAGCATTTTCATTGAATCTTTTTAATTTATTTTTACTTCCCACAACAATTAATTTTATGTTGCAAAAGTATAAAAATTAAAGTTTTGGTAACGCAATTATTTACTCGTTTTCAAGGTAAACGAAAACTCAGAGCCTTTTTGATACGTACTTTGCACAAATATTTTTTCGTTATGTGCTTCAATAATGTGTTTTACAATGGCTAAGCCCAAGCCCGAACCGCCTTCTTCTCTTGAACCACTTTTATTAATTCTGTAAAAACGTTCAAAGATTCTTGACATATGTTGTTGCTCAATTCCTTGTCCGTTGTCGTAAATACGTACTAAAATTTTGGTTTTACTTATTTTTTCAACCGCAATTTCTGTAGTGCCGTTTTCTTTTCCGTATTTGATTGAATTCATCACTAAGTTGGTTAAAACTTGCTGAATTTTATCTTTATCGGCATACACAAATATGGGAGAAATGTACTTTTCATCGAACATTAAAATGATGTTTTTGGCATCGGCTTTCATTTCTAAAAGATCAAAAACGTTTTGAATTTCGTTAATAATATCAAATCCTTCGATGTCGATGTTTAAATCACCGACTTCAAATTTAGAAATCATATCTAAATCTTGTACAATATTAATTAGCCTTTCAACGCCTTTTGAAGCGCGTTCGATATATTTTACGCGTAAGGTTTTATCTTTAATAGCACCCCCTTCAATAAGCGTATCTAAGTAGCCTTGAACTGTAAAAAGTGGTGTTTTTAATTCGTGAGAAATGTTACCTAAAAATTCTCTTCTGTATTCTTCTCGAATATTTAACGATTCAATTTCGATTTTTTTCTCCTTTGCAAAATTTCTAATGTCATTTGTTAAAGTAGAAACATCAGTGGTAACGGTTTTGTTTTGTAAAGAAGTAGCGTCTAATAAAGATACCTCATCATATAATTTTTTTATGCGTTTGTAGATAAAAACTTCTACACGATATTGCATTAGAAAAAAACTAAAGAAAAATAGCGTTACTGGAAAAACTATCAGAATAAAATAGTTAATTGGCTGAATGAAATTATGATAAACCAACAAACTTAAAACTACAAAAAACGAAATATAAAGTGATGATTTAAAGGCAAATTTGTATGATTTTTTAAAACTAATCGCCATTTAATTCAATTTTATAACCCACGCCTTTGATGGTTTTAAAAACATCTTCGTCAATTTTTTCTCTAAGTTTTCTAATGTGAACATCTATGGTTCTTCCGCCTACAATGACTTCATTGCCCCAAACTTTATCTAAAATTTCGGCTCTGGTGAATACTTTGCCTGGTTTTGAAGCTAATAAATATAAAAGTTCAAATTCTTTTCTTGGTAAAACGATGGTTACGCCGTCTTTAATAATTTTATATTCTTCGCGATTAATTTGCAAATTCCCAACCGTTAATGTTTCAGAATTTTCTAATTCTTCGTCTTTAAGTCTGCGTAATAATCCTTTTACTTTGCTAACTAATAACTTTGGTTTTATTGGTTTGGCAATATAATCGTCCGCCCCGACTTCAAAACCAGCTACTTGCGAGTAATCTTCACTTCTAGCGGTAAGAAAGGTAATAATTGTATCTTTTAATTCTGGGATTTCTCTAATTTTTTCACACGCTTCCATCCCGTCCATTTCTGGCATCATTACGTCCATAATAATTAGATGTGGTTTAACTTTTATCGCAAGTTTAACCGCCTCTTTACCATTTTCTGCTTTGGTAACGTGGTAGCCTGCTTGCTCTAAATTATAACCAACAATCTCTAAAATATCCGGTTCATCATCAACCAATAATATTTTTATGTCTTTCTTTTTCATATTAAATATAAAAGTAATTAAAATAATTTAACTTGTGTAAAATTATATATAAAAATGACATTACATACTTATTTACTATTATTTAATCTGTTAACATTATCTTAACACTATCTAAACTAATAAATAACTTCTAAGTAACATTTACATAATTAAGGTGGTTCTATTTTTGCAACAAAAATAAACACAAACTCATGAAATTAAAATTTCTATTTATTGGATTATTCGTTACGGTAATCTCATTCGCTCAAAACACAGCTAAAGTTACTGGGTTAATTACAGACAAAGACAGCAAACAACCTGTAAGTTTTGTTTCGGTATCTTTAAAAGGAACCATGATAAATGCGGAATCTGACATTAATGGTACTTATGAAATTGCTATGAAGCCTGGAAAATATACAATAGTGTATGCTTTCATTGGTTATAAAACTTTTGAAAAAGCTATTACTGTTGCTGCAGATGAAACGATTACTGAAAACGTAGCGTTACAAGAAAATTCGAATAGTATTGAAGGAATTGTAATTAAAGGTTCTACAAATAAAACCAAAGAAACGGCTTTGTTGAAAGAACAACAAAAAGCAGTTGAAATGAAACAAAGCATCGGTGCCCAAGAAATGGAAAGAAAAGGGATTAGCGATGTAGAAGAAGGATTAACGAAAGTAACCGGTATTACTAAAGCAGAATCTAAAGGGCTTTTTGTAAGAGGTTTAGAAAATAGATACAACAACTTATTAATTAACGATTTACAAGTTCCATCTAATAGCCCGTTTAAAAAAATTATTCCATTAGATTTATTTCCTACGGATATTGTTGGTGTTTTAAGTGTGTACAAAACATTTAATCCTAATATTCCTGGAGATTTTGCTGGAGCAACAATTAATGTAGAAACTTCTGAGCCACAAAGCGCTCAAACTAAACTTAGCTTAGGTTTTGGTTATGTTACAGGTAATAATGGAATTGATTTCTTATTAGCTGAAACGGCTAATAATAGCGAAGGTTTTTTCGGAATTCAAAAGAAATTTAGAACTATACCAACACCTTATGGAAACGTAGGAAATGTGTCATTAACTTCTACAGAATATAAAAACGGCTATGCAAACAATTCTTGGAATGTAGATAAAGTTAGTGCGCCAATTAATAATAGTATAAGTTTTAGTCATTCTGACAAATTTAAATTTGACAAAAATCGTTCATTTTCTTATTTAATGTCATTAAACTGGGATAATAAATACCAATTTAGACAGGGAGTAGAAAGAACATTTATTGAAGGTGGAAATGAATATTATAATGATTTCGTTAATACCTCATACAATTATATTACAAGTACATCTGCATTGTTAGGTTTGAAATATAAATCTGATAGATTTCAAATTGCAACCAATTCGATGTTTTTAAGAACTACAGAAAGTTTAATTCAAGATCAATTTGGAGTTTCTGCAACACAAAAAAGTATTCCAAATAGATTAATTAGATTGAATCAATTTGAACAATCTGATTATTTTAACAATCAATTATCGACAAGTTACAAATTAACTTCAGATAATAAGCACAGTGTAAAAGCTGCGGTTTCTTATGTGAAAACTATTTTTGAATTGCCTGATAGAAAATTCTTAGTTGGTTTGCGTAATAACGATTCGTTTTCAAATACTTATGGTGGAAATACACTTAACCGTCAAAACTTTAGAATTAAAGGGAACTATTTTATGAGTGGATTAGTAGAATACAACTTTAATTTTGGAAAAGAAATTGATGGAAAAACAAATAAATTATCTGTAGGATATAATTCTTTCAGAAACAATTTAAGTGCTACCTATCGATTATTTGCTTCTATTCCTATTAATTCTGGTTTACAAAGCACTACTGATATAAATGATATTAATAGCCAAATTATGTCTGATGCGGAAAATGGTTTAATTTTCGAAAGAGAAGAATCAAATGTATCGTACAAACAAAAATTAGATCAATTTGTAAATGCGGGATATGCAAACCTTTTATTTAATATAAATGAAAAATTAGAAATTAATGGAGGTTTACGATTAGAAGCATCAAATAGAATTATTAAATATAGAGATTTAAATACATCTACAAGTTTTGATGACACGTACATTAAAAACCAAGTTAAGAAAAACTATTTCTTGCCAGCCATTAATTCAAAATATAAATTAAATGACAAATCTAATTTACGTTTTGCAGCATCTCAAACCATAACAAGACCTGTTTTAATGGAATTGTTACCGGTACAAATTGTAAATCCTGATGGGACTGTAACATTAGGAAATAAAGATTTAGTAGATACTCAAAATTTAAATGCAGATTTCAAATACGAATTCTTCTCAGACAAAAAAGATATGTTTGCGGTTGGAGTTTATGCTAAAAACATTAAAGACCCAATTGAAAGAATTTATGAAGCGAGTGCTTCTTTATTAACAACATACAAAAATTCAAAAGTGGCTAACTTATATGGTGCTGAGTTTGAGTTTATCTTAAACATGTCAAATATATCTTCAAATTTAGAAAATGTGTCTTTAGGTTTTAATACGTCATTAATGAAAACACAAGTAGAAATTGCTGATAACAACAAATTAGAAAATACTAGAACAAGAGAATTACAAGGTGCTTCAAATTGGGTAATTAATGCTGATGCAAAATATGAATTCAACATCAATCAAAAAATTAAAAACACCGTTACTTTAGTATATGGAGTAAAAGGGAAGAATATTTATTCTGTTGGAACTGCAGGATTAGATCATATTTACGAATTACCATTTCACAAGTTAGACTTAGTGTTGTCAAGTAAATTAACTAAAAACTTAAATGCAAAATTTTCAGCGGACAATATTTTAAATCCAGTTCAAAAATTCGAGTTAGGTTCGAATAATAGAACTGCTATTTTAGAGGATTCATTAATTGTAAGAGATTATAAAAGAGGTGTAGGACTAAGCCTAAACTTAAGCTACACATTCTAAAATTAAAATCCTACTTCGGTAGGATTTTTTATTTACAGAAAATTTACATTGCCAGAAATTCTTAAAATTTTAATAATATATGCTTAACTATAACATTAAGCAGTCATAATAAATTTGTATAACAAAACTAAAATTAAATAACATGAAAAAATTAGTCTTAAGCTTATCGGTATTAAGTTTATTATTCGCAGGTTGTTCTGAAGATAATGATGAAACAGTAGCAACACCAAAAACACCAGTAGTTGGAGAAATTACAGGTGACATTACAGCAAACAGAAATTATGTGTTTGGTAACTATACCTTAAAAGGTATTGTAAAAATTAAATCTGGCGCAACTGTAACTATTGAAGCTGGTTCTAAAATTACTGCTACCCTTTCTGATGGGTCGGTAGATGCTTTAGTAGTAGAAAACGGTGGAAAATTAATTATTAATGGTACAGCTGCAGAACCTGTAGTTTTAACCGAATCTTCTCAAACTCCAGGATCTTGGGGTGGAATTATTATGTATGGAGACGCACCTATTGTAGCAGTTGGTGGATTAACTACTGCAACTTCAGAAGACGGTTTAGCAAATCCTTACGGTGGTACCAATGCTACACACAATGGTGGTACTTTAAGATATGTACGTGTTGAATACGCAGGAAAGAAAATTACTGATGGAACTTCTGAAATGAACGGGTTCTCATTTTACTCTGTAGGATCAGGAACAGTTTTAGAAAACTTAGTAGCTTATAAAGGAGCTGATGATGGTTTCGAATTTTACGGAGGAACAGTTAATTTAATTAACGCTATCTCTTACGGAAATTTTGATGATTCATTTGACTGGCAAGATGGATGGAAAGGTCAATTAAGTACAAACTGGTATGCATACCAAACAGGAACAGGGAACTTTGCAATGGAAATTGAATGTAAAAACAACAACAATGCCTTCTGGCCTAAAGTTTCTAACATTACTTTAAAAAGAGCGGCTGCTACATTAACAGAAAACAATTCTGCTGAATACGATGCGATCCAATTTAAAAATCAAGGAAACGGAGAATATTCAAACGTATTAATTGATGGATATTCTAATCCAAGTGCAGTAGCTGTTAGAATTCAAGATGCAAACACAAATAACAATCAAGTAAATGCAAGTAAAATTAAATTAACGAATGTTAAAATTAATGGTACTACGCCTCAATTTGGTGGAACATCTACAGTTACTTCAATTGTTTTCCCTGCTGGACAATACACTACTTCAACTACTTCAACAGGAGCAAGTTTAACAAATGGTGCTTGGTCAACAGTAAATGGAGCTACATTATTACAATAAGAATTACCCAAAATAAATATCAAAAGCGGTCTAAATTAGATCGCTTTTTTTATGCTCTTTTTTCCAATGTTACGAAATTGTTAAGTTTTTGTTTGGTTAATGTAAAAATATGTTGTAGGTTTACATCATTATTAATCATAACACCTATAATTATGAAAAATTTAGCCCTTATTTTTGGTTTAATTTTGTTTACTTCATTCGGTTTTGCTCAAGAAACTGAGGCAGTTGGAGAACAAATTTCTGAAAACACAGTAAAAGTAACGTATTATCATTCTAACGGTAAAGTAATGCACCAAGGAAATTATATTGATGGAAAAGCAGATGGTTTATGGAAATCGTTTGATGAAACAGGTAATTTAGTTTCGGAAGGTTCTTTCGAACAAGGGAAAAAAACAGGTCTTTGGAATTTTTATACTACAAAAGCATTAAGCGCAGTAGTATATTCTGATAACGCAGTTGCTGATGTTAAAAAATTTAGTACCAATGCTTTAGCAGGAAACTAAAAAAACAATTTGAAATAAAAAAACCACGTAAGTTATTACGTGGTTTTTTTATGTCTTATACTTTCAAAATCTCATCAGAAGTTAATAATTTTTGTAATCGCAACTTTAATATAATTTGCGCTACAGCAATTACATCTTTTTCGCAATACGTAGCAATTCGGTCAATGTCTTTATCCTTGTAGAAAACGTTTGCTACTTCACTTCCATCAATATCATCTTTAGGAGAAGGCACACCCAATACTTTCGTTAATAATTTTAAAGAGGTGAAGTGTTTATAATCGCCAAATTTCCATAATTCTAACGTGTCTAAATGGGGCACTTCCCAAGGTTTTTTACCCATTAAATTCAATTTAGCAGGAATTTTAATCCCGTGAATTAACATACGTCGGGCGATATATGGAAAATCAAATTCTTTTACATTATGTCCGCACATCACGTGTTGTGGCAAATTAAAATGATTGTTTATCAAATTAGAAAAATCCGATAACAAACGTTCTTCATCTCCTTGAAACGTGGTGACTCTAAACTGTCGTTCGCCGCTTTTTTGCGTAAAATAACCTACAGAAATACAAACAATTTTACCAAACTCGGCCCAAATACCGGCTCTTTCGTAAAATTCTTCTGGAGAAACCTCATCTTTTCTTTGATATTGCGTTTTATGTGCAAAAAGTTCTTGAAAATCCGTATCTAATTCCGAAAAATATTCCATTTCTGGAACCGTTTCAATATCTAAAAATAAAATATTGTCTAATTGAATGGTGTCTAACATATTTATTTCTTTTTATTAATCATTTTTAAAGCTTCTTCTACATACACGTACAAATCGTTACTATGAGGATCAGTTGTCGTTTGTTTGCCTTTTAAATGCCCTAATCGGACAATTATAACATCATCTTCTGGCAAGACAATCACAAACTGTCCCAAATGCCCTCGCATATAAAATACTCTTTTTCCATTTATTTGATGCAACCACCAACCATAACCATATTCTGGGCTATCCGAAAAACGCGGTTGCAATGATTTTTCAACAAACGAGCGTGGTAAAATTTGCTTGCCATTCCAAACCCCATTTTGTTTGTATAATTTTCCAAAACGAGCAAAATCTCGAGCCGTACTGGCAATACAACAATACGCCTTTTCAATTCCGGTGTTAGCTTCATCTAATTGCCAAAGCGCCTCGTTTTCTGCACCCATAGGTTTCCAAAAATGCTCAGACACATAATTAGAAAGGTATTCACCAGTGGCTTTTTCAATACACATAGCTAATAATTGTGTGGCACCGCTTAAATAACGAAACTCTTGACCTGGTTTGTCTTTGATGCTCAAACCTAAAATAACTTCTTTTAACTGGTCGTCAAAATACGCCCGAGTTACAATAGAAAACGGACTGTAGTATTTTTCGTCCCAACTTAACCCAGATGCCATAGATGATAAATCACCTACGGTAACTTCTTTGGCAAATTTGCCTTTTAATTTTGGGAAAAAATCGGTAACTTTTTGATCTAAACTTTTTATTTTTCCTTGCATTATGGCTTTACCCAAAGCTGCCGAAACAATACTTTTTGCTATGGAAAAAGAATTGCTTTTAGAGGTGTTTGTGTACCCGTCAAAATAACTTTCATGCCAAATACTATCGTTTTTTATGATTAAAAACGCTACGGTTTGTAAGTTTTTATGAGTCGTAGTTAATTTGTCCGTAGCTGGAACGCTATTGTATGCTTTAGAAACCGCCCAAGGCTGAGCTGTTCCTTTTTGAATGGTACGATTTGGAAACTCTTTATAATCTTCTAAAAAAGCGGTGGTATGTCCTTTTAAATAAATGGTTTTTACGGCACGAAGCAAATAATCTACATCAAAAATATATAAGATCAGAATAAAGCCAACGCTGCTTATAAGAAACCATTTAAAGAAGGCAAGTAACCGTTTCATAGGGCAAAAGATTTGATAAGCAATATAATAAAAATTATAATGTTATTGTTTCTTTCTAATAAAATTATATTTGAAAGCATTTATTTTTGTTTTAGGATTGGATTATGATGGCAGCATTTAATGCATTATTTTTGATAAATTGTTTTGAAAATTAAAAAAATTGTAATTACTTTGTAATAACAAAAAATAGTTATGGAACTTTCAATAATAAACATCGGAAACTCAAAAGGAATTAGACTATCTAAAACAATCCTTGAAAAATATAGCATGCATGATAAAATAGAACTCATTCTTGAAAAAGGGTATATCGTTTTAAAACCAAAAACTGAACCAAGAGTAGGCTGGGAAAAAGCATTCCAAAAAATGCACGAAAACGGAGACGACCAACTTTTAATCAATGACATATTTGAAGACGAAACTTTTGAAGAATGGAAATAAATCAATATGACATCGTATTGGTTAACCTTGATCCTACGATGGGAAGCGAAATGAAAAAGACAAGACCTTGTGTGGTTTTGTCTCCAAATGAAATGAATAAATACTTACAAACCATAGTTGTTGCTCCAATGACAACGAGTTCTAAACCCTATCCAACAAGAGTTGAAATAAAACACAATCAAACAAAGGGTTGGATTGCTATTGACCAAATACGAACAATAGACAGGGCTAGAATAGTAAAACGTTATGAAACTTTAACTACAAAAGAAGTTGTGAAAGTAAAAAAGGTTATTAAAGAAACATTTGTTGAATAAATAAAAACAAAACCCACTCAGAATTTTACTTTGAGTGGGTTCGTTTTTATCCTGCAAGGTTTTCGAAAATACCCCAAAAATATTATAAATACTCCCAAAAATTATCTTTATTTACCACTAAAGTTTCTTTTGGATGGTATTTTTCTGTAAATGATTTAGTAAAATTTACTTTTTTATTTGGATTGTATTTAATTTCAAAAGCCGAAATCTCTCCTTCATTTATTTCGATAAAATCTATTTCCGCCTGTTGCATATTTCTCCAATAGTGTGTTTTACCATAAAATCCTTTATACTTAAGTTGTTTCATTTTTTCACTGATAAAGAAATTTTCAAATAAAGCGCCTACATCCTGTCTGCTCTGCAACGGATTAAATTGTCCAATAATAGCATTTCGTATTCCGTTATCATAAAAATAGATTTTCGGTTTTGCTGTAATTTCATTTCTTTGATTCGTTGAAAAAGGATGCAGTCTAAAAATAACATATACTTTTTCAAGCAAATCGATATAATTGATTACGGTCATTCTGTCAACACCTAATATCTTCGCCAATTCATTATAAGAAACTTCGCCCCCTAATTGTAATGCCAAGGCGTTTAATAATTTCATTAATAAATCTGGTTTTTTGATATTTACTAATTCTAAAATATCTTGGTATAAATAACTTCCAGAAAGTTGTAAAAGTCTTTTCTGTTTATTAGTCTCAGTTACCACTTCCGGATACATGCCGTAGATTAGAAACTCTTCTAAACGAGCATAGGCATTAGCAAACGAGTAATGATTTTTAATTTCACTCCATGACAAGGGAAATAATTGATGTTCCCATTTTCTGCCCGTTAACGGTTCATTAATTTGATTGCCTAAGTCAAGAGAAGAAGAACCCGTTAAAATAAATTGTTTATTTAATTTTGCATCGATTAACATTTTTACTGCTACACCTATGTTTTCTATTCGTTGGGCTTCGTCAATCACAATGGTGTCATAATCCGTGACTAGCTGTAATAGAAATTGGAAATTAGCTGTAGCTAATTGTAATCTAGTTTGTGGGTCATCTCCATTTAGGAACAACGTTTTTTTACCTTCTCCTATTTTTTGAATCAATGTAGTTTTGCCTACTTGTCTAGGTCCAATAACAACAATAGCTTTTTTATTGTCGCAATCGGCAACTAAATTCTGGGTTATAGTTCTTGTTATCATATTGCAAATATAATAAATTCTGTTTAAAACCACAAAATAGTATGTTTTTTTATGGTTTAAACCCTAATATATTATAAAAATTCGCTAGAATTATAAAAGAAGCTATTAAAAAAGGAATATTTCTGTCCTTCCGAACTTATTTCGGAATCTGAAAATTTATTGAATAACTAAAAACCCTCTAAGAGTTTAAAACTCCAAGAGGGTTAGTTGTTTTTAGAAACCTTGCAGGATAACAACCTAGTTTTTAATAATGGTATAACCTTTTGCCACATCATTAACTTTTACAATATATGTACCTTGAGCTAAATCAGATATATTTATTGATCCTTCTAAAGCATTTATATTTTCTTGTTGTACTAATTGTCCTAGCATGTTGTAAATTACTACTTTAGAAATATTTGTTTCTGATTTAAAATTTAAAATACCTGTTGTAGGGTTTGGATATAAATTAAAAACATTACTCATAATATTTTCCTCTAAACCAAGCAATGAAGTAGCATATTTCGCCCAAAAACGATCAGTCCAGAATGGATTTGCAGAAGTTAGTGTTTGAACCCCTGAAGACAAATCAAAATTAGCAGTATCTCTAAATTGACCTGATATCAACAAGTCTTGATTGTTATTCATGCTAACAGAATTTAAAAACAAATTAGTAGCATTTGAATCTATTTTATTCGCCCAAGTAAAGTCTCCATTATTCTTGTTGTATTTGGCCACAAAAATACCCTGAAGAAAAACACCATTTACATTAGGAGAAGCTACTATAAAATCATTGGTTGAAGGGTCAAAATCATTACTTCCTATACCCATCCCGCACAAAATTAATTCATTATTCGTATTTATAAATGAACGAAGTGTATTAATATAAACTACACTACTTGAATTCAGTGCATTTATTTGTTTGGCCCATAATAATGTCCCATTTGATGAATACTTACACATAGCGGTACTCCGCAAGTAACCCGCTGTGCCGTCAGGTAAAGATGTCAAATTATTAACAGAAGTAGGTGATAAATCAAAATCTATTGAACCACTAAAAAAGGTAGTCAAATAGTAATTATCATCATTGTCAAATGTAATTGAAGTGCATGTACTTTCACTATAAACAGATGGATCATTACCTAAAAATATTCCTGAATTTTGATAGTTCCCGCTTAAATCATATTGTGCGGCAAATCCATTGTCACTTACATTTAAATAAGAAACTGTAGGTGAAAAATTTATTACGTTTCCAAATATGTTACCAACAACATATAAGCTATTGTTTCTTATTTGAAAATCATATAAATATTCATAAGAATCTGACCCACTTTGGGTTAAGGTTTTTGCCCACAGATGCTCCCCTTGAGGACTGTATTTTGCAATGTATATTACTTGGCGATTGTTTGGGTTTAGAAGATTGGTGCCAAAAGGAGAAGGATCAAAATCTATTGCAGTGGCTCCAGTGATAGTACCAGAAACATAAAAATTACCTAGGGCATCAAACACAATTCTACGAGTAGCATTAATAGTGCCGTTAATTTGCTTTGTCCATACATTGTTCCCGTTCGAGTCGTATTTAAGCATAAACGAACTTAAAACGCCGTTTGCGTCAGCACTTCCCGCTATATAGGTATTGCCATTTGTGTCCGTATTCATAATAGCAATACTCAATGAAGTGCCGATAGAACCAGGCATTGTATTTCCCAAAATGAAACTTCCAGAAGGCGAATATTTAGAAATGAAAATTCCCGTTCCTAATGGACTAGAGACGTTGTACGTATTTGAGGAGGGATCCAAATCAGTAGTTGCGCTTAATGTACCGACTCTGTATATGTTTCCAGTACCATCAGTTGAAATTAAATTGGTGACCAGGTTAGCGGGTTTAAAACCACCTATTGGCTTAACATAAACATAAGCCCCTACAGTATCGTATTTTGCTATAAAACCATTTGATAAAACCGAAAACTGTATTGCAACCCCTGTTGAAGGATCAAAATCATTTGTTCCACTAAAATTACCCGTTAGGTATATCCCTTGACTATCATTATTTATTACATTAGTGATAGTTGGTTTAATATTCTTGGCATAAACAAAATTTCCACTTGAATCATAGTTTGCAAAATAATTAGTTCCATTAGTTATGTCTAAATTATAAACCGGCGTTCCTGGATCAAAATCTGATGTTGTTGATGATAAAAACGTTCCAAAAATGGTTATATTGGTATTTGAATTATTGAGTATTAACCCTTTGTTTCTAATATTATTTAATGTTTTTACCCATAAATAATTACCATTATTATCGTATTTTGCCAAAAATGTAGAAGTAGTACTTGCAGTAATATTTACTACTGCTGTAGAAGGATCAAAATCAGATGTTTGATTAAAAACCCCTGCAATCAGAATATTATTCATAGCGTCGCAAACAACATTTGGAATTGAAGTTAAAGTTGGTGAGGTTCCAAATGTTATTGGAAATACCTTAGCTCCTATATCTTTAGCCCATACAAATCCTCCCGAAGTGGAATACTTTGCAATATAAGTATTTTGAACAATTTGAGGGTTATTTGATTGAGTGTTTACTAATAAATTTGAACTAGCCGAAGGGTCAAAATCTACCGTGTTTAAATAACTTCCCGAAATTATTACTTCTCCAGTACTTGTTACAGTTTGTGAGTTACAAATATCATTTCCGACTCCACCAATGCTGTATGCCCATAACGGAGCAAGTAATGTGGAATATTTAGCAATAAAAATATCAATCCCACCATTAGAAGATAAATTTAGCGTACTTGCTGATGGATCAAAATCAACTGCGCCCGTGAAATTACCAGAAACTAAAAGTTGATTATTGTTGAAATTCAAACCATTAATTTTTAAATCCGTGTCGCCATCAATACTTCTACCAGATAAGTATGCTCCATTTAAATCGTATTTTGCCAAATAAGCGGCTTCATAAGTTCCATTTGCAGATGTTAAATTTGAGGTGCTTGCAGAAGGATCAAAATCTATAGTGCTGGTATATTTTCCAGCTAAATAAATGAAATTACCCCCTATAACAACTGCACTACAGTTTACATAGCCACTTCCTCCAATGTTCTTTGCCCATAAAAAATCGCCATTAGCGTTATATTTTGCAATAAACATGTCGCCATATTGACTATTAATTGCCGTTAAATTTGTTTCGGCAGTGGAAGGATCAAAATCAGCAATTGCATAAAACCTCCCCATTAAATAGTTGTTTCCATTGCTGTCTTTTATGCTTTTTTCAACAGTTACATTTCCTCCATATCCTACGTTGCTTTCTTTATTTGCAAAAATCAAATCAGGTGCATTTTGAGCAAATAAGCTCGTGGTGAATGCCAATAAAAGTATTAGTTTTTTCATAATTTTTTTTGTTAAAACATTAAACTTTTTCAAAGTTAAATTTTTTTTTTATTACTAAATTAAAAAATCTTATATTCGCGTCATTAAATGGCGTTAAAATGAAACAGATAGAACGTATTGCAAAGATTATAAACGTATTAAAAGAAAAAAGAGTTTCCGCTGAAGAGTTAAAAAAAATATGCTCAGAAAATCATGAGGCTGTTTCTATACGTCAAATTCAAAGAGATATTAATGATGTTCCTCTTTTTTTAAATCATGATGAGTTTCTAAATTTAGTTAAAGAAAAGAAAACAATATATTATTGTATTATAAAAAAAGGAAATAATCTTGAAGGTAATAAAATTGAAAACAAAGTTGTTCATAAAACAAAATTTTATAATCAAATTTATACTGAAAACATGCTCAAGAATTTAAGCATAATAGAACAAGCAATATTTAATAATAAAAATATTATTATTCAATCTATAAAAAATGACGAAACAGGTGATAATGCAAATTTTGTATCCGAAGCTTTTAGTTTTTACCCATTACAAATAATAAACCATCGTGAAACAAATTATATTGGCGGTTATAATCCTAAAAAAAAATTAGTTCAAATTTTTGGAATCAATCAATTAACTATTATTGTTCAAGGCGCAACTACTTTTTCTGCCAAGACGCTTAAAATTGTTTTTGAAAATGAAATTAAAAAACGTTTTGGGATTACAAAAAACATAAATGATGAAGTGTATGACATAAAAATAGAGATGACAGATGTTCTGGCAGGCTTTATTAAAAGTCATTACTGGCATGAAAGTCAAAAATTTACTAGAAAAAACAATCTTATGATTTTACATCTAAAGTGTGGTATTAATAGAGAATTAATTGGTTGGATATTTCAATGGTTATATAATATTAGAATTATAGAACCAAAAATTTTAAAAGAGTACTGTCAAAAAACTATAGATGAAATTCAAAAAAATAATACTTCAGATAAAATGTTATTTTATCGGAATATATTTGAAGACAGAAAAAATTAGAAGTAACTTAAAAGAGTCTTTTTATAAAGACCTTGCAGAATGACAAATCACCAGCTAACCACTTACAGCTTATAGCTAAAAGCTAATTGCTAAAAGCTGACAGCTAAAACTACTCCACAAACAACACCAATCCTTTTAAATAATGGCCTTCTGGGTGGTAAATATTGGTTGGGTGGTCTGGGCCTTGTTCTAATTTATGTAAAACTCTTATGTTTCTTCCGGTTTCTATGGCTGCTGCGGCAACGGTGTTGTAAAATAACACATCGTCAATTACTTGTGAGCACGAAAACGTAAATAATATGCCGTTAGGCGCTAAAGCTTTTAAACCGGCAATATTTAAACGTTTGTAGGCTTGCGTTGCCGTATGTTTACTTTTGATGCTTTTTGCAAATGCAGGAGGGTCTAACACAATAACATCATAGTGTTGCGTGTGTTCTTTCATAAAATTGAACACGTCGTCAGCTACGGCTGTATGGTTGGCTTTTGGAAAGTTCAATTCCATATTACTGGCGGCTAAATCCACTGCTTTTTGAGAAATATCTACCGAAGTTACTAATTCCGCTCCAGCGTTCATCGCATAAATAGAAAATCCGCCCGTGTAGCAAAAGGTGTTTAGTACTTTTTTGCCTTTGGAGAATTCGCCTAATAATTTACGGTTGTCGCGTTGGTCTAAAAAGAAACCTGTTTTTTGACCTTCAACCCAATTTACAGAAAACAAAATGCTATTTTCTTTGGCAACGGTTTCTGTGTTCGTTCCAAATAAGAAATAATCGGTTCCGGTATTAGGCAACGTGCCTGAACTTTTGCAATAAATGGTTTCGCAATGCTCGGAAAAATTAGCCTTTATCGCTTCAGCAATTTGCTCCATTTGAAGAAAAATTCCAGTTGAATGGGCTTGAATGACCCAATTTTTATCGTAATAATCAATAATTAATCCTGAAATGCCATCACCTTCTCCGTGAATGACACGGAATGCATTGGTAACTTCAAAATCTAATAATTGAGTACGTAAATACCAAGCCGATTGTAATTTGTCAGCCCAAAAGTTTTCAGAGAAAGTTTCGTCGCCAAACGTCAAAATACGAACCACAATACTTCCTTTATCGCTGAAATAGCCTGTGCCTAAATGAATGTTTTTTGAATCCACCACATCTACCATTTCGCCATCGTTAATTTCACGACTTACGCCATACACCGCACCACTGAAAATCCAAGGATGACGACGTTTAATAGATTTTTCTTTACCTGATTTTAGAATTACTTTTGCTCTCATATTACTTTGAAAAGACCTAACAGGTTTTAGAAACCTGTTAGGTCTGTATAAAATTTTTATAATTTAAAAATTAGTTACGCAACAACCAATTGGCACATTGACTAATTGACTAATTGACTAATTAAAATTTCATTTCCGGAATATCTCCTTCAATGATTAAATCAGCTTCTGTGGCTTTGATGATGTCGTCTACTGAAACACCTGGTGCGCGTTCTAATAATTTAAACCCATTTGAGGTAACTTCTAAAACCGCTAATTCGGTAACGACTTTTTTCACACAACCTACACCGGTTAATGGCAGTGTACATTTCTTTAATATTTTTGATTCGCCTGCTTTATTTACGTGCATCATCGCAACGATAATATTTTCAGCCGAAGCTACTAAATCCATAGCGCCTCCCATTCCTTTTACCATTTTTCCTGGAATTTTCCAGTTGGCAATGTCGCCGTTTTCAGAAACTTCCATTGCGCCTAAAATGGTTAAATCAACTTTTTGAGCACGAATCATTCCGAAACTAAAAGCGGAATCAAAGAAACTGGCTCCTGGCAAAGTAGTAATTGTTTGTTTTCCTGCGTTGATAATATCGGCATCTTCTTCTCCTTCAAAAGGGAACGGGCCCATACCTAAAACGCCGTTTTCTGATTGAAATTCCACCGAAATATCTGTACGAACATAATTCGCAACAAGCGTTGGAATTCCGATTCCTAAATTAACATAATACCCGTCTTTAACTTCTTGGGCGATTCGCTGTGCGATTTGATTTTTATCTAAAGCCATAATTTAATGTGTCAATGTGATAATGTGTCAATGTGCCAATTCTTGAAGCTACTTCAATTGGCTAATCGGCTAATTGCCGCATTGACTAATTATTTTTGTCTCACCGTTCTTTGCTCAATTCTTTTTTCAAATTTCTCTCCTTGAAAAATACGATTTACCATAATTCCTGGGATATGAATTTCGTTTGGATTCAACGTTCCGGCTGGTACTAATTCTTCTACCTCAGCGATAGTAATTCTTGCTGCTCCTGCCATACAAGCATTAAAATTTCGAGCAGTTCCTTTGAAAATTAAATTACCCGCTTCGTCACCTTTCCAAGCTTTTACGATAGAAAAATCGGCTTTATAGGCCAATTCCATTACATGCATTTTTCCATTGAATTCACGAGTTTCTTTTCCTTCTGCTACTTCTGTTCCGAAACCAGCAGGTGTAAAAAATGCAGGAATTCCAGCTTGTGCCGCGCGACATTTTTCAGCTAATGTTCCTTGTGGGGTAAGTTCTACATCTAATTCGCCCGAAAGCATTTGTCGTTCAAATTCTGCATTTTCGCCTACATAAGAAGAAATCATTTTCTTAATTTGATGCTTTTGTAATAATAATCCCAATCCGAAATCGTCTACACCGGCATTGTTTGAAATGCAAGTTAAATTGGTAATATTTTTTTCTACTAATTCAGCAATACTGTTTTCGGGAATACCACAAAGTCCAAATCCACCTAACATAATGGTTTGTCCATCTTGAATTCCTTCAAGTGCTTCTTGTACGTTGTTTACTTTTCTTGAAATCATAATATAATTTATAGTCCTAAATCATCTGTATCGGGTTGTGCGTCTATTGGGGCTGCTGTAGAATCTGTTGCTGTAGAATCTGATTCTGAACGACGAGATTCGGTAGCGCAATCTACTTTAATAGACATATTTGCTGGTCTTTTAAATGGTTCCTGAGAAATATTTAAGGTTTTATCTGCCAGACATTTTCGCATAAAAATCCCGTAAATAGGTAAAGCAGTTGTAGCGCCTTGCCCCATATTTGTACTTTCAAAATGTGCCGAACGATCTTCATTACCCACCCAAACGCCGGCGGCTAAATTAGGCACCATTCCAATAAACCAGCCATCAGAATTGTTTTGAGAAGTTCCTGTTTTTCCTGCAACAGGTCCCTTAATATTATAAGGCACACCCGTTAAAAAATTGGATGGTGCCGAAGCTGCCCAACGCAAACGAGAACCTGTACCAGATTCCGTAACACCTTCCATTAATTTAATAACCGAATATGCGACATCTTTATTTACCACATCGTGAGATTCTTCCACACCTTGGTAAATTACCACGCCGTTTTTATCTTCAATTTTAGTGATTAATTGCGGTTTAATATAAACCCCTTCATTGGCAAAAGTGCTGAAAGCGGCTACCATTTCTTGTACTGTAATTTCTACCGCACCCAAAGCAATTGCAGGGCGGTTTGGGATATTGGAAGTTACTCCTAAATTTTTTGCCATTTCCACAACAGCTGGCGCACCCACTTCATGAATTAATCGTGCCGAAACCGTGTTTATAGAGTTTGCCAACGCTTTTTTCATAGAAACCAATCCGCGATATTTTCCATCTGAATTGTTTGGTGTCCAATCTTTATCGTTATTATCTCCTTTTAAAATGGTAAATGGCGAATCCATTATCATGTCGCATGGCGATTTTTGTAACCTGTCAATAGCGGTAGCATATACAAATGGTTTAAATGTAGAACCTACTTGACGCGCACCTTGACCAACGTGGTCGTATTGAAAATATTTATAATTAATTCCGCCCACCCAAGCTTTTACATGACCCGTTTGTGGCTCCATTGCCATCATTCCGGTTTGCAAGAAATGTTTGTAATAAAGTATAGAATCTTTCGGCTTCATAATGGTATCTCTTTCGCCTTTCCAAGTAAAAATTTTCATTTTTGCAGGGACTTCAAAAGATTGTTTAATTTCGGCATCAGATTTTCCGTTGATACTCATAATACGCCATCTCTCCGAATTTTTCATGGCTTGATTCATTATTTTCTGAGTTTCCGCAGGCGTTATATCTAAAAATGGTGCCGTTGGATTGTCTTTTTGTCGGCGATTGAACTCGGGTTGTAAATTCGATAAATGCTCTTCTACTGCTTCTTCAGCATATTGTTGCATGCGCGAATCAACTGTAACATAGATTTTTAAACCAGCCGTATAAAGGTCAATTTCTTCTCCTTTTTCGTCTTCAATGGCTTTAATGATAGGCTTTAAGCTTTCACGTAAATATTCTCTAAAATAGGTTGCAGTTCCTTCTGCGTGGCTTTCTGGTTTGAAATTTATTTTTACTGGAACTCGCTTCAATTCTGCAGCCTTTGCTTCAGATAAATACTTGTTTTTTACCATTTGATCTAAAACGGTATTTCTACGTTTGAAAACTTTTTCCTTTCTTTTTTCTTTGGTAGGATTGAACAATGCTGGGTTTTTAAGCATCCCCACAAACAAAGCGCTTTCTGCTAATGTTAAATCTTTTGGTTCTTTGTTCATGTAAATTTTTGAAGCGGAACGAATGCCGACTGCACTGTTTACAAAATCTACTTTATTTAAATACAAGGCTATAATTTCTTGCTTGGTATATTGACGTTCTAATTTCGTAGCAATAATCCATTCTTTACATTTTTGGATGATACGAAATGGTAAAAATTTCGACCCTTCGCCGTGAAATAAATTTTTTGCTAATTGTTGCGTAATGGTACTTGCGCCCCCACTTCCTCCTAAACTCGAAATGGCTCTTAATGTTCCTCTAGCATCTACACCAGAATGCTCGTAAAAACGTTCGTCTTCTGTAGCTACTAATGCATCTACTAAATGCTTAGGTAAGTCTTGATATTTAACCGGTGTTCTATTTTCTTTATAAAATTTTCCTAACGTTACGCCGTCTGAAGAAATAATTTCAGTAGCGATATTGGTATCTGGATTTTCTAATTCGTCAAACGAAGGCATTTTTCCGAAAAATCCCCACGATGCCAAAAGAAAAAATAATAATACGCCACCAAATGTGTAGCCGAATAATTTCCAAAATTTTCTAACGTAATCTGAATAACTGACTTGGGTGTTGTTAGTTGCCATTTTTTTCTTTATTTTCTTTTTTCAATTCTAAATCCTAAATCTGTAATGCCGGTTAAGTCTTTTACACCTTGAACTTTTCCTGTTTGTCTTACAGCGTGTTCTACTTCTAACGTGTATTTTCCGGGTTTTTCAAAACTATAATTTTCTTTATACCATAGTTTGCTTTCTTTTACATCTGAAAAACCAGTTCCTAATAAAGTCCCATCTGGATTTGCCATTTGGTATTCTAAAGTATCTACTACCACTTTTCCGTTTGGCTGGTTTAACGATACTATTAAAAACAAATTGTTGTATGGGTAATCGTTGTTGTTTCTGACGTTTAAAAATAAATTATACACGCTTGTGGTGTCTTTTTGTTCAAAAGTAAACGTGGCTTTTTTATTTTTTTTCCAAGTACCATCAAACGCATAATATTCATCAAAAACTTGTTTTTTATCGCAAGAAATTACAATAAAAAGCAAGAAAAAACTAAGTATTTTAAAAAAATTATTGTTCATTTTTCTTAAACGGTTTCTTTTTTCTTTTATTATTATTGTTCGATTTTCTTTTAGGTTGATCAAATCGTGTTAAGCTATCTTGTCCTACAACATTTTCGAATTTTTTCTCCACATTTACTGTTGAAACTTCTTCTACAAAGTCTTCCAATTGTGCAATTTTTTTACCTTGTTTGTTAATCGCTACAATTTCTTTGGCTTTTTCAGCCGTTAGCGTGTGCCAATGTGCTGGTGCGTTTGCGTACGAAAACCACATTAAATTTTTGAAAATATCGATTTTCTGACAATACGCATCACCTTTATCGGTAAGCAATTTTGTATCCATATCTGGCAAGCCTTTTAGCGCGTCTAAATACGTATCTAATTCGTAATTTAAACAACATTTAAGCTTTCCGCATTGCCCAGCTAATTTTTGTGGATTTAAGGATAATTGTTGGTATCGAGCAGCAGAAGTATTTACGCTTCTGAAATCGGTTAACCAAGAAGAACAACATAATTCGCGTCCACAAGAACCAATTCCGCCTAAACGAGCGGCTTCTTGACGGAAACCTACTTGTTTCATTTCAACACGGATTTTAAATTCACTTGCGTATTCTTTAATCAATTGTCGGAAATCTACACGATCATTTGCGGTATAATAAAATGTCGCTTTTGAACCATCGCCTTGGAATTCGATATCCGAAATTTTCATTTCTAATTTAATCGCTATGGCGATTTCACGTGCACGAACTTGTATGGCGTCTTCTTTATTTCTTACGCCATGCCAAATATCGATGTCTTTTTGTGTGGCTTTTCGGTATACTTTAGGAATTTCGGCATTGTCTTTTACATTTTTCTTGTTCATTTGAACACGAACTAATTCGCCAGTTAAAGACACCAAACCCACATCGTGACCAGAAGAAGCTTCAGTTGCTACTACATCGCCGATGCTTAACGTAAGTTTTTCGGTATTTCTAAAAAATTCTTTTCTTCCGTTTTTAAAACGTATTTCAACACAATCAAACGGTGCTTGACCGCCTGGTAATGTCATATTGGCTAACCAATCGAAAACCGTTAATTTGTTGCAGCTATCGGTGCCGCAAGTCCCATTATTTTTACACCCCTTTGGTGCACCACCATCGGAAGTTGAACAACTTGTACATGCCATAATTTATATATTGATCGCCTCAAAAAAATTGAAACTACTTTTCAAATGTTATTTTGAGCGTAAAGATAGCATTTTTTTAACTGAATTTAAAGTTTTGGTTTTTCAAGTTTTTATAAACAAAAAAACCTGTTACATCTTTATAACGTAACAGGCGAATTTTTCTTATAAATTTATATTTATATTTTATATATTCTATCCGATTCTCTTATTTTAAATGGCACAACAAAAGTTACTTTATCACCCGGTTTTGCTACGGTTTTTTCGGTGCCGTTAATTAACATTGTACCTACTTGCATTTTCTCATTTCCAGTTGTAGGTCCTGTAATAAAAATGGTGTCTCCTGTTTTTAATTCTTGGTGTTCAATTAAAAATTGTCCTACTTGTGCCTTTGTGAAATAATGTTGTCCTTTGCCAATATATATTTTTCTTTCCGTCGTTAATTTTCGTTTTCTAATTTGGGTAACCGCCGAAACTTTTACGGGTTTTTGAGCGATTTCTTCAAATATATTTCTTTCCGAATTTTGCTTGAATTTTAACGCTGGTGATTTCCCTTTTTGAAAAATCATATTTCCGTTTTTTAACCCTTTTCTTCTTTTTTCTTGTTCTTCTAATGGCAAATAAATGGTTTCTACACAACTTGCGGAACAACAATTTTCCATTTTTTCAGCACAAGAATCGCACTGAATAAATAATAAATGGCACGCTTCATTAGCACAATTTACGTGGATATCACAAGGATCACCACATTGATGACATTTCGCAATAATATCGTCTGTAATTCGTTCGCCCAAACGGTGGTCAAATACAAAGTTTTTACCAATAAATTTACTTTCTAAACCTTCTTCTTTAATTTGTTTGGCATAATTTATAATACCGCCTTCTAACTGAAAAACGTTTTTAAAACCTTGGTGTTTGTAATAAGCAGAGGCTTTTTCGCAACGAATACCGCCCGTGCAATACATCACTAAGTTTTTATCTTCTTTAAAGTCTTTTAATTGCTCGTTGATAATTGGTAAACTCTCACGGAACGTTTCTACATCAGGCGTAATCGCGCCTGTAAAATGTCCGACTTCACTTTCGTAATGATTTCTGAAATCCACTACAATCGTATTTGGGTCTTCTAAAATTTTATTAAATTCTCGAGCGTTCAAATGCACGCCTTTGTTAGTTACATCAAACGTATCGTCGTTTAATCCATCGGCCACAATTTTGTGACGTACTTTTATCGTTAATTTTAAAAATGAATGATCATCGTGTTCTAAGGCAATATTCAATCGAATGCCTTTCATAAAATCGTAGGTTTCTAGTGTTTCTCTGAAAGCATCGATGTTTTCTGCCGGAACAGACATTTGCGCATTTATACCTTCTTTGGCGACATAAATTCGACCTAAAGCATCTAATTTGTTCCATTTTAAAAACAAATCATTTCTAAATTGTGTTGGATTTTCAATTTTGGCATACGCATAAAAAGAAAGCGTTAAACGTTGACCGGCTTGATCAATTAACTTGGCTCTTTCTTCTGCGCTTAAGGTGTTGTACAGTTGCATGCTATAAACATTTTAAGGTTAGAGACGTGATAATCACGACTTAAAGAAATAAATAAACAAATTCTAAATGGAAGAATTCGGTAGCAAAGATAAAAATATTTTTTAATTGAAAATGTGTCAAGAAACTTACAAACAAAATTTGTTGCAATAAAAAAATTCTGTATTTTTACGAAAAATTAATTATTATGAGCACAGAAAAAGAAGCAAAATTAAAAGCCTTACAACTAACATTAGACAAATTAGACAAAACGTACGGTAAAGGAGCTGTAATGAAAATGGGCGATTCTGCTGTAGAAGAAGTAGAAACCATTTCGTCAGGTTCTTTAGGCGTAGACATTGCATTGGGTGTAAATGGATATCCGAAAGGAAGAATTATCGAAATTTACGGACCAGAATCTTCTGGTAAAACCACCCTAACCTTACACGCCATAGCAGAAGCACAAAAAGCAGGCGGAATTGCAGCATTTATTGATGCAGAACACGCTTTTGACCGTTTTTATGCGGAAAAATTAGGAATTGATATTGATAATTTAATTATTTCACAACCTGATAACGGAGAACAAGCATTAGAAATTGCGGAGAGTTTAATTCGCTCAGGTGCTGTAGATATTGTTGTAATTGACTCGGTTGCCGCATTGACACCAAAAAGTGAAATTGAAGGCGATATGGGTGACAGCAAAATGGGATTACACGCCCGTTTGATGTCGCAAGCCTTAAGAAAATTAACAGGAACCATTCATAAAACAAAATGTACCGTATTTTTTATCAATCAATTGAGAGATAAAATTGGGGTAATGTTTGGAAGTCCTGAAACCACAACTGGAGGAAACGCATTGAAATTTTACGCTTCTATAAGAATTGACATCCGACGTTCTTCGCAAATTAAAGATGGCGACAATGTTATTGGTAACAGAACGAAAGTAAAAATTGTAAAAAACAAAGTAGCGCCGCCTTTTAGAACTGCAGAATTTGACATTATGTATGGCGAAGGGGTTTCTAAAGTTGGTGAAGTTTTAGACTTAGCCGTAGATTTTGAAATTATTAAAAAAAGTGGTTCTTGGTTTAGTTATGGTGAAACCAAATTAGGACAAGGAAGAGATTCTGTAAAACAATTAATAAAAGACAATCCAGAATTAATGGATGAGTTAGAAGTTAAAATTAAAGAATTACTAAAAGAACAAAACGCATAACACAAAAAATCATCCTTTTTAGGATGGTTTTTTGATTAAAACCAAATTGAAGATTCGGAATTTTAAAAAGTTGTATTATGAAAAAACTAATAGCACTTATCTTTATTTTTGTACTATCTATCTCTTGTACACAAGAACCTGATGGGCCAAGAGTTCGTTTAGAATTAGTACCTGTGGGAACGGTAGTTTTGCCTACAACCTTTACTGCAAATACCGTAAATGAAATAGAGGTTACCTATTCAAGACCTTCTAGTTGTCACGGTTTTGAAGGTTTTTATTACACCAAAGACGATTTAAATAGAACTATTGCCGTACTAAATTACGTGATAGAAGAACAAGGCTGTTTGCCATCGCTAAATCAATTACAAACGAAAATTTTAAGATTTAAGCCCGCTACAGCAGGTACGTACCTTTTAAAGTTTTGGAAAGGTAAAGATGCCGCCGGAGTTAATCTTTATGAAGAATTTTCAGTTGTAGTACAATAATAAAAACGCCTAATTATTAGGCGTTTTTTTATGCTTATTATTTTTGAAGTTCGGTTAAAATGATGTCTCTAACTTGTTGTTTTAAGTGAAGTTTATCGTCCATCGTTTTTCCAATTGTTTCTATGGGTGGATGAATTTTCGCTCTCATTTTTCCTGGTGAACCACTAAAAAACGTGTACGAAAATCGTTTTTTGTTATCATAAAAAGTTATCGGAATTATTGTGAGTTGGTGTTCAATCGCAATTCGAAAAGCGCCGTCTTTAAATTCATCTAAAAGCAAACGTTCATCGGGTACACCGCCTTCAGGAAAAATACAAATACTCAAACCTTGTTGAATTCTGTTTTGGGCTCGTTCAAAAACGGCAAATCGACTTTTACTGTTTTCTCGATCAACCAAAATACAAACACGTTTGTAAATAAATCCAAAAATGGGAATGTTAACCAATTCTTTTTTCCCTACAAATACAAACGGATGATTTTTTACAGCTAACAACATCAACATAATATCCGTCATTGAAGTATGATTGGCTACCAACATATAACTTTTACCCGTTTCAAAATTTTCAGTGCCTTTTATAGAATATCTAAAACCCATTCCAATTAAAATAACTCGAGACCAAAGTCGTGCTATTTTAAAAAACAAAGAATATGTTTTTTCGCTTAAAATAGTAATTAATATAAGGGGAAATAACACAATTATAGGCAGCAATACCAATAGGTAAAACCAAATACGGTAAAGCAACCAAAACGGATATTTTAATAATTTCATTTCTCAGATAATATTCGATTTTCAAAAGTAAACAATTTTAAAAAACTTATTCTTTTTACTTGCACCTTTTTACTTGGCTCTTTTTACTTAAAAACTTACATTTGCAAAAACAACTTTCAAAATGGCAAAAATATTAACAGGCGTTCAAAGCACTGGAACGCCACATTTAGGAAATTTATTAGGTGCGATTATTCCGGCTATTCAAATGGCAAATAATCCTGCGAATGAATCGTTTTTATTTATTGCCGATTTGCATTCGATTACGCAAATAAAAAACGGAACCGAACTCAAACAAAACACCTACAGCACTGCCGCCGCTTGGCTAGCGTGTGGGTTAGATACCGATAAAGTCGTGTTTTACAGACAATCAGATGTGCCACAAACCGCAGAATTATCTTGGTATTTGAGCTGTTTTTTTCCGTTTCAACGCTTAACACTAGCCCATTCGTTTAAAGACAAAGCCGACCGATTAGAAGATGTAAATGCAGGATTATTTACTTATCCGATGCTAATGGCTGCCGATATTTTATTATATGATGCCGAAATTGTGCCTGTTGGAAAAGATCAAATGCAACATTTAGAAATTACAAGAGATGTGGCTTCACGATTTAACCATCAAATGGGAGAAACATTTGTTTTACCAGAAGGAAAAACAAGCGAAGAAACTATGCTAATCCCTGGAACAGATGGGCAAAAAATGAGTAAATCTCGAAATAATTTTATCAATATTTTTCTGGATGATAAAGCCCTGTTAAAACAAATAAAAGGCATTGAAACAGATAGCACACCTTTAGAAGAGCCAAAAAATCCAGCTACTTGTAATGTATTTGGATTATATAAATTATTAGGCACAGAAGAACAAATTGCCCAATTAAAAGCAAATTATTTAGCTGGAAATTACGGTTTTGGACACGCCAAACAAGCGCTTTTTGATTTAATTACTGAAAAATTTAAACCCGAAAGAGAAAAATATAATTACTTCATAAACCACCCTGAAGAAGTAGATAAATTACTTTTTGAAGGAGCTAGAAAAGCAGGTAAAGTAGCAGATGGCGTATTAAAAAGAGTACGAGAAAAACTTGGCTTTATGTAGCGTTTTTTTACACAGATTTTCACAAATTTCACAGATTTCACACATTAGTTTCGTGCTAATCTGTGAAATCTGTGTTTTAAAAAATTAGGATAATAGTATAAATTAGTTACTGTTGTGTAATTATATGACTTTAAATTCCGTGACTGTTCTTTCAACTTTACGACTTTATGACTTTCGACTTAAACCTACAGCGCTTCAAACAACTTGCCCGGCAAAGGTCTAATAACGCCTTTTAACTCCATATTTAATAATAAAGAAGAAATTTTAAAAATAGGAAAATCGCAATCTAATGCAATGATATCCATCAATTCATTTTCTTTATTTACTAAATAGTCATAGATTTTTTGTTCTTCCTCCGTTAAAGAAACAAACAGTTGTTTTTGGATGGGTTTGCTTTCTTTTTTCGTATCAATATCCCAATTTAAAATATATACTAAATCGGCTACACTATTCAATAAATGGGCGCGTTGCGTTTTAATTAAATTGTTACACCCTTGGCTAAATTTATCGGTAATTCTTCCTGGAACAGCAAATACATCTCTGTTATAATCATTTGCTATATTAGCCGTAATTAGTGAGCCGCCTTTTTCGGCACTTTCAATTACAATAGTAGCTTCACACATTCCTGCCACGATTCTATTGCGTTTGATAAAGTTTTCTCTATCCGGATTTGAAGTACTCCAAAATTCGGTCATAAAACCGCCATTTTGCTCCATTTGAGAAATATACTTTTTATGTGATTTTGGATATATTTGATTCAAACCGTGAGCCAAAACTCCAATAGTTTGTAAATTATTTTGCATTGCCGCTTGATGTGCCACAATGTCAACTCCATAGGCAAAACCACTAACAATAATTGGGTTCAATGGTGCTAAATCTTCTAAAAGTGTATTGGTAAATGCGACTCCATAAGGGCTAATTTGACGGGTTCCTACGATATTAATTACTCTTTTATTTTGCAAATTAATAGCGCCTGATTGAAATAAAACAGTTGGGCCATCGGCACAATGCTTTAAGCGTTCTGGGTACGAATCGTCTTCAAATGTAGCATAAGAAATTTGTTCGTTTTCAATGAAACTAAGTTCGTTTTCCGCTAAATTAAAAATCTTTTTTTCTTGTAAATTTTTGTAAAGATAATCACCTATGCCGTCAATGGCAACAAATGCTTTTTTTGAGGTTTGGAATACCGCAGCGGCAGAACCGCATTGTTTAATTAGTTTTTTGGCAACAACATCACCAATTCCTTCCACTTTTAAGAGTGCGAGTGTGTGTAATAATTCGTTATGTAACATGGCGTATAATATATCCTACAAATATATTTATTTTTTTAGTAATTTTATAAAAAACCGCAAAACGAAGAAAATTTATTTTTAAATTGTTAATAAAAATTGTTAATAAAATTTTGTTTTTGGGCTTGAATACTTAATTTTGCATAGATGAAAATAGAAAAATACATTTCAGAATTGTTGTACAGATACCAATGCGTAGGCGTTCCGGGTTTTGGAGCGTTTTTATGCGAATGGCAATCTGCGCAAGTTATTGTGGCTCAAAATTCGTTTGTACCGCCGAAAAAAGTAATTTCTTTTAATTCTCATATAAAAAACAATGATGGTTTATTGGCCAATCATATCGCATTACAAGAAAAAATTAGTTACGAAAACGCCGTAAGAAAAATTCAAACTCAAGTTGTTTTTTGGTTGGAAAAATTAGAAAACAAAGAAAGCTTGGTATTAGAAAATATTGGTGAAATTTTTTCAAATTCAGAACATAATTTTGTTTTCAAACCGAATACAGCAATTAATTATTTGACAGATTCTTTTGGTTTGGCTGGTTTTAATTCGCCAGAAATAGCAAGAGAAAATCAAATTACTTCAGAAGTCACTTCAGAAGTAGAACCTGTTGTTGAAACGCCTATTTCAATTGATAACACAGTTGAAGATGAAACGCCAGTTATTCCGTTAAACGGAAAAAATCGTACAAAAAACTGGATGAAATATGCTGCAGCTGTGGCTATTTTTGCCTCTGCAGGAACGTATGGTTACAAAATGTATTTTGACTACACGATTGAACAACAAACAAGTATCGTAGAAAAAACGGTGCAAGAAAAAATAAATCAAAAACTTCAAGAGGCTACGTTTGTGATTCCAAATCCAATTAACGCTGTTGATTTAACTTTAGAAGAAACGCATACTGAAAAATACCACGTAGTGGCAGGTGCATTTAGAAGCAAACAAAACGCAATTAAAGCTATGAATGATTTAATATCAAAAGGTTTTGAAGCGCATTTGTTAACTGAAAACAAATACGGTTTAATTCCTGTTGCTTTTGGAAGTTTTTCTAATTTAACTGAAGCTCAAAATTTAAAAACTGAAATAAAAGCAAAAGATAGCGTAGAAGCTTGGTTGCTTATAGACTAATCCCAATTTTGGGATTTTTTTATACCCTATTTTTAAATCAGAGTTAGTATCTTTGTAAAAAAAATAATGCAAAACAAATATCCTTCAGATTCCGTTACAACATTAACCGATTTAGTGTTGCCTGGCGAAACCAACCCTTTAAACAATTTATTTGGTGGCGAATTATTAGCGCGAATGGATAGAGCCGCAAGTATTACTGCGCGTCGTCATTCGAGAAGAATTTGCGTTACAGCTTCGGTAAATCACGTGGCGTTTAACAGAGCCATTCCTTTAGGAAGTGTGGTAACAGTAGAATCTAAAGTATCGAGAACTTTCAATACTTCTATGGAAATTTTTATTGATGTTTGGATTGAAGATAGAGAATCTGGCATTAAAAACAAAGCCAACGAAGCCATTTATACGTTTGTTGCCGTTGACGAAACTGGAAGTCCTGTTCCTGTGCCACCCATTGAACCTCAAACCGAATTAGAAATACAACGTTACGACGCTGCACTAAGAAGAAAACAGTTAAGCTTGGTATTAGCTGGAAAAATGAAACCAAGTGAAGCAACTGAATTAAAAGCATTGTTTACCAACTAATACATCATATGGATTTTTATAAATTAGCAATAAAAGAAATCAAACGAGAAACAAAAAATGCAGTTTCAATCGTTTTTAATATTCCTCAAGAATTAAAATCAGCTTACCAATTTATAGCTGGGCAATATGTAACTTTAAAACTAACTTTAGACGGGAAAGAACTTCGTAGAGCGTATTCTATTTGTTCTTCGCCAAAAAGTGGTGAAATGCGAATTTCTGTAAAAGAAGTAAAAAGCGGGACATTTTCAAGATTTGCCAACACAAAATTAGCTGTTGGCGATTTGTTAGAAGTCAGTATTCCAGAAGGAAAATTTATTTTTGAAGCCAAACTAGAACACCAAAGAAGCTATGCCGCTTTTGCTGCTGGTAGTGGAATTACGCCTGTTTTATCGATTGCAAAAAGTGTCTTAGAAGAAGAACCAAATAGTACTTTTGTTTTAATTTATGGAAACAAAGACGAATCGGAAACTATATTTCACGAGGAATTAAAGGCGCTTCAATTAAAAAATTTAGGTCGCTTTTTTGTGCATTTTGTATATAGTCAAGCCAATATTGCTGGCGAATTATCTGGTAGAATTGACAAAAATGTTGTAAATACTGTTTTAAAAACCAAACATTCCGATAAAACCTTTTCTAAGTTTTATTTGTGCGGACCAGAAGCCATGATACAAGTAGTTACGGCGACTTTAAAAGAAAATAATGTAGCTGAAAAAGATATTAAATTTGAATTATTTGGGACTTCAACTGCCTCAGAAAACAAAGTTGCAACTGGAAATGAAGGTCACACAGCTATTTCAATTACAGTAGATGCTGATGAAGTTTCTTTTGAAATGAGTCAGCAACAAACCATTTTAGAAGCAGCTTTAAAACAAGGTTTAGACGTGCCATACTCTTGCCAAGGCGGTATTTGTAGCAGCTGTATTTGTCGTGTGACAGAAGGAAGCGCTACTATGAAGAAAAACCAAATTTTAACAGATAACGAAGTAGCTGAAGGATTGGTTTTAGCGTGTCAAGCCGTGCCAACATCCTCTGAAATTAAAATTGATTTTGATAATATTTAATATTTGAAGTTCCAAATAGTAAACTCCAAATTCCAATTTTGCTTAGGTAAGATTGGAATTTATTTTTTCAATAACCTGTGAAGGTAAAATCGTTCGCATTGCGTTTTCATAGCCTGCTACTTTTTTATTTCCGTACACCGAAGTAGGTAAAAATGGATATTGTTTTCTATCTGAAGTCAGACAAAAATCATCTGGTTGATGAAACGGTTGAAATCCTGCAAAAGGATGTGTAGCGCCCCAAAGTGTAAGTACTTTTACGCCCAACATAGCGGCAATATGCGCATTTCCAGAATCCATAGAAAGCATTATATTTAAATTAGAAATAATGGCTAATTCTTCTTTTAAATTGGTTTTTCCAGCTAAAACAAGTACGTTTTCATACTTGCTTTTAAGCTGATTCAACTTCTTCATTTCTTCATTTCCACCACCAAATAATAAAATTTTATTTGAAGTGTTTTTTGCTAAGTCATCTATTACTTGTTGCATCAAATCTATTGGATAGACCTTACTTTCGTATTGTGCAAAAGGCGCGATTCCAATCCAATTTTCTTCTTTTTTACCAGTAATATTTATTATTTCTTCAGATAAAATAGCTTTTTTTGGAAATGTAGGGTTGTATAAATTTATTTGAAAGCCTAATTTTTCAAACGTTTCGCAATGTCTATCAAACATTGCTTTTGTTGGAGAAATGGTTTTGATAGCTAATTTTGTAAGAGCTTTTTTGTCTTGTCTGCCTTTATCTGTAGCGGCAACTTTTTTGCCATTCAAAGCAAAAAGTGTTCTTATAATTTTTGATCGTAATACATTGTGTAAATCGGCAACGGCGTCAATATTTAGTTTTCGTAAATCGGAAAATAAACGCAAAAGTCCTAAAAAACCTTTATGCCTTTCTTTTAAATCAATTGGAAAAAAAGTTATGTTTTCAATATCATCAAAAAACGGTTTGAAAAACGGACGAGAAACTACTGTGATTTTTGAGTTGGGATATTGCAAAGAAAAAGCTCTCAGTACAGGAACTGTCATAGCAACATCGCCCATAGCTGAAAGCCGAATAACTAAAATGTGTGAAGACATTTATTTTTTATTTTGATACAAAACTGGATTCAAATCTGCATCGTTGTACATTTTCATTTGTTTGTATACTTTCATGAATTTGTCGCCGTTTTCGATATCTTCCACTAATTGGCTTATGGAAATAAACATATCGTTTTTTTGGTCTAACAATACATTTAATTTTTCTTGACATTTTGCTCGGTGTTCAGTAGTGGCTTCTTCGCGAGTTGCTTCTTCATTCATGTGGTAAATCTTCAAGGCTAAAATTGATAATCTATCCATTGCCCAAGCTGGACTTTCGGTGTTTATTCTTGCATTTGGTTTCACTTGAACGTGTGCGTATTTTTGTAAAAAATAACCGTCAATATATTCTACCATATCGGTTCTGACTTGGTTAGAGGCATCAATTTTTCTTTTTAAATCTAACGCTGCAACGGGATCAATATTTGGGTCGCGCACAATATCTTCATAATGCCATTGCACCGTATCTACCCAGTTTTTAGCATACAATAAATGTTCAACTGAACCTTTTTCGTACGGATTTAATACCGGTTGATATACGTCATCGATAACATGGTAGTCAATTATAGATTTTTCAAAAATAGGAAAAGCAAATTCTGCAAACATAGTTTCTAATTTAATTTACAAAAATAAGGATTTTTTGTACTTTTAACCATAAATTACAAAATATCTCACATGAACATTCATAATATTTCCGAAGAAAACAGTGTTTTAAATCATTTTTTAAGTCAAATTAGAGAGGTAACCATTCAGAAAGATAGCATGCGTTTCAGAAGAAATATGGAACGTATTGGTGAAATTATGGCTTATGAAATTAGTAAAAAACTAACATATACTAACATTGCTATTACTACTCCGTTAGGCATTAAAAACACTACAAAAATTGCAGAAGAAATAGTGTTATGCTCCATTTTAAGGGCTGGTTTAACACTTCATCAAGGGTTTTTAAATTATTTTGATGCTGCCGAAAATGGTTTTATTTCAGCTTACAGAAATCATTATAATTCGGATGAAAATTTCGATATTTTAGTAGAATATCAGGCTGTGCCAAACATGAATGATAAAACATTAATTTTGTTAGATCCGATGTTAGCTACAGGGCAGTCATTAGTGGCGGTTTTAAATAAAATTTTAGGCACACATCAGCCAAAAGAAATTCATATTGCTGTTGTTATTGCTGCACCTGAAGGCATAAAATATGTGTCAGAAAATCTTCCGAAAAACTGCCATTTATGGGTAGCTTCATTAGATGAAAAATTAAATGAAAAAAACTATATTGTCCCTGGTTTAGGTGATGCCGGCGATTTGGCTTATGGAACTAAATTATAATTGAACAAAAAAGAAAAACAAACCTACGCCTAACAATAAATATAAAGAGACTTCCTTATAAATAGAATTTTCCATTTTTTCGAACATATTTGCCCCTAAGATAGACAACGGTGCAAAAGAATAAAGTAGCAAATCATTTGATTTATTAGCTGAAAAAACATAAATCCCAATAGATAAAATAAATGCAAAATATATTTGCTTGTACGACGATTGCATGTTTAATGGTTTGTTTTGATAATCTATAGTTTGAGAAGCAAAAAACAAAACAGAAATAGAGACAAATGCAGCTAAAGTCATATTTTCATAACTATTTTTAAAATCGAAAAAATTAAAACTGACTTCAAAAACCTCTTTATTTATGGAATAATTGTCATACAAAATTAAACTTGTAGCGATGTATAAAATCCAAACACAAAAAAAGGAAACAAAAGGCAATATCCAGTTTTTATAATCCTTTCCAGAGTGGAACACAATAGAAATAAAAACTAAAACAATATACAAAATACTCCAAAAGTGAAAAATAGCGGATAAAAATATCCAAAAAGAAGCGTCAAATATTTTTTCTTTTGATGAACTTAATGTTTTTAAAGAAATTAACCTTCGTAACGCTAACAACAAAAACACATTTGATACTACAATTTTACTGTCGTTTAATACCGAAGGAAATAATAATATGAATACTAAATAAAGCAGAATAGCATAATTATCATTTTGAGTTAGTGCATTTTTAAGTGAAATAAAGTTTACTAAAAAGAAAGAAAAGAAAACCAATAATAAAACGCCAATTTTTGAAAACAGCGTATTTGTATTAAAACTTTCGTTTGGAACCTGTATTTGATACAAAAAAAAGCAAAAAAACAGCATTATAAAGATAAATGCGTAATTAATTGGTCGAGTTTTACTAAAAAGACTTGCAATCATAAAGATATTTTATATTTTTGTAGTGTAAATTTAATAATAAAAAAATGAAAGCATTTTTCGAAGCAATACAATTTTTATTTGTTGAAGTACTTTTTGTACCAATGGATTTTTTAAGAAGTTTAGAATTAACAAATTGGTGGGGAGCAAATATTATCAATTGGGTATTTATATGTATTTGTTGTTATTGGACCTATTATTGGACAAAACAGTTACAGATTTTCAAAAAAACTGGTGCTGACGAACAAGATACTACCGCACATTCTTTCTTAACAAAATAATAAAAAGAATAGGTTCGATTATAAATCGAACCCTATGTCTTTTCTATAATTCATCTTATCAAACTTAAGATTTTCTATGGTTTGATAAGATTTTTTTGTTGCTGTTGAAAAAGTATCTCCAAAAGATGTAACAGCTAAAACACGCCCTCCGTTTGATACAATTTTTCCGTTTTCTTCTTTGGTTCCTGCATGAAAAATTAAAGATTCAGTTTTAGTATCTAATCCGAAAATTTGTTTTCCTTTTTCAAACTCTTCCGGATATCCTCCAGAAACTACTACAATTGTAGCGGCTGTTTTTGAGTCAATATCTAAATTAAAATCAATAAGTTTTTCAGATGCTACTGCTTCAAAAAGCGCTACTAAATCGCTTTTTATTCTTGGGATAACCACTTCTGTCTCTGGATCGCCCATTCTTACGTTATACTCAATTACAAAAGGATTGTCGCCCACTTTTATCAAACCAATAAACACAAAACCTTTATATTCAATATTGTCGTTTTTTAAACCCTGAATAGTAGGAATTACAATTTGCGATTCGATTTTTTGCATTAGCGCGGTATCTGCAAATGGAACTGGAGAAATAGCGCCCATTCCGCCTGTGTTCAGTCCAGTGTCTCCTTCACCAATTCTTTTGTAATCTTTTGCGGTAGGTAAAATTTTATAATTTTTTCCGTCAGTTAACACAAAACAACTTAACTCAATTCCGTCTAAAAACTCTTCAATTACCACTTTTGCACTTGCTGAACCAAATTTTGCATCGACAAGCATGGCTTTTAATTCATTTTTAGCCTCTTGTAAATTATTTAGGATTACAACACCTTTTCCAGCAGCTAAACCATCTGCTTTTAAAACATATGGCGGAGATAATGTTTCTAAAAAAGCGTATCCTTTTCCAACTGTTTCAGAAGTAAAACTTTCATACTTTGCCGTTGGAATGTTGTTTTTAACTAAAAATTCTTTGGCAAATTCTTTACTTCCTTCTAATTGCGCACCTAATTTAGAAGGCCCAATTACTGGAATATGTGAAATTTGAGTGTCGTTTTTAAAGAAATCATAAATACCATTTACTAATGGGTCTTCTGGTCCTACAACAACCATCTTTATAGTGTTTTCCAAAACAAATTGTTTGATTGTTTCAAAATCGTTTGGATTTACAGCAATATTTGTAGCGATTTTTGCTGTTCCTGCATTTCCTGGCGCAACAAATAGTTGAGTACATAATGCGCTTTGCGTCATTTTCCATGCAAAAGCGTGTTCTCTTCCGCCAGATCCTAAAAGTAAAATATTCATGATTGTGTGTGTTGTTTTTATTGGTGCAAAAATAGTCGCTTTTAATTAAAAAATAAGGAGGTTTTTTATAAGAAATTTATTTTTGCTCCTGCAATTTTATGGAATTGAAAAGAAGCGTTTATATTAATAGGCTTTTTCTTCTCCTTTAATGGCGTTAATGACTGTTTTGTTTATGATTTTTAAATCTAATAAAATAGACCAATTTTCTATATAAAAAATGTCGAATTTTACTCTGTTTACAATGTCCTTTTCGGATTCTACTTCTCCTCTGCAGCCATTTATTTGTGCTAAACCAGTAATTCCAGGTTTAATAAAGTGTCTAACCATAAACTTATCAACGCTTTTGGCATACATTTCAGTATGACTAACCATATGAGGTCTTGGCCCTACAACCGACATATCTCCTAATACTACGTTGAAAAATTGAGGCAACTCGTCAAGACTAAACTTTCGTAATATTTTTCCGAATTTAGTTACTCTTGGGTCGTTTTTTTGAACTTGTTCTAAATCAGCTTTTGAATTTAATCGCATAGATCTAAATTTATAACAATAAAACTCTTTATAATTTAATCCGTTTCTTTTTTGTTTAAAGAAAACAGGGCCTTTGGATTCTATCTTTATTAGTAAAGCTATTAAAGGAGTTAACCAAGACATTAAAAATAAAATTACTAGTAATGAAAACACAACATCGAAAAAATGTTTACTCCTTTTATTAATTAATTTATCCAAGGGAATTGTTCTTAAAGAAATAATAGGTAAATAGCCATAATATTCTACAGCTAGGTTTCGCAGCATTTTGTTTTTACTGTCTGGGAGAAGTTTAATGGTTTTAAGATTATTATCTGCAAAATGTATTAAGCTGTCTAAATCTGTGCTATTCAGTGTGTTTAATGAGCCGTAAATTTCATCTACATTATTATTGGTTACAAAATCGTAACACGCTTTAATTTCTTCTTTTTTATTTATTTTTAGACTAAAAACATGCATTAAATTATATCCATAATTTGGATTAGTGGAAAAAAATGTTTTCAATTCTTCTACATCTTTCCCGTTCCCTAAAATGATAACATTTCTTATGTTTCCACCATATAATAATCGGTATTTTCTTAGCAGAAAAAATATTGAAAACTTAATAAAACCAACAGAAATGAAGGAAAAAATAATATAATTCCATACTTCGTCTGGTGTTACATATTTATATTTATAACCAACGTATGCAAACGTAATTAAGCTTATAAAAATAAATTGCTTAAGAAGTTTTCCTAAAATTCTAATTTCTTTTGTAAACCTATACACTTCATAATAGCCTGAATAGTATGATACAACAATCCAAGATACTGACAAAATGGTATGATAGCCAAAATTACTCATGGCGGAACGTAGACAAACTAAAATCAAAAGATTTATTAATAATAAATCTATAAAAGTAATTAGAGGTCTAATAAATCCTGAATATCTTCCTGTTTTTGGCTTCAAACTAATAAATGTATTTTGAGAAATCTTTGTGTTCTTCTTTTGCTAATTCTTCAGGTGAAAGTGATTTGAAATACTCATAAGTTAATTTCATACCTTCTTCTCTTTTTACTTTAGCTGTCCATCCTAAAATTTCTTTGGCCTTAGTAATGTCTGGTTGGCGTTGCATTGGGTCGTTTACGGGTAAGTCTTTATAAATGACCTTTTGTTTGGTTCCTGTTAATTTAATTATTTCTTCAGCAAAATTAGAAATAGTAATTTCATCTGGATTTCCAATGTTTACAGGTAAATGATAATCGGAAAGTAATAATCTATAAATGCCTTCTACTTGATCCGAAACGTAACAAAAAGAACGTGTTTGACTTCCGTCACCAAAAACCGTTAAATCTTCGCCTCGAAGCGCTTGACCAATAAATGCGGGAATAACTCGTCCGTCATTTAATCGCATTCTTGGTCCGTAAGTATTAAAAATTCGGACAATTCGGGTTTCCACACCATGAAACGTGTGATAGGCCATTGTAATTGATTCTTGAAAACGTTTGGCTTCATCATATACACCGCGTGGACCAATTGTATTTACGTTTCCGTAATATTCTTCTGTTTGTGGATGTATTAATGGATCACCATATATTTCAGAAGTGGAAGCAATTAATATTCTGGCTTTTTTAACTCTAGCTAAACCTAATAAATTATGAGTTCCTAATGAGCCTACTTTTAAGGTTTGAATTGGAATTTTTAAATAATCAATTGGACTTGCTGGAGAAGCGAAGTGCAAAATATAATCTAAATTACCAGGAACATGAACAAATTTAGTAATATCATGATGATAAAACTCAAAGTTTTTTTCTTTAAATAAGTGCTCTATATTTTTTAAATCACCCGTAATTAAATTATCCATTCCTATAACAAAATAGCGTTCAGCTAAAAAGCGATCGCACAAATGAGAACCTAAAAATCCTGCAGCTCCTGTAATTAATATTCTTTTCATTTTCTTTATTTTTCTAATTGTAGGTTTGCTTTCGTGTTAAATAAACAATAAAAAAAGGCAAAAAACAAAACGCCTCTTTGTCTCCATAAAAAAGATTCTGTCAAAAATAAGCTTATGATTAGAATAGCAAAAGAAATATGTATAAAATTTTTATGTTTAAATGCATTTTTTATATTAACAGCTAAAATTGTAATCAAAACTAAAAAACCTATGAAACCAAGTTCGGCAAAATTTTGAACATATTGATTATGAAAATTAAACAATCCGTATCCTGGATTAAGCTCGTATTTTTTCTCTTTTTCTAAAAGTTTTGGTTGTGAAGCATTTAAACCTAATCCTTTCCAAAACAAAGGTTCTTCACTAAAAATTTCTAAAAACATTCTGAATTGATACACCCTGAAAGCAGTACCTGGAAAATAATCACAATGTGAAAATTTCTCGTTGTTCCATGCTTCATATATGCTTACATAATTAACGCCTTCATCTGCCTCATTGTAAACACTATGACTTACGCTAGTTTTGGAATTGGATTGAAATTCGACTAAAAATCTATTTTTTATTTTACCAAAACTGAATATAGCTCCTAAAATTAGGGTTAAAATGGCTAGATTTCTCAAGCGCATTTTGTTAGACGATTTTGAAAAATAAAAAAAGTGGCTTGCTAGTAGAAATACAAACACAATTATTATGTTTTTGGAAGATAATAAAAAAATAAATCCAAATAGAATACAGGAACAAATGATATCAAATTTCTTTTTAATTTCTAGATTTAAAAAGTAAAAAAAAGCGAGAGCCATATAAACAGATACATGTATTGCATTTAATAATTTAGGTACCAAACCAAAATCATTATCATATTCGCCATGATAGAAAAACGACCTTTGATCTCCTGAAATCATATATCTAATCAATGCTCTTAAAAGAAAAAAACCGGCATAAAACACCATAGCATAGCTATAATATTTTATTAATTTATAAATTTGACTTTTATAAAAGGGGCGCATAATTAAAAATGCTGCCGGAATAAATAACAAAAAGATTTCTTTGTAAATAGCTGGTATTGTTGCCGCTTTATCAATTGACCAAAAATAGGAACTTGCCATCCAAATAAATAGTACTATTGGAAATAATAAAGTAAGGTTAAATGAAATTTTGTTTGTTCTGTTAAAAAACAAAACAGAAAAAATAAAAATCGCGATAGTAACATTATTAATTGCTATAATGGTTGGCAATGTAATGAGGACAAATAAAAAAGGTAAAAAAGATTTATTTAACTTTTGCTCCTTTAGAATTTCTTGCCAGGCAGCTGCTAAAAAACTGTAAATATTGTTCATTTATTTTGTTCCAATTAAACTCATTAACTATTGTTTCGTAATTGTTTTTAATAAATGGCAAGTTATTACTTTTTTTAATTTTATTAATTGTTTTTTTTAACCTTATTATAAATATTTTCTAATTGAAATATGTTCTTTTCAATATTAAAATCAGATTCAAAGAAATTGTATGATTCTTGCTCAAAAATTTCTCTTTTTTCATGTGTTTTCAATAAATCAATAATTTTTTCTGCAAATAAACTTACATCTTCATTTTTAATAATGTAACCATTTTGATTGTCTTTAACTAAATCTCTATTTCCGTCGCAATCTGAAACAACCAGTGCTTTTTTCAACGCCATTGCTTCAATTATTGAAAAAGGAAGACCTTCATATCTTGCTGTTGAAATATATAATTTAGATTCACTTAAAACATTTAAAGCTTTGTTTCTGTCAATCCAATCTATTAATGTGATTTTATTGTTTAGTTTTTTATCACGTATCTTATTCTCTACATTTTTTAAATGGTCAGAATGCAGACCAACACCCATTATTACTAAATGACAATCAGTATGTGTTGTTACTTCAGCAAAAACATCGATCATTAATTCGATGTTTTTTTGATAACATGGTCTCCCAATTGTACAAATAAAATCCTTCGGTAAATTATATTTATTATCGCCGTTTAAATCAAGTTGAATAGGGTTAATACAATTATTAAATAAAAAAGTGTTTGAATTGGGATACTTCACTTCATTTATGGCTCTGTTCAATTCAGAATTTGATGAAGCAACGATATAATTGTTTTTCGTTTTTAATGCTTTTTCAATTAATAAATATATTCTCTTTTTAAGTTTATTTTGTGTTGAAAGATAAGAAAAAGCTTGGGGGGTATACAACACTGGTGTATTAAACAAAAACCCCAAAACCCTGCCTAATACTCCGCCTTTAGCGCTATGAGCATGAATTAAATCTGGTTTTTCGTTTTTTAAAACTTTATAACTTTGGTATAGTGCAGTTAAATCTTTTAAAAGATTTATATTTCTAACAATATTTAATTTAAAAGATTTTATTTTATCGTTTTCTTTATTTTCAAACGTAATTGATGTGTCGCTTTTTCCATGAATAACAATGTTTTCAAATTTTTTTGAATCGATATTCTTAAGAATTAATCTTAATGAAATATCTACACCACCAACGGAATTAAGAATGTGTACTATTTTCGTTTTTTTCATTATTCTTTTGAGTTAAAAATAAAATAATAATTGCTATCAGATAGCAACCAAATTGTCTGTAAAAGATGTTTTCTAAAATTAGAAAAAGCACAAAACTAAGCCAAATTGAAAACAAATATATGTTTTTATATGATGTTTGAAATAATTGATACAATAGGTAAAAAAAGATTAGTAAACCAATTACTCCTCCAACTAATAAAAATCCCAAAAACTGATTATGTGTATTGAATTTTCTTTCTAAATACCAATCTCTTTTGTCCTCTTTATCAATACTCTTTTCATAACAATTACAAAGTTCTTGTTGTGTTTCTGTAAAACCACCTGAACCAACAATAAAGTTTGTTGCGTTTTCTGCCAATAAATTTGTTGCGCATGGCCAAATGACAAATCTTGGTTCATAATCTATAAATGAGGTTACCCCCTGATTAATAACCAATCTATTTATAAAGTTTTTGTTTAAAATCAAACTTGTAAAAAAAACGATACTTAATGTAACTAGTACAATCATTTTTTTGAAAATACTTATTTGAATTTTTTTGAAAACGAAAATAAAAAGTAAAATAAAAGTTGTTATTATTGTAAGACGAGCAGCAATAATATAAATTAATATAATTGAAATTATTGTTAATGCGTATATTAAATATTTATGTTTTTTATGTTGTATCAGATCCTTTAAATTCAAAATTATTCCAATTAATGAAACAAATCCAAAATAGGGTCTATCAATAAACAATAAAGTATGAAATTCTTTAACCGTACTAAAGTTTAAATCACCATAGTTAACATAATATATTATAATTTTAGTCATTACTAAAAAGGTTAGCGCTACATAAGATAACTTAAAGGCTTTTAAAATATTTTCTATATTACCTTGAAGTAGTAAAACTAAAAAAGAAGGAATTATTAGCAATCTCGCAAGCATTGATATGTTGCTTGATAATTGTCCTTTTAATGTGAAATTAAGCGTCAAATACACTATTAAAAAAACTATTATTTTAAGAGATTTATTAAACTCAAATTCTTGTTTCTTCAATGCTTTTATTATAAAAATCAAAACACTCAAACCTAAAAGAATATTAGGAAGTCCCATAGAAAAAGGAAGAGAAAAAATCGTTAAATACAATAAGTACTCAGCGATATTATTTAGAGTGAAATGGGATTTCATTATTTATGATTTTTTATCCAGTTAATGATTTTTTGTGAAATTAAATATCTTAAAGCATAATTTCTTAATAATCCATATATTGGCCAATACCCAAAATAAAAATTGTCTTTTATTATTTGAATTCTACTTGATACTTGTTGGTTTCTCATAGATAAAGAAATTCCATTGGGATTTATTTCATATTTTAATAAGCATTTCTGAATATTATGTGTCTGATATTTTTGTACTATTTTAAAAAAAAAAGCATAATCTTCAGCTGCTTTATATTCTGTTGGATAAAATCCAATTTCATTAATTAATGAAGAACAAAACATAACGGTTGGATGCAAAAACATAGCGTTTACAAACATTTTGTTTTTAATTTTACTAGAAAACTCTGGAAGTATAGTTTTATAAAGCTCTTTCCCGTTTAAATCAATTGCAATTGCGTTACTTCCAACTAATTTACAAGTAGGATTCTTTTCTAAATATTCCTCTTGTAAAGAAAATCTATTTTCTAAACACAAATCTCCGCAGTCTAATCGGGCGATATACTCGTATGTGTTTTCGGAATTTATGTGTTGTAACCCTTGGTTTAATACATGCTCAATTCCTAAATTTTCTTTGTTATAAATAAATGAAATTGTTCCATTAAATTTTTTAAATTTTAAAAGTTCACTTTCCTTTATTATGCTTGTAGTGCTCCCGTCGTCTACAATTAACACATCAACCTTTTCCTCTTTTGCAATTGAAAAAATAGAATTAGACAACCCTGTGAAATTGTTAAAATGTGGTATTAAAATAATTACATTATTCATGTTTATATGCTGATGTTTTTATAAGAATTGCTAAAGAAATCCATACCCCGTAAATTCTAAAGGTGTCAATTTGCATCCAATTAATAAATAATCCTATTGTGGTAACAAACAAAATAATTCCTAAAATTTGAAAATCTTTATTTTGAAATTTTGATAGTCTTCGTGCTTCTTTTAACATTAAAAACTGAAAATATACAAAAATTGAAAAACCAACTATTCCTAATTCAGCTAAAAGTCTTATATATAAATTATAACCTGGAGGAAACGATTTTTCTCGCTGATTGTTATACCAAATTTCAAACTCGTAATTATCTCTTGTAACCCATCCTGGATAAAGTTTTCTGGCAACATAAGCTTGCTGACCAAATCCTACACCAAAAATTGGATTTTTCACAAATATTAGTAAAGAAGTATATTGAATTCCTAACCTAGATCTGTTTGAAACATTAGATTTAATATTACCTATAAAATCTAATGACTCTAACTTTTCTTCAATTACTTTGTTAAACTTAATACCTGCAAAAATTCCTAAACAGAAAACGATTAATGTAAAATATTTTAAAGAAGATAAAATTCGTTGCTTATACCCATAATACTTATATAAATAAACTAAGAAAATAATTAATTGTAATGTAATTACAATTAACGCAGTCCTAGAACCCGAAAAAAATGTAAGTATTAAAACTAATACAGTAGGTATGTATCTTAATTTAGAAGAACTTGTTAAGATATAACTAAACATCCAGCCTGCAATAGTGATTAAATAAATTGCTAAAAATGGTGGTTCATATGAAACACTGGAGATTCTTCCTTCTGCATGATAACTAACTTCTATAAAAGGCAAATAATCAAACAAATCCAAGATTGGATTTAAAAAAGCAAAACCAAAAAAGGAAATAAGCGTTTCAATAAATCCATAAAAAAAAACAAAACTAAAAGAAATGGAAAAAATTTTTCTTAATAATAAAGTAATTTCAACTACTGTTTTGTCTTTTAGTACAAACCAATAAATTTGAAAAAAAATAATAGTTGAAAGTATTGTAGAAAAATATTGTCTTATAAACCTAAATATACCAGGGGTTTGTTTAAATTTATATCCAAAAACTTGATAAAAATTTATTAGAATGCTAATAAAACATACAAATAAAAATAGAAAAAGTGCATAATAAATTTTATTTGTATAAGGCAAATAAATTTTATTTGTATAAACCGAATAAAAACAAATTAAAATAAAAGCTAATACAAAAAACAAGGCTGCGGCCTCTGACTTGTATTCTCCCAAGAAAGGAATACCTTCGTACTCATTAAAGGGTAAAAAAAATATCCCTATAGTAAATAATACTTCAATTGCTTTTTTTAATCTCATTGCTTTTTTAGAAATATAGTTTAGAAAAGAAAAATTTATCCCCAAATATACAAATTAAAAACACATTATTTTTGTTGAAACTTGTAAAAAAGTAAGTGTTATTTTTCTTTTAAAGTTTTATAAGAAAAGTAAAACATACCATTAACTAAAAAAAAGAGTGAGGTTAATTGAGCAATTGCAGCGCCAATGTAGCTATAATTATTAATAAAATAAAAAATTATAGGAACGTTAATTATTGCTACAATTAAAATGACTTTAAAAAATTGTTTTTCTTTTTTTAAATTTAATAAAATTTGCTTTCCAAAAAACAAATCTAAAAAAGTCAACAAGGGTACAAAAGCCAATATTTTGAAAACAATTATGCTATTATTCATTTCAATGCCTAAAATCAAAACTATTATGTTTTCGGAATGATAAAAAAGAAAAATTGAAAAAATAGATAAAAGAACAATAGTAATTGGTAATATTTTTTTTATTAATCTAATTGTTTCTTTTTTATTATTGTTGAGATTTATTGCTAAAATAGGTAATAAAGAATTTTGTATTGGTGCAAACATGTTACTAATAGCTTTAATAATTTTTTCGGCTCCAACAAAATAAGCAACAGCTACGTTTCCGGATATTAGACCTAGTAACAAAACATTAAAATAAGATATAAAGTATAATTTAAATTCTGAAAGAAACATAAACTTACCTTTTTTTAATTGGTTTTTAAATTGTTCTATTCGAATTAGCTTGATTTTAATTTTGAATTTTTTATAAATTATAAAAAAAGTGATAGCAAATGAAATTAAAAATCCAATTGCATTAAATACTGGTACCAGTAAATAATCATTTTCCGATTTTATAAAAAGTATGATAAATAATAAATAAATAAACCTACCAATAAAACTAGAAATAGTAATGTATTTAGATTCTTGCAAGCCTTGAAAAAACCAAAATGGTATTAAAGACTGAAAAATAAAAGAAATGAAGGTGAAAATAAAAATTTCTTTATCGGAATTAAATTTGTCGAAAAATAGAATAATATTAATATAAAAAAACAAACAAATTAAAGATAATATAATTTTTGAATTCAATGTTTCATTAAAAATTTGTGAAACTATTTTGAAATCCTTTTTATTTATAGATATATCCCTAGTAGAAATAGTGTTAAAGCCAAAATCGACAAATATTTGAAAAAGGAAAGAAAAAACGATGGCAAAACTAATAAGCCCAAATTTTTCTGCACCAACTTTACTTATAATTATCGGGATGGTTATAAGAGGAATTAATAACTCAACAGCTTGAAAAACAGTTAGCGAGAAAAAATTTAAAATAAAATCTTTTCTCGCTAACCGTTTTATTTTTTCTGCTTTTTTAGAAATCATTTATTAAAAAGCATTTAAAACCTAGTCATTAAAACCGCTTCCATCTGAGGGAAAAATATTGGTGTTGTGAAAAATATTGGGTCGTAAGCACCATTAATTTCTTTAGTTGTTATTATGCCTGTTTTAGCGTCTAAACTGATAAACTCGTTAGGTCTAAAAAACTCAGTAAATTTATCTTTTAAAATCATAAACGAACGACTCTCTTGCTCAAGTTTGATATAATTTAAAGTAATTTCATTTTGTTCTTTCTTTGAACTAATATCAAGTCTTATGTCGTTTGGCATGTCGCCTTCTTGAAATTCAAAAACTACTTTTTGAGGCACAATACTTCCTTTAATTCCTTGATAAATAGTATGGTTATCATCAAAAAAAGAAATTGACTTGTCTTTCCAAAATAAAATTAACTCATCATCTTTTTTAAAAGTTCCTTCAATTTCTACTTTAAACGTTTTAGGATTTACTTTTGGAGTTTCGTCCTTAACTTCTTCCTTTTTACCACATGAAGTTAATAATAAAACCATCATTGTAGTAATTAACAAAAAATTTTTTCTCATGTTTTTTATTTTTATTTTTTACAAAATTATGTTTTTTATTTAAATAACGAAATTTTATTGTTTTTATTTTGTTTCTGAATAAAATTAATTTAAATCAATAATTTTTCAAACTTACTTCCCAATCCTTAACCTCAATACCAAATTCCTTTTTTATTTTACTTTTGTCCAAAACACTATATACTGGTCTTTTAGCCGGCGTGGGATATGCAGATGTTGGAATAGCTTGTAAATTTATGGAAATGTTATTTACTTTAAATATTTCTTTAGCAAAATCGTACCAAGAACATTGGCCTTCGTTACTAAAATTGTAAATTCCATAGCGGTCGAATGTCGAATGTCGAATGTCGAAAGAGATAATAGTTAACAAGCATTCTGCTAAATCAACAGCATTTGTTGGTGTACCAATTTGGTCTGAAACTACCGATAAACTATCTCTTTCTGATGCCAATCGCAACATCGTCTTCATAAAATTATTGGCAAATTGCGAATATACCCAAGAGGTTCTAATGATAAAATGCTTTTCCCAAGTGTTTTGTATGGCTTGTTCCCCTTGTAATTTGGTTATTCCATAAACGCCTGTTGGATTTGGAACGGCACCTTCTGAATAAGGTTGAGTTGCTAAGCCGTCGAAAACAAAATCGGTTGAAACGTGCAATAAAACGGTGTTGTGCGCTTTACAAACGAATGCTAAATTTTGCGCGCCTGTAACATTTATAGCGTATGCTTTTTCTGATTCCGATTCCGCTTTGTCAACAGCTGTATAAGCAGCTGCATTAATACAAAATTGTGGTTTATGTTTTTCGAAAATGGTTTCGCAATTACTTTTATCAGTGATATTTAATTCTACTGACGAACAAAACACAAAATCGATTGAAGGATAATTTCCAACAACCGACTGTATAGCTTGTCCTAATTGTCCGTTTGCGCCTGTAACTAAAACTACCATACTTTTATTGCGTTGTCTAAAGTGGGTAATATTTGATCTTTTTCTGAAATAATTAATTGTTCGTAAGGAAAATTCCAATCTATATTTACAGTAGAATCGTTATAAATTAATCCGCCTTCACTTTCTTTATTGTAGAAATTATCGCATTTGTAAAAGAAAGTTGCTGTTTCGCTCAATACTAAAAATCCGTGGGCAAAACCTCTCGGAATAAAAAATTGAGTTTGATTTTCTGCTGTTAAAAGTACCGTTTCGTATTGTCCAAAAGTTTCAGAATTAGGTCTTAAATCTACTGCAACGTCTAATACTTCACCTTGTAAAACACGCACTAATTTAGCTTGTGCATGTTCTCCGGTTTGATAATGTAATCCTCGTAAGACTCCTTTTGAAGAAAAGGACTGATTGTCTTGTACAAAAGTAACTTTTTGACCAATGCCTTTATAAAAAGTATTCTCATTGAAGCTCTCCATAAAATAGCCGCGGTCATCTTGTATTACATTTGGCTCTAAAATAAAACAGCCTTTTAATTTGGTTTCTATAAATTTCATGTGTTCAATTTGTCAATTAGACAATGTTCAATGTGTCAATGTTCAATGTGCCAATGTTCGCGTACAACTAATTAATTGACAAATTGGCTAATTGACAAATTGAGTATTAAATTATGCTCATTAAATGTGTTCCGTAGCCGCTTTTTAGTAATGGTTCGGCTAGTTTTTTTAATTGTTCTGCATTGATGAAACCCATTTTATATGCTGCTTCTTCAATAGCGCCGATTTTTAATCCTTGACGTTCTTCAATAACCTGAACAAATTGCCCGGCTTGCATTAACGACTGGAATGTTCCGGTGTCTAACCAAGCCGTTCCTCTGTCTAAAATACTAACTTTTAATTTACCTTGTTCTAAATAGGCTTTATTAATATCGGTAATTTCTAATTCGCCACGGTGACTTGGTTGTATGTTCGCTGCAATTTCAATCACAGAATTATCGTAAAAATAAATTCCAGGAACGGCATAATTTGATTTAGGTGCTGTAGGTTTTTCTTCAATAGAAAGCACTTTTCCTGTTGCGTCAAATTCTACCACGCCATAACGTTCTGGATCGTGTACATGGTATGCATACACAATTCCGCCATCTGGATTGTTGTTGGCTTGAAGTAATTCGGCCAATCCAGTTCCGTAAAATATATTGTCGCCTAAAACTAAGGCTACTTTGTCGTTACCCACAAATTCTTTTCCAATAATAAATGCTTCGGCTAAACCGTTTGGATGTTCTTGTACGGCATATTCAAATCTGCACCCTAAACTGCTTCCGTCGCCTAATAAGTGTTGAAACAAAGGCAAATCGTGTGGGGTAGAAATAATTAAAATTTCGTTGATTCCTGCCCACATCAAAGTTGATAGCGGATAGTAAATCATGGGTTTGTCATAAATTGGCATTAATTGCTTACTCACCGCTAATGTTAACGGGTGTAAACGTGTTCCTGAGCCTCCGGCTAATATAATTCCTTTCATAGTTTTTTTGTTTAATTTGTTTAAAGTTTCAGGTTTCAGGTTTCAGGTTAATTAACTTGAAACAAAAATAACTTTAAACTTGAAACTTTTTCAAGTACCATTCAATTGTTTTTTTAATTCCTGTTTCAAAGTTTTCATCTGCTTTCCAGCCAAGTTCTGTTTCAATTTTTGTGGCATCAATTGCATAACGTAAATCGTGGCCAGGACGGTCTGTTACAAATGTAATTTGATCTTGGTATTTTCCTGTTGCTTTTGGTTTTAATTGATTTAAAATAGTACAAACGGTATCTACAATTTGTAAATTATTACGTTCGTTTCTTCCTCCAACATTATACGTTTCACCAGATTTTCCGGTTTTAAATGCTAACTCAATTCCTTTACAGTGGTCTAAAACGTATAACCAATCTCGTACGTTTTTTCCGTCTCCGTAAATTGGAATGTTTTCTCCAGCCAATGCTTTACGAATAATAGTAGGAATTAGTTTTTCATTATGTTGTTTTGGTCCGTAATTATTAGAACAATTAGTAGTTACTACATTCATTCCATAGGTATGAAAATAACTACGAACAATCATATCTGAACCTGCTTTAGATGCTGAATATGGGCTATTTGGCGCATATGGCGTGGTTTCTTCAAACAAACCTGTTTCGCCTAAAGTTCCATATACCTCATCCGTAGAAACATGGTGAAAACGCGCGTTTTTGAATGCTTCGTTATACTGATTTGGAGCAGACATCCATAGTTTTCTGGCTGTATCTAAAAGGTTAAATGTTCCTAACACATTAGTTTTAATAAACGCTTCAGGACCAGAAATAGAATTATCTACATGACTTTCTGCTGCGAAGTGAACAACATCATGAAATTGATATTTTGCAAACAATTCTTTAATAAATTCACCATCCACAATATCACCTTTTACAAAAGTATATCGTTCATGGTTTTCTACTTCAGAAACATTTTCTAAATTACCTGCATAAGTTAATGCGTCTAAATTTACTAAATGATACTCTGGATTATTTGCTATAAAATATGGGACAAAATTTGCGCCAATAAATCCGGCTCCGCCAGTTACTAAAATGTGTTTCATTATGCTTTAATTCTTTGTTTTTGTTGTTTATATACTTTTGAAAACCAATATCCTAATAAATAAAACAATACAAACAATAACGGTAAAATAAATTTTAATTTATTGTTTGCACCGCTTGTATTCATTTGATTTAATACAATATCCTGATCTTTAATAATTTTTTCAAACTCTAATCGGTTGGTTGCTAATTTTTGGTTTTCAAAAATTAAATTGTCCTTTTTTTGAATAATATCACTAATACCTGTGTTTTCAGATATTGAAACACCGCTTCCTATTTTATTTTGACTTAAACTTGAAACAATTTGATCAATCTGAGTGATTAATGACTTGTTAGCTACTAATTTTTCTTCTAAATTATTTTGTTGAATTTTCTGAAGTTTAATAAAATATTCCGACTGTTGTAAATAGTTTAATATAGGGTCAATTAAGTCTTTTTGCTGGTAAGCTATCGCGGTTTTGATGTTTATGCCGTGTAAATAATAGTTTTTACTGGTAGTTGGATCCTCAATTATTTTTTCTAAATCGCCATCTTCTGCCATTAATTTAACCAATTCAAAATTGTTTTTCTGGCTTTCTGAATTAATAAAATTATAAATTCCGTTAATGGGTTGAATATCAATAGAAACAAAATCTTTAATGTTTTTAATTCCAATTTTTGTAAAAAACGCTTTGTCTTTTTCTTTTAATTTTAAAGAAATTAAATTTATTTTATCGTACAAATACTCATTGCTCCCAAAATTAGGAAAAACTACAATATCATTTGTATAGTTAGGTTCTTTGTCTAAATAAAAACCTAAACCGCCTCCAATAACTAATATAGTAAAAACAATTAAAAATTTCTTTTGAATAAAAAACAACAAATCGAAACAATTGTTTATTACTTTTTGAAAGCCTTTTGAAATGCTTTTTCCAATTTGGCTTAAATCAATTTCTTGCTCTTGAGAATTTGTACTCATAATCTTAGTTTACGTTAAAAATTTGTTCTAATATTTTAATGGTAATTAAATACGTTGGTTTTACACCAGTAGTTCCTAAACCTCCAGAAGCTAAAGTGCTTCCCGTTTCTAAAGGGTTGTCTGAGGCGTAATATGCGTATCTTACTTTTACATTTGTGTTGATGCTTTTTCTAATTCTTGAAGCAGATTGAATGGCTTTTTGATAATACGAACCTTCCATTTCCAAACCAATGGCTTCCCAAGTGGATTCGTGGAAAAATTTTAGTAAATCTCTATTTTGTAAAGACGTTCCTAAAACCGTTATCATAGGTCCTGAAAAAACGGGTATTCCATTTCCTTCGAACATTTCTTTTGTAAGTTCGTTTTCGAAATGATAATTATCTGCAGTTCCTTCATTCACGTGTGCGTTTGGAATCATAATGTCGCCTTTTCCGCCTTCTAAAATTCCGGCTTTTCCCATTATAGAAACCGATTCCACATTTAATAGTGTCTTGGTTTTATCAACTTTATACGGTTTCAATAGTTCATCAATGGTTTCGTACGCTTGTTCACCAAAAGCATAATCCATTACAATAAGTACTGGTTTTTCCTTTATTGTTGCCGATGGAAAAGCTGTTTTTTTCCAATCGAATTTCGCAGTGTCAAAAATCTGCACATCAATGTTTGTTCCTGAAGTGTCTGGCAGCGAAATCATTCCGTTTTGTAACGCAACATCTTCCACTTTTTTACGTAACTCTTTGTGAGAAGACGAACTTAAGTCTTCATAAATTTGAAACGCTTCTTTTCCTTTATATTTTGTTGCTAAAACCGCAGGTGCAAAAACAGAATTCATTACACTGTGCATATTCGCACTTATTATATGAATCGGTCTTTCTAATAAGTTATTTTTGCTAAGCGTTTCTTTAATGTTATTTGCCCAAATTTCTCCGTAAATATGATGCCCTAATCGTTCTCTTAAAATCGGACTAAAAGTAATCGTGCGCTTGTTATTATCTACAATTTCTTCAATTGCAATTTTTCCTAACCAATATATAATTTGTAAAAAACGTTCTGGAGCTTCAGTTGTGGCAAAACCATCATAAATGTCTTGAACTTCTGCAAAGGTTCTTCCTAAAACATTAGACAAGTGCGACATCGCAATTTCTCTATCTATAGGTGTTAGTTTTTTAGTTTGAAGGGCGAATTGTTCCAGTTTTTGCCAATCGCGAGATACCAAGCCTTCATCGTCAATTAAAACTCTATCTTTAATTTTATGTGATTCGATGAAAATAAACGTAAGGTGTGTTAAAATATCATAAATATCCGAACGACCACGGGTAATTTCAATATTCATTTGTTCGTCATCTATACGATAACAATTTCTTCTTCTTTTTGGCGGAACGATGGCTTTAAAGTGCGAATTCGCATAGCCTTCATCCGACGTTAAATTAATATAACGACATTGTTCGATACCTACTGGTAAACGCTCAATCACGTATAATAATCCGTTTAACTCTACTTTTTCCTCTGCAATAGAACCATAAATTTCTGGTCGTAAGGATAATAAAGCTTCACGTAAGGTTTCTCCTGAAACACCCATTGGTTTGTAAAAACCTCTGTTAAATAAGTGTCGCATAGTAATGTACAATCGTTCGATAGCTGCCGACGATTCTTGCGCCCGAGAACGCGAAATGTTTTTAATGTCTCTCATTAATTTCTATTTTATAACCAACAAAGGTAATAAATTTATTCTATAGTCCGTTTTCGTTCGCTTTTTGTATATAGAAAGTTAATAATTTCTTTATTTACACTTCAAAAAAATCAGCAATTTTTCTATCATTGCTTAATCTTGGTAATTTGTTTTGTCCGCCTAATTTTCCGATGGATTTCATATAGTTTTGAAAACCATTTTTTGCCACTTTCGTAATCACAAGTGTTCGCAATACATTTCCTTTTATTAAATCGTCGTAATACACATTTTGTTGGCGCATTTCTGCATCAATTTTTAATGCAAAAGTTTCCAAATCTTCTGGTTCCGAATCAAATTCTATTAACCATTCGTGATACGGTAAACCGCTTTTCGGAGTAATTTGTGGCGCAACCGTAAACTCATTTACGCTTATATTTGTTCCTGAAATGGCTTTTTGCAAAGTGGTTTCTACTTCTTTTCCAATCACGTGTTCGCCAAAAGCAGAGATGTAATGTTTAATTCTTCCGGTAACAATTATTCGATACGGTTTTGTAGAGGTAAACGCAATTGTATCGCCAATATTGTATGCCCAAAGTCCGGCGTTGGTAGAAATAATCAAAACATAATTTACGTTAATTTCTACTTCGCTAATTGTGAGGCGTTTAGGGTTTTCTGTGAAAAAATCATCGGCTTTAATAAACTCATAGAAAATTCCAGAATTCAGTAGCAATAACATCCCTTTTGCAGTTTGCGAATCTTGATAGGCAAAAAACCCTTCAGAAGCAGGAAATAATTCAATTGAATCAACTTTTCTACCTATTAATTGTTCAAATTTAGCACGATAAGGTTCGTAATTTACACCGCCATAAATGAATAAATTGAAGTTTTTAAACAACTCGCCAACAGGCAAACTCGATTTTGTTTTTAATTTTTCGAAATACATTTGTACCCAACTTGGAATGCCTGAAATCACCGTCATATTTTGATGAAATGTTTCTTCTACAATGGCATCGACTTTGGTTTCCCAATCGTCAATACAATTGGTTTTCCAACTTGGTAATCGGTTTTTTTGTAAATATTTTGGCACATAATGCGCTACAATTCCTGAAAGCCTTCCTAATTTAATTCCATTTTTTTCTTCCATTTCTGGACTTCCTTGTAAAAAAATCATTTTTCCGTCAACAAAATCGGCTTTACCCGTTTCATGAATGTAACTTAAAATGGCGTTTTTCGCAGCCTGAATATGAAATGGCATCGATTCTGCCGTTAGCGGAATGTATTTCGCGCCTGAAGTTGTTCCTGAAGTTTTTGCAAAATACAACGGTTTACCTTTCCATAAAACATCCGATTCGCCAGCTACAACTTTATCTACATAGGATTTTAAATCTTCGTAATCTCGAACAGGCACTTGCTTGGCAAAATCTTCAAATGAGTTGATGTTTGAAAAGTGATGCTCTTTTCCAAACTGCGTTTTTTTTGCTTCACGCAATAAGGATTTAAATACTTTTTCTTGCGAAGCAACAGGTTCGTTCGCCCATTTTTGCGTTTGAAAATGAGAATATTTAGCGAGTATTTTAGCTGCAATTGCTTTAATTGACATACTTGTCGGTTTTGTTTTTAGTCTTTTTTAAGACAAATCACCAGATTTTATACAAATATAAGATAATTAGCGAATGTGCCAATTAGTAAATCTCGAGATTCGGGACAAGTTGTGCCAATAAAAAAGAATAATTTTATTTGTGTTTTATTTTTTTATGTACCTTTGTGGTATAAATTTTAAATTTAAACAAAATGAATTCTTTATATATAACTTTAGGAGCCATTGGTGGAACAGAGTGGATTATTATTATTGCTGTTGTTGTCTTATTCTTTGGAGGTAAAAAAATTCCAGAATTAATGAAAGGACTTGGTGGCGGTATCAAGGAATTTAAAAAAGCAGCTAAAGGTGAAGACGAAACGCCAGTAGCTAAAAAAGAAGAGGAAACTAAAGAATAAATTTTTTTAAATTCCAATAAAAAAATTCCAAATTCCAAATTTAACAACTTGGAATTTGGAATTTTTTGTTTTAGGTTATTTCTTGAATTATAGTAAAAAGTTTACGCTTTAGTAAAATATTTTTTAATAAAACTCGTTTATTTAATTGAAAACCAATTTAAATAACAACTGTTTCCTTATTTTTGTTGGAAAGAACTGAGATTTTTTAAGCCCTAAAAATATATTATGTTAAAATGTAATTACTTACTTGTTGCTTTCCTATTATTTTCGATTTCATCCTTTTCTCAAAAAGGAACCCTTTCTGGGCAAGTTAATGATTTAGAAAAAAAACCTGTTGAAAATGCCGTAATAGCTTTAATAACGCCTAAAGATTCTATTTTGTATCGATTTACAAGATCAGATAAAGAAGGCAAGTTTTTAATTAAAAACATCAAATCAGGAAAATATATTTTGAGCATATCAAATAGTCAATTTGCCGACTATGTAGATGAAATAGAAATAAAAGAAAATGAAAATAAACAAGAAACAATCGGGCTATTTAATAAAAGCAAATTAATAGAAGAAGTAATTATTAAAGGTGGTTCAATACGAATTAAAGGTGATACAACTAGCTATAGAGCAAGTGATTATAAAGTTGATGTAAACGCAAATGTGGAAGAATTATTAAAAAAGCTTCCTGGTATTCAAGTTGATAAGAACGGAGAAATCAAAGCGATGGGCGAATCGGTTAAAAAAGTTCTAGTGGATGGTGAAGAATTTTTTGGTGACGACCCAGGAATGGCTACAAAAAATCTTCGTGCCGATGCAGTTAAAACAGTACAAGTATTTGATAAAAAAAGCGATCAAGCAGAATTTACAGGAATTGACGATGGGAAAAGTCAAAAAACAATAAATCTCAAACTTAAGGAAGATAAAAAGAAAGGACGTTTTGGAAAAATAGACAACTCTGCTGGGCCATTAGAAGAGCTAGACCCAAGGTATAATAGCAATTTGATGTTAAGTGCCTTTAAAGGAAAAAGGAAAATTTCAGCGTTTTTATTAAATGGAAATACGGGTCAGGACGGTTTAAATTGGGAGGATAGCGATAAATTTGGTGGTGAAAACAGCGATGTTACGATGAATATGGATGATGATGGAAACGTTAGTTACCAATGGATTGGAGGCAATAATGATGACGAACCGCAAGTGGATACGCAAAATGGTTTTATAAAAAACACGAATGGTGGATTACATTACAACAATAAATGGAACGACAAACAAACTTTAAATTTCTCGCCTAAATTTAATACTCAAAACTACACCAATACTAATAAAAGAAATAATAGAACACAAATTGGTGAAACACAACTAAATGAAAATACTTCTACCGCTACAAACGTAACAAGAAAAAATTATAAATTAAATGCGTCTTATGATATAAAATTAGATTCATTAAATACGATTAAAATAAATGCAAAAACAAATTTTTATGCTACTAAAAGTAATGAATTTACCAATGGAACTACTACTGATGAAAATGGCGTTTTAAAAAATAATAGTCAAAAAAATCTGGAAACAAATTCAGAAAAGCAATCATTAATGGCTTCTGTTTTGTTTAAACATAAGTTTGCAAAATTACGTCGTACTTTTTCAATGAACTTGTCTTGGAGCAGTTTAAATAATGATTCTGATAATTATTTAAAATCTGATAATGAAAGTTTTATTTCAGGAATTTCTTCTTCTATTATAAGCCTTAATCAAAACAAAATTGGTAAAAAAACAACTCAAAATACGAATGTAAATCTTGTTTATACTGAGCCGATTGCTAAAAATTGGGCGTTGCAACTTGGTTATCAAATTGCTTACAATACAGGAAAAAACAATCAATTAACGTATGATTTTTCAACTTTATCGAACCAATATGATTTACTGAATAGTGGACTGTCAAATCAATTTGAACAAACTATTGTAGTTAACAAACCCAATTTTATAATGAGTTATAACTCAAAAAAAATAAATTATAGCTTTGGTAGTGGATTTGGTTTTACCTTTTTTGATTTAATTGACCAAACCTTCAATAAAGAGTACAAACGAAATTATACCAATCTTTTTCCATCAGCCAGTTTTTCTTATAAATACAAAAATAATGGTAATTTAAGAATCAATTATAATGGCTCAACATCGCAACCAACGATTGACCAATTACAACCCTTGCGAAACAATCAAGATTTTTTTAATCAAATTATTGGAAATCCTGACTTAAAGCAATCTTTTACAAATAGTATAAATATTTCTCATAATAATTATAATATCTTGAGCGAATCTCATATGTATCAAGGCGTTAATTTTAGAACTACGTCGAATTTAATTACTTATAACAGAGATATTGATATAGATAACGCAAAAACTATCTCTAAAGCAATCAATACCAACGGTAATTTTTCTGGTAATTTTTATATGGGATATGGTTTTAAAATAAAAAAGTTTGATTTGGATGCCGGAATTAATCCTTCAATTAGTTATAATAAATCGATGATAAGTATTAATAATGTTCTGAACAATTCAAAGAATATAAATTCAAATTTTTCGTTTTATTTTTCTAAATCAGAAGAAAAAAGTTATGAATTTTACATCAATAATCAATTTTCAAATAATAGAAATAGTACGTCACTTAACAACGAAGTAAACTCATTTAATACCTATAATTTAAGTATAGATGCAAGCTATTATTTAAGTAAAAATTGGAAAATTAGCACAGATTATAACTTATATACTCGACAAAAAACGGATGATTTTCAGAGTAATCTTACGAATCAAATTTGGAATGCAAGAGTACAACGCACTTTTAAAAATGATGAATTTACTGCCTACTTTTTGGTTAGAGATATTCTTAATCAAAACATTGGAATTGAACGATATAACTATGGCAACGTAATTGGAGAAGAACAGAATGATAGACTTAAACGCTATGCTATGATTGGTTTTATCTGGAATTTTAAAAATAAACAATAATTAAAAAAGAAAAGTGATGAAATCAGTATATTTAGTAGCAGCAATGTTGTTTTTTAGCTTTTGCTCAACGGCACAGCAATTTGTTGACAAAGCCGAAATTGAGTTTGAGGTAAATACCAATGTCAAGAAAAATATGAGTAATACTAGTTGGGATGAAATGATGAAAGAAAGTCTTTCAGAACTTAAAACATCTTATTGGACATACAGTTTTACAGACAATAAAAGTCTCTTCAAATTTAATCGATGGAGCGAAAAAACAAGAATTCCAAAAAATGAAAAAGACCAAGACGAAGAAAAAAGTTGGTATTATGATTTTAATACAAACTCTATGAGTTCACAAAAACAAGTGGTTGGTTCAACTATTGTAATTTCAGACAGTATTGCGCCAATTGAATGGAGAATTACTAACGAAAACCGTGAAATTGCTGGTTATAATTGCCGTAAAGCTGTTGGAAAAATTTTTGGTGATGTGTATATTTTTGCATTTTATACCGATGATATCACCATTAGTGGCGGACCTTGTTCAATAAATGGATTACCTGGAATGATTTTAGGTCTTACAATACCAAGATTATATACTTCTTACATAGCAACCAAAGTAAACTTAACCGTTACAAATCCAACTGAAATAAAACCTATAACCGCTAAAAAAATGTTTTCTAATTTAGAATTTAGGACACTTATTGAAGACAAAACAAAAGATTGGTGGAGCTACGGGAACGATGAAGAAGAGAAAAAAAGAGAAAAAAATGTTTTCCTTTGGAATGCGTTTCTCTAATAATTACAAAACCATCGTCAACTGAATACGTTTTCTTGCTTCATCTACCTCAACCACTTTTACTTGCACGTGTTGATGAAGTTTTACCACTTCGTTTACATCGGATACAAAACCAGCTTTTAATTGCGAAATATGCACCAAACCACTTTCTTTTGTTCCAATATCCACGAAACAACCAAAAGCGGTAATATTATTCACAATTCCGGGTAAAATCATACCTGTTTTTAAATCTTTAATCGTTCGAACATTTGGGTCAAACTCGAAAACTTTAGCGGCTTTTCTTGGATCTAAACCGGGTTTTTCTAACTCTTTTAAAGCGTCTTTTAGTGTTAAAATTCCAATTTCAGATGTAATATAATTTTCTGGTTGTATTTGTGCTATTTTTTCTTTGTTGGCAATCAAATCTGTTGTTTTAACACCTAAATCTTTTGCCATTTTTTCAACAATTGCATACGCTTCCGGGTGCACTGCCGAATTATCTAACGGGTTTTTACCGTCTTTAATACGAATAAATGCTGCGGCTTGTTGGTACGCTTTTTCGCCTAAACGGGGTACTTTTTTTAGTTGCTTTCTGTCTTCAAAAGGGCCGTTTTCTGAACGATAGGCTATAATGTTTTCAGCCATTTTTTCTCCAATTCCAGAAACATAGCTCAACAACGATTTACTTGCGGTATTGACGTTAATTCCTACCGAGTTTACACAACTCATTACCACAGTATCTAATTGCTCTTTTAATTTATTTTGATCTACATCGTGTTGGTATTGTCCAACTCCAATTGATTTAGGATCTATTTTTACTAATTCTGCTAACGGATCAGATAAGCGTCTTCCAATAGAAACCGAACCTCTTACTGTTACATCATAATTAGGAAATTCATCACGTGCAATTTTACTCGCCGAGTACACCGATGCGCCTGCTTCTGAAACCACAAAAACCTGAACGGGTTTATCAAAAGCAATTTTTTTAATAAAAAATTCGGTTTCTCGTGATGCCGTTCCGTTTCCAATAGAAATGGCTTCAATATTGTAAGCATTAACCATTGAACGGATTTTTTTCATCGCCATAGCGCTATCGTTTTGTGGCGCGTGCGGATAAACCGTTTCGTTGTTTAATAAATCACCTTTTTCATCTAAACAAACTAATTTGCATCCACTTCTGTAGCCAGGATCGATGGCTAAAATGCGTTTTTCACCTAATGGTGGCGCCAATAACAACTGACGTAAATTTTCTGCAAAAACATCAATGGCTTTTATATCGGCTTTGGTTTTTGCTTCTTGCAACGTTTCGTTTGAAATAGCGGGTTCTAACAATCTTTTATAACTGTCTTTAATAGCTTTTTCAATTTGTTCGCCACTTTCGTTGTTGGTTTTAATTAAGTTGTCTTCCATAAAATGAATTACTTCGTCTTTGTCTTCCTCGTTTAAACCTACATTCAACTTAATAAATCCTTCGGCTTCAGCGCGTAACATAGCTAATAATCGGTGCGATGGGGCTTTGGTAATGTTTTCAGACCAATCAAAATATTGGGAAAATTTTTGAGCTGCTTCGTCGTCTTTTTTGGTTTTAACTACTTTAGTAATAATTTCGGCTTTACGCAGAAAAGTTCTTCGTAACGATTTTCGAATGAAAATATTTTCGTTTATCCATTCGGCAATAATATCACGAGCGCCTTGTAGGGCTTCGTCTTCATTGGTAACTTTTTCATTTAAATATTTCGATGCCAAAAACTCAATGTCATCATTTCGTTGAGACATAATTATTTTTGCTAATGGTTCCAATCCATTTTCACGCGCGGTGTCTGCTTTGGTTTTTTTCTTCTTTTTATATGGCAAATAAAAATCTTCTAATTCTTGTAAATCAAAACTGTTTTCAATTTTTGATTTCAATTCTGCCGAAAGTGCGTTTTGCTCCTCAATCGATTTTAAAATGCTTTCTTTTCGTTTTACAATTTCAATAAATTGCTTGTTTAATTTAGCAATTTGCTCAATTTGAACCTCATCTAAATTTCCTGTTTGATCTTTTCGATAACGAGAAATAAACGGAATCGTGCAATCTTCCGAAAGTAATTGTATCGTAGCTTCAATGCTTTTAACAGCAATATTAGTTTGATTTTGTATGAATTGGATTGTGGTCATTATTTTCCAAAAAATTAATTTTATTTAAATTTTATTGTGATTTACTTCACAAAAACAATTGGATTTATGTAATATTCTTTGATTTTATTTTGTTTGATTTTTATTGATGCATAGACAGAATAACTCGTATTTACGGCAATCAACATAAGGTAAGAGTATAATAAAATTTCAGTGTTAAAAGTATGAGATATTTTAAAATAAGCAGTGACAAAAAATAATAAATTACTCACTATTGAAAATAAAATTTGAAAATTTAATATATTTTTTCCTTGTTTGTCTACGTTTATAATACTTTCTCTTTTGTTTAGCCACAAAATCAATGGAAAAATAATATTTCCTAAAGGAATAATTACATTTGAAATTATAGATAAATGAAGAAACATAAGATAACTATTGTCTTCTATTTTACCATAATTAATAATTTCTTCAATATTAATTTGTAACGTTTCACAAATTAATCTTAATGTGTTGCCGCTTGGTTGGTTTTCGTCTTTTTCAATTCTTTGTAACGTTCTTAAATTAATTTTTGATAAGTCAGAAAGTTCTTCTTGAGACATTCCTTTTTGTTTTCTAATTTTAGAAATCTTTGATCCTATTGTTTCCATTTTAATGTTTTTAAAAATTTCATCAAAATTAAAATGAAATTGATATTTGGTCTTATGGTTTTTTTACGACATTTCTACGACATTTTTGTCCAATGGCTGTATTTAAACGTTTTTTAAGAAATTATATTAACCTTTTAAAGTTTTTTACCGCAATGTTAATTTGATTTTGTATGAATTGTATAGTGATAATTGTGGAAAGTATTAAAAACATTAATTCCGTCAATTGATTGACGGAATTAACATAAAATATTATTTACAAGCAATTTTATTCACTCTATTTGCGTGTCTTCCGCCTTCAAAATCGGTGTTTAAAAAAGTAACTACCATTTCCACAGCTTGTTGAATAGAAGTATAACGTGCCGGAATAGAAATTATATTCGCATCATTATGCTGACGAGCTAATTCCGCAATTTCTTTTGTCCAACATAAAGCGGCACGAATATCTTGGTGTTTATTTGCTGACATCGCTATTCCGTTTCCAGAACCACAAATTACAATTCCAAAACGGGCTTTTTTACTTGCAACATCATTCGCCACAGCGTGACCAAAATCTGGATAATCAACACTTTCAAAAGTATCTGTTCCGTGGTTAATAACTTGATGATTGTTGCTTTCTAAGAAGTTAACTATTGCTTTTTTATAGTCTGGACCCGCGTGGTCGTTACCAATTGATACTGTCATAATAGTGAGTAGTGTTGTTAATATTGTTTTACAAAAATAATCAATATGTAGCGTATCATAAAGTAAATTTGTAAATATTATTAGTTTCCTATTATAATGATTTTATAAAAATCAATCGAAAAAAGAGCGTTGTTAATACTTTTTGATAATGAGTTGATAATCAGTTAATGTTAATTTAACATTACGTGTTGATAACTTAAGATAGAAAATAATAAGTTTTTTACTGGTGTGAAATTAAAATTTGTAATGCAAATCTTAAATTTAAAATCAAAATTTAGTTATTACATTTTATTGTTTTTTTATGAATAGTTTTTACGTGGTTATTAACAAAATTTACAAATTGACTTATATACAAAACAATCTCGGATTAAGATTTTAACAGGTGTTGATAAGATTTATATTAAATATAAAATTTCGTTGTAAAAGAAGTT